>NZ_CP084506.1:910170-1213560 GCF_003113495.2 Edwardsiella tarda ATCC 15947 = NBRC 105688
GGCGTATTGAGATCCCGGGGCTGCCGGAACTGACCGAGATCGGCGGTAAGCGCTGCCACGATCTGAGCGAGCAGACGTGCCTGCTGCCGCAGTTGGGCTCAGGCCCAGATAGCGACAACAATGGCAGCGGCTACTTCACCCGTGCCGACTATATCAAGCTGCTGAAATATGCTCAGGCACGCCAGATTGAGGTGATCCCAGAGATCGACATGCCGGCCCACGCCCGTGCGGCGGTGGTGGCGATGGAGGCGCGTTATAACAAGCTGAAGGCGGCAGGCGACGAGAAGGGCGCTAACGAGTACCGCCTGCTGGATCCGACCGATGACTCCAACACCACCTCGGTGCAGTTCTACGATCGCCACAGCTACCTCAACCCGTGCCTGGACTCCTCCAAGCGCTTCGTGGATAAGGTGATCGGCGAAATCGCCCAGATGCACCGCGAGGCGGGTCAACCGCTGACCACTTGGCACTTCGGTGGTGACGAGGCGAAGAACATCCGCTTAGGGCCGGGTTACACCGACGTGAACAAGCCGGAAGCGGGCAAGGGGATGATCGACCTGAGCAAAGAGGACAAGCCGTGGGCTAAGTCCCAGATGTGTCAGGCGATGATCAAAGAGGGCAAGGTGGCCGATATGGAGCACCTACCGAGCTACTTCGCCGTTGAAGTCAGCAAGATGGTCAAGGATCACGGCATCGGCAAGATGCAGGCCTGGCAGGATGGCCTGAAGGATGCCAAGGATGCCAAGGCCTTCGCGACGCCGCGCGTCGGGGTGAACTTCTGGGATACCCTGTATTGGGGTGGTTTCGATTCGGCCAACGATTGGGCGAATAAAGGCTATGAGGTGATCATCTCCAGCCCGGATTATGTCTACATGGACTTCCCGTATGAGGTGAACCCGAAAGAGAACGGTTACTACTGGGGTACCCGCTTTAACGATGAGCGTAAGATCTTCGCCTTCGCGCCGGATAACCTGCCGCAGAACGCCGAAACATCGGTCGATCGCGACGGTAACTACTTCAGCGCCAAGAGTGACAAGCCGTGGCCGGGCGCCTATGGCCTCTCCGCGCAGCTGTGGAGCGAGGTGGTGCGTACCGACGACATGATGGAGTACAAGATCTATCCGCGCATCATGGCGGTGGCCGAGCGCGCCTGGCATCAGGCGGGTTGGGAGCAGCCGTATCAGGCGGGTCGTGAGTATAAGGGCGGCGAGACTCACCTGGTCGATCAGCAGGCTCTGCTGAAGGATTGGCAGCGTTTCGCCAACCTGATGGGACAGCGTGAACTGGCGAAGATGGATAAGTCTGGCGTGGCCTATCGTGTACCGCAGCCGGGGGCGCGTGTGGTCGACGGCAAGCTGGAGACCAACGTGGCGATGCCGGGTCTGGTGGTTGAGTACTCCATCGACGGCGGTAAACACTGGCAGCGTTACGATGCCAAGGCGAAGCCGGCCGTGAGTGGTGAGGTACAGGTCCGTACCGTATCGCCGGATGGCAAGCGCTTTAGCCGCGTCGAGTCCGTCAAGTCCTAACGGCTCGCGAGGACGTTACCCTCTCATGCCCCCGCTTGCGCGGGGGCTTTCGCGGTGCGGCCCTTCGGCCCTCGCTGCGCAGAACTTTCCGATTTCGAACTGAGTAGTAAGTAGTGATTGCCCTCATCATGAGGGCATTTTTTTTATCCCGACATAAGCCTCCGCCTAGGGTGGGGGGCCGCGACAGGTATTGGCTCTGCCTTATTGTCTTTGGATTTAACGCGTTCAGAACAGGCCGCGCCTTTTTGTGAGGGCCTTTAACCCGTCCCGATGGGCGCCATCCTATCCGATGGCGAAAAAAAACGGCCTCATAGGGCCGTATATGGAACGCCGTAGACGCCGTTATGCCTTCTCGTCATGTAGCGACTCGTCGTTACGGCAGTCGCCCTCGCCATCGGCCCCGGAAGCGCAGTGACCATACAGATAGAGGCTGTGGTTGGTCAGCTGGATGCCGTGCTTCTTGGCGATCTCCTGCTGGCGTTTCTCGATGGACTCATCACTAAACTCGATCACCTTGCCACAATCCAGGCAGATCAGATGATCATGGTGATGCTGTTGGGTCAGTTCGAAGACTGACTTACCGCCCTCGAAGTTGTGGCGGGTGACGATGCCTGCATCGTCGAACTGGTTTAGTACACGGTAGACCGTGGCCAGACCGATCTCCTCACCCATATCGATCAGCTTCTTATATAACTCTTCGGCACTGACATGATGACACACGGGATCTTGCAGTACTTCCAGAATCTTGAGACGGGGAAGCGTGACTTTCAGGCCAGCTTTCTTTAGCGCAATATTGTTGTCAGTCATTCGGATTCTGTCCTGTCACAGAGCCCGGCAGAACCTAGAGGCCGCTGCCGAACAGAAATAATAGTGAGTTTGATTATAAGGCCGATAGGCGGAAATGGGAACCGCGCCGCCGCCGCCCCGCGCGGGGGATAGGGACGGAATAAACAGGAGAGTATCAGTATAATCAGGAGGATAGGGAGAAAAGACGCGATGATTAGTCAGGGTATCGTTTTTATTGATGGCTGGGATACCTGCCGGCTATCAGACGCCAAGCTGGCGACCGGCAGGTACCCGTGAGGGATTAACCCAGGATCTCGGCCAGATGCATCTCGGCGCTGATCTGTTTTACCCAGGCGTCGACGCGCTCGGCGGTCAGTTCCGGTTGGCGATCTTCATCGATGGCCAGGCCAACGAAGGTCTCGTTATCCACCAGCGCCTTGGACGCCTCGAAGTGGTAACCAGCGGTCGGCCAGTGCCCAACCAGGGTCGCGCCACGCGCTTCGACCAGATCGCGGATGGTGCCCATCGCGTCACAGAAGTACTCGGCATAGTCCTCCTGATCACCGCAACCAAACAGGGCGACCAGCTTGCCAGAGAAGTCGATCTCTTCCAGGGTGGGGAAGAAGTCATCCCAATCACACTGTGCCTCGCCGTAGTACCAGGTCGGGATACCGAGCAGCAGAATGTCGAACGCGGCGAGATCTTCTTTGCTGCTTTTGGCAATGTCATGAACTTCCGCAACGTCTTTACCCAGTTGCTTCTGGATCATCTTAGCAATGTTTTCCGTGTTGCCGGTGTCGCTGCCAAAGAAAATACCTACGATTGCCATATCGCGAATTTACCTTTTATCTCAGAAATTGAATCAGGCTGTGTGCCGCCGCCACGGGAACCCACCGGGTGTGGCCGTGGGCGAGCGTCGCTACCAGCCTACCTACCAGTCGATACTATAACACCTTTGGCATCACGCCTTTATCGTCATTGTGCGTTGCGCCGCCGGTGTCTGGATGAGGCGTGCTTCGCCGCTCAGTCGTGCGTCGGTAGCTGACTGAGCAGCATCTGCTCGATCAGCTCGCTGCGGCTGATATTACGCTCGTGCGCCAGGCGATTGAGGATGGCTACCGCCTCCTCGTTCATCTTCAACTCGACGCGGCGTAGCCCCTTGACCCGATCGCGGCGCAGCTGGTTACGCTTATTGATCCGCAACTGCTCTTCCCGGGAGAGCGGGTTGGTTTTAGGACGACCTGGACGACGTTCATCCGCGAACAGATCGAGCGTCGTGCGGTCCGTTTGTTCTTTGGCCATATTCAGGTAGCGGTACTGCAAGGAGAAGAGAGCGCGGGAAATCCGCGCTCCGATTAACATATATTCGGGATTTTCCCCATCGGCAGCGTGCATTGACCTGCCGTCGATTTTAGCGCGCCATCATACCCTAGGGAGCGCAGCAGCGACAATCCTTTCTCGGCCTGGCGTGGATGGCGTGTGTTTCGCGCCGCTACCGGTGGTTATCGCGACGCCTCGTCAGGGGTATCGAGGAAGCGATGCAGCACATGGAGTACCTTTTCCGGCTGTTCGGCGTGCAACCAATGACCGGTACCATAGATGACATGGGCGCGGGCATGGGGAAATTGGCGCAGGATCGCCGGACGGTAGTCATCGAGCAGGTAGGGGGAGTCGGCACCCTTGATAAACAGTGTATCGCCCGGATGGGGCGGTTGCTCATCCCAGCCGAGGATGGCGGGGTAGTGCTGGTCTAGTGCCGTCAGGTTAAAGCGCCATTGGCCGCGATGGAAGGATTTCAGCAGGAACTGCACCACGCCCTCCGACTGGAGATAGCGGCGCAGGATTGCGGCGGCCTGCGGGCGTGTCTCGACGGCGGCCTCCTCTACCGCATAGAGGGCGGCGAAGACCGCATCGTGGCGGCGAGTCGGGTAGGCGACCGGGGCCATGTCCAGCACCGCCAGGCGGCGCACCTGCTGCGGATGGCGTAACGCCAGACGCATCGCCGCCTTGCCGCCCATCGAGTGGCCGATGATGTCCATCGGTGCCAGATCGTAATGGGCGATCAGCGCGGCAAGATCCTCGGCCATCAGATCGTAACTCATCTGTGGGGTGTGGCCGGAGAGACCATGATTACGTAAGTCGACCTGCAACACGTCGCGGTCGCGTTTCAGTTCGCGCGCGAGTAGCCCTAAATTGTCCAAGGAGCCAAAGAGTCCGTGGATCAGTAGCAACGGAGGATAACGTCGCGTCTGTTGTGCAGGATGCAGCTGGTGGTTCAGGTGTAGGATCATCATTCAACGAATTGTAGGTGGAATGTTACCATTAGGTTACCACAGGCGTAGGCCGATTGTCCGTCGCGGGATAGCCGCGCATGACACCACAAAATGCGTCTTAATCGCCTCGGCGTGGCGCTAAACGCTATCCGCTCACGGCGTTTGACCTTATAATCCAGGCTGACTGAGTAGCAAAAGTACTGGATAACGATGAAAACGATTGAAGTCGATGAGGAGCTTTACCGCTATATTGCCAGCCACACCCAGCGTATTGGCGAGAGTGCTTCCGACATTCTGCGCCGGCTGTTGAAGGTCGGCATGGAGAATAAGACGGCCAACGTCGCCGCCCCGCTCCCGGTAGCCCCCCTGGCTATTCGCGCGCCGCAACCGCAGGATCGCGTGCGTAGCGTGCGCGAATTGCTGTTGTCGGACGAATACGCAGAACAGAACAGAGCGGTCGGCCGCTTCATGCTGGTGTTGACCACGCTCTACCATATTGACGCCGAAGGGTTTGCGGCGGCAACGGATGCCCTGCATGGGCGCACCCGCGTCTACTTTGCCGGCGATAGGAACACGCTGTTGCAGAGTGGCAACCACACGAAACCCAAGCAAGTCCCCGACACCCCTTATTGGGTGATCACCAATACCAACTCGGGTCGTAAGCGCGCCATGATTGAACATATCATGCAAGCGATGCAGTTCCCTGGGGAGCTGATCGAGAAAGTTTGCGGCACAATCTAATGAATAACAAGCGTTAGGGAGAAGCGCAGATGGCAAATCACCCGCGCGCCGGGCAGCCTGCCCGGCAGAGCGATTTGATCAATGTGGCTCAGCTGGTTGCACAGTATTACAGCCTGCGTCCGCAGGTGGATAATCCGGCTCATGCCGTGAAGTTTGGTACCTCCGGCCACCGGGGGAGCGCTCAGCGCCAGAGCTTCAATGAGGCACATATCCTGGCCATCGCCCAGGCCATCGCCGAGGTGCGTAAGGCCAATGGCGTCACCGGCCCCTGCTTCGTTGGTAAGGATACCCATGCCCTTTCCGAGCCGGCCTTTATCAGCGTGCTGGAGGTATTGAGCGCGAATGGCGTCGAGGTGGTGGTGCAGGAGAACAATGGCTTCACGCCGACGCCCGCGGTGTCGCATGCCATTCTGACGCATAATCGCCACGGCGGCGCGCTGGCCGACGGGATTGTCATCACCCCTTCTCATAATCCTCCGGAAGATGGCGGCATCAAATACAACCCAACCAACGGCGGTCCGGCTGACACCAACCTGACTCAGGTGATCGAGCAGCGCGCGAATCAGCTGTTGGCCGCGGATCTGGCGGGCGTGAAGCGCCTGACCCTGGCGGCCGCCTGGCGCAGTGGGCAGATCCATGCGCGCGATCTGGTACAGCCTTATGTCGAAGATTTGCGTGATATCGTCGACATGCCGGCCATCCAGCGTGCCGGGCTGAAGCTGGGTGTCGATCCGCTCGGTGGCTCCGGCATCGAGTATTGGCAGCGTATCGGCGAGCATTACGGTCTGGATCTGACCCTGGTCAACGACCATATCGATCAGACCTTCCGTTTCATGCACCTGGACCACGATGGCGTGATCCGTATGGATTGCTCCTCCGAGAGCGCCATGGCGGGTCTGTTGGCGTTGCGTGACCGTTTCGATCTGGCCTTTGCCAACGATCCGGACTACGACCGCCACGGCATCGTGACGCCTGCCGGATTGATGAACCCGAACCACTATCTGGCCGTTGCCATCGACTACCTGTTCCGTCATCGCCCGCAGTGGGGGGCCGAGGTTGCCGTCGGTAAGACCCTGGTCTCCAGCGCGATGATCGATCGAGTGGTCAAGGCGCTCGATCGCCGTCTGGTCGAGGTTCCGGTCGGCTTCAAGTGGTTCGTCGATGGCTTATTTGATGGCAGTCTGGGCTTTGGCGGAGAAGAGAGCGCCGGTGCCTCCTTCTTGCGCTTCAACGGTACGCCGTGGTCCACTGATAAGGATGGCATCATCCTGTGTCTGCTGGCGGCGGAGATCACCGCACAGACCGGTAAGAATCCACAGCAACACTACGCTGCGCTGGCTGAGCGTTTCGGCTCACCGAGTTATAACCGCCTGCAAGCGCCGGCGACGCATGCCCAGAAGGCCGCCTTGTCTCGCCTCTCTCCCGAGATGGTGCAGGCCGATCGGTTGGCCGGCGACCCGATCACCGCACGCTTGACCCGTGCGCCGGGTAACGATGCGCCGATCGGGGGGCTGAAGATCATGACCGACAACGGGTGGTTCGCTGCGCGTCCTTCCGGTACCGAGGAAGCTTACAAGATTTACTGTGAAAGCTTCTTGGGGGCAGAGCATCGCCAACGTATTGAGAAAGAGGCGGTCGATATTGTTAGCGCCGTATTGGCTAACGCCTAATCGCCGCTGCTCGTCTGATAGCCTGACCAACGCCGCGCCTTGCGCGGCGTTGTTTTATCGCGCGCAACGGCCCGGTTGAGGCGCGGGGCCTCCTTGGCTTCAGGGCATAAAACGGTAACCGACGCCGGTTTCGGTGAGGAGATGGCGCGGGCGCGCCGGCTCCAGCTCTAGCTTCTGGCGTAGATGCCCCATATAGATGCGCAGATAGTGGCTATGCTCGACGTAGTTGGGTCCCCAGACGCTGTTGAGTAACTGGCGTTGCGTTAACACCTTGCCGCTGTTGGCGATCAGCTCGGCCAGCAGACGGAACTCGATCGGGGTCAGGTGTAGCGACTCGCCGGCGCGTGTCACGCTGCGTTGTAGCAGATCGACTTGCACCTCGCCGAAGCAAACCAATGGACTCTCCTGCTGCTGGCGCGTATGGCGCCGTAGGGCGACGCGTACACGTGCCAGTAATTCGCCGATGCCGAATGGCTTACTGAGAAAGTCCTCCGCCCCGGCGTCCAGCGCCGCGATCTTGTCGGCCTCGTCGCTGCGAGCCGACAACACGATCAACGGAATGGCGCTCCAGCGGCGCAGATCACGAATAAACTCGATCCCATCGCCATCCGGTAGGCCGAGATCGAGGATGATCAGATCGGGTTGGCGAGTGCCCGCCTCGATCAAACCGCGTTGTAGGCCGTCGGCCTCGTTAACTCGCCACCCCTCGTTTTCCAGGGCGGCGCGCACGAAGCGGCGGATGGCTTGTTCGTCTTCGACGATCAGGATGGTTATCGGGGTCGTGGTCACGATTGATCTGTCATCTCCACATCGGTTTCCGGTTCAATCTCCGGTGCGGCTTGCAACGGTAGCGTAAAGTGAAAATGGGCACCGCCGTCTGGCGGGCATTCCAGCCAGATTTTACCACCGTGTACCTCAATAATGGCACGACAAATCGCTAACCCCAAACCGACGCCGGGGATGGCGGATTCCTTATCGCCACGGGTGAACTTGTTGAAGATCTGCTGGCGTTGCGCGTTGGCGATGCCATTGCCATCATCACTGACCTCGACTTCCAGCCCCTCCGCCGTGACGCACGCGCTGATGGTGATGGCTGCGGTGCCCCCCGCGTATTTCCCGGCGTTCTCCAGCAGATTCTGCAACACCCGTTCGAGCAGCGCCCCGTCACAGTAGACCAGCGGTAGATCTGGCGGCAGGTGAAGGTGTAGCGGATGGGCGGCCAGCATCGGTTCCAGGGTGTGTAGGGCGCTGCCGACGATCTCCTCCAGGGATTGCCACTCCTGGCGTAGGCGGAAGCCGCCGGATTGAAGACGCGCCATATCCAACAGGTTGTTGACCAGGCGCGAGGTATTGAGGATCTGTTGGCGGATCTCACCAGCCTGCGGGGCATGAACGGAGTTTTCGCTGGCCAGATCCAGGGTGAGGATCTCCGCCTGACCGAAGAGTACCGTCAGCGGGGTGCGGAGATCGTGTGAGAGCGCGGCCAGTAGTGAGTTACGCAGTTGCTCGCGTTCGGCCTCCAGGCGCGCCGCCGCCGCGCTATGCGCCAAATGTAAACGCTCCAGCGCGTTGGCGATCAGGACGCTGTAAGTCTGCAATAGGCGTTGTTGCTCCGGCACCATCAGCTGACGCAGATTCGCGGGCTCGATAGCCAGCACCCCGTAGGTGGTCTGGGTGCTGGAGAGCGGTAACAGCTGATAGGGGACGCCGGGTAGGGTATCGGTACCGGCACCGGCGGGTTGGCCGCGATCGCGGCACCACTGGGCGATGGCCAGATCGACGTTGGCGACCCCGGCCTCATCCCCCTGATGGCAATGCAACTGGCCTTCCGCATCGGGTAACAGCAGGGTAGTACGGGCGCCGAAGCTGTGGTTGAGCGAGGCACAGCTACTGCGGATTACCGCTTCTTGGTTGAGGGCATTGCCCAGCGCCTTGGACATCTCATACAGATGGTGGGCGCGTTGCTCGCGGTAACGCGCCACGCGCGCCTGATAGCGCATGCCTGCGGTGAGGTTGCCGATCAGGATGCCGACGATCAACATCACCCCGAAGGTGACCAGATACTGGACGTCGCTGACGGCGAACGACCATTGCGGTTGAATGAAGAACAGATCGAAGCTGGCGACGCTGATACAGGCGGCGAACACCGAGGGCCAGCGGCCGAAGAAGAGCGCCACCAGCGCCACGCCGAGCAGGTAGATCATCACCAAGTTAACCTGATCGAAGGTGGGGAGTAGCAGCTTACCGAGTAGCGAGATCAGGGCGCACAGCGCCGCGGCGACCATAAAGCCACGGATCTGTACGCGCCAGCGCTCCCCGAAGGGACGGGGATCGTTCTCGCGGGGGCCCACGGGGCGCTCCTCCACCGCGACGATCAGTAGATCGAGATCGGGGCCGAGGCGTGCCAGTCGATCGGCGAAGCGGGCCGTAGGCCAAGAGAGTCGTCGTGTCTCGCGTTGGCGGCGGCCGATGACGATCTTCCCGAGGTTATGCTCGCGGGCATAGCGTAGAATCGCGCGCTCTGGGGCCGGATCGGAGAGGGTGGCGGTCTCTGCCCCCAACTCCTGTGCCAGGCGCATGCTACGCAGGATGGCGCGTCGCTCGCTTTCCGGCAAGCGATGAAGTCGTGGCGTTTCAACATAGACCGCATGCCAGACGCAACCGAGGCGCGTGGCCAGACGTGCGGCGGTGCGCACCAGCTTGTCGTTGTCGGCGCAGTGACCGATGCACAGCAGCAGGGCATCGCGAGTATGCCAGACTCGGCTGCCTCCCGGGCCGCTGCGGAACTCCCGCATTTGCTCGTCGACCCGGTCGGCGGTGCGACGCAGCGCTAGTTCGCGCAGGGCGATCAGGTTCCCCTTGCGGAAAAAGTTCTCGATAGCGCGCTCGGCCTGGCCGGGGATGTAGACCTTGCCCTCCTTGAGGCGCTGGCGCAGATCGTCCGGTGGCAGATCGACCAGTACCACCTCACTGGCGGCATCGAATAGCCGATCGGGTACCGTCTCTCGCACCTGAACTCCGGTGACGTTACCGACCACGTCGTTCAGGCTCTCCAGGTGCTGTACGTTGACGGTGGTCAGCACATCGATGCCCGCTACTAACAGCTCCTCGACATCCTGCCAGCGCTTGGGATGGCGTGAACCGGGGGCGTTGGTGTGCGCCAGCTCATCCATCAGGATCAGTGCTGGCGCACGGCTCAACGCCCGGTCGAGGTCAAACTCACGCAACTGACGGCCACGATGATGAATGCGCTTGGCCGGCAAGCGTTCCAGCCCGTCGAGCAGGGCGGCCGTCTCGCTGCGCCCATGGGTCTCGACGACGCCGATCAGCACATCCAGTCCCTGGGTGCGCAGACGCTGCGCCTCCTGGAGCATGGCATAGGTTTTCCCGACACCGGCGCAGGCACCGAAGAAGATCTTGAGTTTGCCGCGCGCCGGCTCGCCGACCTGTGCCAGCAGGGCGTCGGGATCGGGGCGCTGTTCATCATCAACCATGAAACATCCTTAGCGAGCGAAAACGGTTAGCGTAAGCGGGGTGTTGCCTCCGATGATAGCCGATCCAGCGCCAGATTGAGCGCCAAGACGTTGACCGTCGGCCGACCGATGAAGGCCGGCCAGCTGTCGCGCTGCAGCTCGGCGATCAGTGCCTCGACGCGGCTCAGCGCGAGACTACGCGCCGCGGCGACGCGCGCCGCCTGATAGTAGGCCGCCTGCGGCGAAATATCGGGGTCGAGGCCGCTGGCAGAGCTGGTGAGCAGATCGACCGGTAACGCCTCGCTGTAGGGCTCCAGCGGATCGCGCTGACGCAGCTGCGCGGCGCGCTCGGCCAGGGTGCGGGTCAACAGCGGGTTGCTGACCGCCAGGTTGCTGCCGCCGGAGGCCAGGGCGTTGTAGGGGTGGTCGGCGGTCGCCGAGGGGCGCGGCCAAAAATAGTCATCACGCTGGAAGGATTGACCGATCAGCGCCGATCCGACCGGGCGCCCGTCGCGTTGCAGCAGCGAGCCGTTGGCCTGCCAGGGGAACATCAACTGTGCCAGCGCCGTGGTTAACAGGGGATAGAGAATACCGGTGATCAGGGTAAGCACCAGCATCATGACCAGGGTGGGGCGTAGTAAGGGCTGTGTCATGGTGGGCTCCTTTAAGCCAGGCCGCATAGGGTTAATAACAGATCGATCAGCTTGATGCCGATAAAGGGCACCACCAGTCCGCCCACGCCATAGATCCACAGGTTACGGCGCAACAGCGCCCCGGCGCTCAGCGGGCGGTAACTCACGCCGCGTAACGCGAGGGGGATCAGGAAGACGATGATCAGGGCGTTGAAGATCACCGCCGACATGATGGCCGAGGAGGGCGAACTGAGGTGCATCACGTTTAGTCGATTCAGTTGCGGATAGGTGGCGGCGAAGGCGGCCGGGATGATGGCGAAGTATTTCGCCACGTCGTTGGCGATGCTAAAGGTGGTCAACGAGCCACGCGTCATCAGCATCTGCTTGCCGATATGTACCACCTCGATCAGTTTGGTCGGGTTGGAGTCCAGATCGACCATGTTGCCCGCCTCCTTGGCGGCCTGGGTGCCGGAGTTCATCGCCACGGCCACGTCGGCCTGGGCCAGCGCCGGGGCGTCGTTGGTACCGTCACCGGTCATCGCCACCAAGCGGCCTTCGGCCTGATATTGGCGGATCAGCGCCAGTTTGGCTTCCGGTGTCGCCTCGGCCAGGAAGTCGTCTACCCCGGCTTCGGCGGCGATGGCGGCGGCGGTCAGCCGGTTATCGCCGGTGATCATCACCGTCTTGATCCCCATGCGGCGCAGCTCGGCGAAGCGCTCCTTGATCCCCCCCTTGACGATATCTTTGAGCGCCACCACCCCCAGGATGCAGGCATCTTCGGCCACCACTAAGGGGGTCGCCCCGCTGCGAGCGACGCGCTCGACGGTCTCATCTACGGCGCGCGGGAAGTGACCGTCGGCCGATTCAACATAACGGCGAATCGCATCGACGGAGCCTTTACGGATCATGCGCCCCTGGATGTTGACCCCGCTCATGCGTGTCTGGGCGGAGAAGGGGACGAAGGTGGCATTCAGGCTGTGCAGATCGCGTTCCCGCAGGTTAAAGCGCTGCTTGGCCAGTACGACGATGCTACGCCCTTCCGGGGTCTCATCCGCCAGTGAAGCCAGTTGGGCGGCGCTGGCTAATTGTTGCTCACTGACCCCATTGACCGGCAGGAACTCGGAGGCCTGGCGGTTACCGAGGGTGATGGTACCGGTCTTATCCAGCAGCAGCACGTCGACATCGCCAGCGGCCTCGACGGCTCGTCCGCTGGTGGCGATGACGTTGGCACCCAGCATGCGGCTCATGCCGGCGACACCGATAGCCGAGAGCAGACCGCCGATGGTGGTGGGGATCAGGCAGACCAGCAGCGCCACCAGCACCGTGACGGTGACCGGACTCCCCATCTGGCTGACCTGGGCCCCGAAGAGTGAGAAGGGATACAGGGTGGCGCAAGCCAGCAGGAATACCAGCGTCAGGGCGATCAGCAGGATGGTCAGGGCGATCTCGTTGGGGGTCTTGCGTCGCTTGGCGCCCTCCACCATGGCGATCATGCGATCGAGAAAGGTTTCGCCGGGGTTGACGCTACACTGCACCACCAGCCAGTCGGAGAGGACCCGCGTCCCGCCGGTGACGGAGGAGAAGTCGCCGCCCGACTCGCGGATGACCGGTGCGGACTCGCCGGTGATGGCGCTTTCGTCGACCGAGGCGCCGCCCTCCAGGACTTCGCCGTCGCAGGGTAGGGTATCACCCGCCTCGACCAGCACCACGTCACCTTTACGCAGGCTCTCGGCGGCCACCTTCTGCCATGGTGCGCCATACTGCGCCTGTTGCAGTTTCTTGGCCCAACCGCTCTTCTTCACGCCTTTTAAGCTCTCGGCCTGCGCCTTGCTGCGCCCCTCGGCCAAGGCCTCGGCCAGGTTGGCGAAGAGTACGGTAAACCATAACCAGACAGCCAGGCTGCCGGTGAAGGCGGCGCTGCCGTCGGTATGACCACTGAGGATCATCAACCAGATAAAGCTGGTTAGCAGGCTGCCCAGGTAGACGACGAACATCACCGGGTTACGCCATTGTACGCGTGGGTCCAGTTTGCGCAGGGCGTCCCGTAACGCGGTCTTGAGCAGAGCGGGGTCGAACAAGGCTCGCTGTTGATGACTCATGATAATTCTCTCTATGTCCTTACACTTACGGCTGGGTGTGTAGCAGCGTGGTTTGTAGCTGCTCGGCGACTGGCCCGAGCGCCAGTGCCGGAATGAAGGTTAGGGCGCCGACCAGCAAGATGGTGCCGATCAGTAGGCCGACGAACAGCGCGCCATGGGTCGCCAGGGTGCCGTTACCGGCCGGTTGGCGTTTTTTCAGCGCCAAGGCACCGGCGATCGCCATGACGGGGATGATCACCCCGAAGCGGCCGAGCAGCATGACGAGCGCCAGCAGTAGGTTGTAGAACGGCGTGTTGACGCTCAGCCCACCGAAGGCGCTGCCGTTGTTATTGGCGGCGGAAGAGAAGGCGTATAGCACCTCGCTGAAGCCGTGGGCACCCGGGTTGAGGATGGCGCTGCGTCCGGCGTCACACAGCAGGGCGATGGCGCTGCCGACCAGGACCAGGGCCGGGGGGATCAGGATGGCCAGCGCGGTCATCTTCATCTCGAAGACCGTGATCTTTTTCCCCAGGTACTCGGGGGTGCGGCCAATCATCAATCCGGCGATGAAGACGGTGAGCAGGACGAACAGCAACATACCGTAGAGTCCGCTGCCCACGCCGCCGAAGACCACCTCGCCGATCTGCATCAGCCACATCGGTACCATGCCGCCGAGGGCAGTAAACGAGTCATGCATCGCATTGACCGCGCCACAGGAGGCGGCGGTAGTTACGACGGCATACAGGGCGGAGGCGAGGATACCGAAGCGGCTCTCTTTCCCCTCCATATTGCCGTTGCTGTCGGCGCCCAGCGTCATCAGATGTGGGTTACCTTGCAGTTCGGCATACATCACGGCGCTGGCGGCGACGATGAAGATCAACGCCATGGCCCATAGCAAGGCGTGGCCCTGGCGACTATCGCCGACGCTGCGGCCGAAGGCGAAGCAGAGTGCGCTGGGTAGCAGGAAAATCGCCACCATCTGAACCAGATTGCTCAGCGCGCTGGGGTTTTCGAAGGGATGGGCGGAGTTGGCACCGAAGAAACCGCCGCCGTTGGTGCCCAGCAGCTTGATCGCCTCTTGGGAGGCGACCGGCCCCAGCGGTAACAGCTGTTTCCCTCCCTCCAATGGGCTGACATCGACATAGGCGGCGAAGTTTTGTACCACCCCCTGGCCGGCGAAGAACAGCGCCAGTAAGAGCGACAGGGGCAACAGGACATACAGGGTGATGCGCCATAGATCGACCCAGGCGTTACCCAATGCCGCATCGGCGTGACGGCTGAAGGCGCGAGTCAGGGCGAACAGGATGGCGATGCCGCTGGCCGCCGAGAGGAAGTTTTGTACGCCGAGTCCGGCCATCTGGCTGAGGTAGCTCAGGCTGCTCTCGCCGCTGTAGGCTTGCCAGTTGGTGTTGGTGACGAAGCTGACGGCGGTGTTGAGGGCCAAATCCCAGCGTAGGCCGGGAAAGCCCTGCGGGTTGAGCGGCAGACTACCCTGGGCCAACAATAGGATGAACAGTAGCGCGATACCCAGGAGATTAAAGGCGAGGATCGCCAACAGATAGCGGCGCCAATCCATGTCGCGTGGCGTGATACCGCATAAGCGCCATAGGGTATTCTCTGTGCGCACCATGGCGCGATAAGGCTCTCCGTCGATCAGGCGGCTCAATAGGCTACCGAGCGGGGGGGCCAGGACCAGCAGCGCCAGCAAGAGTAGCCCGATGAGCATCAGTGCATTGAGTAACATCAGAAGTCCTCCGCATGCCACAGTGCATACACCAGGTATACCAGCAGTAGCAGCACCAAAACGGTGCAGGCAATCAGTCCCACGGTCATTGTGTTCTCCTCATTATGTCTGGCTTAATGACGCCTTCAGCATAGGGAGAGCGAGGCATAAAAAGGGTAAAAAAGGCGGGGCTGGCTGTAAAAAAGATATAAAAATGAATATTATTCATACAGATATCGCCGATTAAATCGGCTAAGGGCGGCGCAGGTTAGGTCGTTGTGCGTCGTGTGTCGTGACGGTGTGGCGACGTCGCAGGTGCGGGGGCAAGCGGCCCATGCATCATCCACCGTCAACGGCCTATCAGGAGTTAGGCGCACGCGGGGCTACGGCGCAGATAAGGTCAGTCAGCGCGCGAGGCTATGGCGTGATTAAGTGGAAAGCGTGGCGCGATCACGCACGATGGCGACGCGTTGACCTCTCGGCGTGTGTCGACCTGGACGCCTGTGATGCGGTATCGCCATCCAGGGTATAGGTGGTCGGAGGAGTGCTTGCTTTCTGTGCAGCGAGGGGCTATGTTGTTTCCACTCAGGCCAGCGCTTCTGGCCACGCTGTTCCCGCCTCGCCGCTAGGCTTTAGGCGAATTTGCAAGGAGGTCACGATGCTGTATCCCCCCTATTCTTGGCCACGCATTCTGTTACGCCGTAGCGGCGTTATCGTCATTGGTACACTCGCGCTGCCGGTGATGCTGCTGCGTAAGGATCGCGCCCGTTTCTACAGCTACCTGCATCGGGTGTGGTGCAAGACCAGTGATAAACCGGTGTGGCTGAGCGAATCAGAAAAAGTGAAGCCCGACTTCTTCTGACGGCAACGCCGGCGAGACTCGCAGATGTGGCGCGGCGGTCTACACTTGCGTAAGGATCCCGGAAATCGTTTGTCGCTGTGAAGGGAGGCTTACCATGTCATCTACGATCCCGGTCGGTATCAGTGCCTGTCTGCTCGGTCAGACGGTGCGCTTCGATGGTGGACATAAGCGTCTGGCCTTGGCCTGTGAGACGCTGGCGCCATTTTTTCGCTTCTTACCCCTCTGTCCCGAGATGGGCATCGGCTTGCCATCGCCGCGCCCCGCCTTACGTTTGTTGCGGCGCGAGGCGTCATCGGACATCGCCCTGGTCGATAGTCGTGACCCTAGCTTGGATTATACGGCGGCGATGCAGGCCTTTTCCGCGCATCAATTGCCGCACCTGCAGGCATTGTGTGGCTTTATCCTCTGTGCGCGCTCGCCCAGTTGCGGTATGGAGCGGGTCAAGGTCTACACGGCGCAGGAGGCGCGGAAGAGCGGGGTAGGGCTGTTTGCCGCCGCCCTGATGGCGGCGATGCCCTGGTTGCCGGTTGAGGAGGATGGGCGCCTGAGCGATGCGCTGTTGCGCGAGAACTTTATCGCACGGGTGTATGCCTTGCACGAGTTCAATCAGCTGTGGCACCAGGGATTGAGCCGTGGCGCACTGGTGGCCTTTCATAGCCGTTATAAACTGTTGCTGTTGGCCCACTCACAACCCGATTATCGCGCATTAGGGCGTCTGGTGGCGGCTATCGCTCAATATGATTCATTGGCGCAGTTCGCCGTGGAGTATCGCGCGCGCTTGATGGCGCTGATGCGCCAGCCTGCGACGCGGCGTAACCATACCAATGTGCTGCAACACGTGCAGGGCTACTTCAGCCTGCGTCTGAGTGCCGCTCAGCGCGCCGAGCTGAGCGAGTTGATCTTGCAGTATCGTCAGGGGACACAGCCATTGCTGGCCCCTCTGACGCTGCTGAAACATTATCTGCGTGAATATCCCGATGAGTACCTGGCCTCGCAGCGTTATTTTTCGCCCTATCCAGACGCGTTGCGTCTGCGCTATGGCCATTAGGTGGCGCCGATGACAACCCATGTCGTCTGGTTACGCAACGATCTGCGTGTGACCGATAACCGCGCATTGCATGCCGCCTGCGCCGATCCTGACGCGCGCGTGCTGGCGCTCTATGTGGCGACGCCGCGTCAGTGGCAAGCGCAGGATATGGCGCCCCGTCAGGCGCAGTTCATTTGGCAGAATCTGCAGTGCCTGCGGCTTGAGCTCGCGGCTCGTCATATCGCGCTGCATGGCCTGAGTGTGGCGGACTATGCCGCCCAGCGACAGGCGGTGGCGCACTTTTGTGCTCAGCATCAGGCCACGGCCCTGTTCTTCAATCGCCAGTATGAGCTGAATGAGCGCCGGCGGGATGAGGCGTTATGCGCCACGCTGTCCATTCCTTGCCATGGCTTCGACGATGCCTTGCTATTGCCCCCCGGCGCCGTCCTGACCGCCGCGGGGCAGATGTTCAAGGTTTTTACCCCGTTTAAACACGCCTTCTTACAGGCTTTGGGTCAACAGGATAATGCACCGTTGCCGGCACCGACCCGGCGGGCTTACCCCTGTGCACCGCCGCCAGTGCTGCCTACCTTCGACTACCCCGCGGCGACGGTCGATGCGACGTTGTTTCCCGCCGGAGAGGCGGCGGCTCAGGCGCGGCTGGCGCATTTTTGCCGCACCGATCTGGCGACCTATGCTGTGCGGCGTGACTTTCCGGCGCAGGCGGGAACCAGCCTGCTGTCGCCCTACTTGACGTTGGGGGTGGTGTCGCCGCGTCAGTGCCTGGCGGCGCTGCAGTCGGGGATGCTCGACTCGCCGAACGCGGCCTCTGGCGGCGGCGCCGCCTGGTTGAATGAGTTGATCTGGCGCGAGTTTTATCGCCACCTGCTGGTGGCGTGGCCCGATCTGTGTCGCCATCGCCCCTTCCTCCCCTGGACGGCGCGCATTCGTTGGCGCGACGACGAACAGGGATTGTGGCGCTGGCAGCAGGGGATGACCGGCTTTCCATTAATTGATGCGGCTATGCGTCAACTCAATCACTGCGGTTGGATGCATAACCGTCTCCGTATGCTGACGGCCAGTTTCCTGGTCAAAGATCTGTTGATCGATTGGCGTCTCGGCGAGCGTTATTTCCTCAGTCAGCTGATCGATGGCGATCTGGCGGCGAACAACGGCGGCTGGCAGTGGGCCGCTTCGACGGGCTGCGATGCCGCGCCCTATTTTCGTATTTTCAATCCGACGACGCAGGGGCAACGTTATGATGCGCAGGGGCAGTTCATTCGCCGCTGGCTACCGGCGTTGAAGGATGTGCCGGATAGTGAGATCCATCACCCTCAACGCTGGGCGTTACGCCAGCGACGCGTGCTAGACTACCCCGACCCCATGGTCGATCACGCTCGGGCGCGGCAAGATACGCTATTGGCCTTTCAGCGCGCCCGTATGACGGAGGACGATGGCGGGTGAGTCGATTCGAGACGACAGGGAGGGTGAGGGGATGTGGAGCAGGAGAACCATCGGCTGTGGGGTCGTGGGGGTTGTATTATATGGCCTGTTGGCGCTGCCCGCGCTAGCGGGTTTTCAGGTCGTGGCATTAGGCAGTGGCGGAGGGCTCAGCGGCGACAATCTGCCCGCCTATCTGATCCGCCACGAGCGTGATACGCGTTATCTGGGGCTGGATGCGGGGTCGACCTTACCCGGGATCGCCAAGGCGTTGGCGCAGGGCGCCTTCCCCGAGGCGAGCGCCGAACGTGCCGCGCCTTGGACGCCACAAGGGTACGTGCTGCGTGAGTTGATCGTGGCCTATTTTATCAGTCATGCCCATCTCGACCATGTCGCCGGGCTGCTACTGGCCGCGCCGGAGGACAGCCGCAAGCCGATCTATACCCTGGCGAACAGCGCCGAGACGCTACGTAATCACTACTTTAACTGGAAAAGCTGGCCCAATTTTAGCGATGCCGGGCAGGGGCAGCGTCTGGGGACCTATCGCATTCACAGCGTGCGCCCGGCGCAGCGTTTTGCCCTCGGCAATAGCGGGATGAGCGCTCAGGTGTACCCGTTGAGCCACGGCGGCGTGACCTCGGCGATGATCCTGCTGGAGCGATCGGGCGAATACTTCGCCTATTTTGGCGATACCGGGGCCGATAGTGTGGAACAGAGCAGCCATCTCGATCGCATCTGGCGCCGGTTGGGCCCCTTGTTGGCCAGTGGCGCGCTGCAAGGCATGATCATCGAGACCTCGTTCAGTGACGCGGTACCCCAAGCGCGCCTCTTCGGCCATCTTACGCCGCATTTGCTCAATCAGGAGCTGACTAACCTGGCGCGCTATAGCGGTGGCGCCTCTGCCTTGGCCGGATTCCCGGTGGTGATCGCTCATATTAAACCGTCGCTACAGGCTGGCGAGACGGCGGCGCAGACCATCATGGCACAGTTGGCGGCGGGGAATCGTAACGGGGTGGCGTTTCGGCATCTGCAGCAGGGGGAGCATGCGCTGTTTTCGGGGCGTGAGTAGCGTATTATTCGAGGATCGAGATGGCGATTGAATGATGCGACTGAGGAGAGTGCATGGATAATTGGCTGTTAGAGCAACAGATGAATCAGCTGTTGAATGTGGCTGAGATGCAGGATTACGCCCCCAATGGTCTGCAGGTCGAGGGGCGTCGCGAGGTACGGCGCGTCGTCACTGGGGTGACCGCCTGTCAGGCCCTGTTGGATGCCGCGTTGCAGGCCGAGGCGGATGCGATCTTAGTCCATCATGGTTATTTTTGGAAAAACGAGGCGCCGACCATCCGTGGCATGCGGCGTCAGCGTCTTAAGACGTTGCTGGCGAACGACATTAATCTGTATGCCTATCATCTGCCCTTGGATGCGCATCCACAGTTGGGCAATAACGCTCAGTTGGCTCGGGTGCTAAAGATTACGCCACAAGGGCTTATTGCTCCGCTACTGCCCTATGGTGAATTGGCTGAACCTTGCAGTGCCGGGGAGTTGATTGGCCGTTTGGAACGTAAACTGCATCATAGCGTACTGCATTGTGGCGATCATGCACCGGCGAAGATCCGGCGTGTGGCGTGGTGTAGCGGGGGCGGACAGGGGTTCATCGAACAGGCGGCGCAGTTCGGTGTCGATGCGTTTATTACCGGTGAGGTCTCGGAGCAAACCATTCATATCGCCCGGGAGATGGGGCTGCATTTCTTTGCCGCAGGCCATCACGCGACGGAGCGGGGGGGCATTCGGGCGTTAGGGGAGTGGTTGGCGCGCGAGCATGGCCTCGAGGTGACCTTTATCGATATTGCGAACCCGGCCTGAGTGTGCCACGGAGGGTCGGCGCGGCCGGCCACCCGTGGAGCATGTTATTACCAATTTAATACCACAACCTAATGGCGCATTATTTCCCAGGCGCTGTCGCGTCTTGCGTCGGTATTCTGCGCGGTACGCCGCGCCTGCCGTTGTCACGGCTGTTTTCCTATTAATAATCGCCTGCAAAAATTACGCCATCGCGCTATTATTTTTTTAATGATCACCCGACTGACTTTCTCATATTCTGTTTGTCTTATCCCCCCATTTCCCTGTATGCTAACGGTTAATCCGAATAGTTTATTGCAGCATTAAATTTATATTGACAAGTAGCAATGCTTTTATTTTCAAATGAATTTAGCGCTTCGATACAGCGCCCTTAGTCGTATTTCATCGGCGTTGAATGACCTCCCCCCATATCGTTATATGTTGTCTTACAACACTTATCTGTCGAGGCGAGCGATCATTAAAAACTAAATTCGGACATCTCCTTGGAAGAGGCAAGATAGGATTGTGCCGGTCGCTATCATGGTCAACCTGAAGCGTTTTTTTCGGTTGGCTAAAGCCGTGATCGGAGAGAGCTACATAGACGGGCGTTAAAGGAATGGATATGTTTGAAATTTTCGCTGTTGACTATCAGTCGCTGTCAAGAACGACATCTACCGAGCTATTCTCATTGCGCAAAGGCACGTTTAAAGATCGTTTGAATTGGGCTGTCAACTGTAGCGATGGCATGGAGTTCGATGAGTATGACAGCGAGCATACGACCTATCTACTGGGTGTAAAGGATAATGATGTGGTGTGTAGCGTGCGCTTAATCGAGACGCGTTATCACAACATGATTGTGGGTACCTTTTGCCAGTATTTCGCTAAGGCGGAGATCCCTGCCAGCAGCCAGTTCTTCGAATCCAGCCGATTCTTTGTCGATAAACGCCGGGCACGTACCTTGTTGGCCAACCAATATCCGCTATGTCATCTGTTATTTTTGGCGATGATTAATTACACCTTATCCTCAGGCCATCAGGGGATTTATACCATCGTCAGCCATCCGATGCTACGGATTCTGACCCGCTCCGGTTGGGATGTTTCGGTCGTCGAGAAAGGTACTTCAGAAAAGGATCAGGCGATTTATTTAGTCTATTTGCCGGCTGATGCTGAGAATCAGCGTTGCCTGATTGAGCGGATTAATCAAGATTTGGAGCAACCCTATCCGCAGGCATTGCTACAGGCTTGGCCCTTGCTGCTAGAAGAAGAGACGATTAGCGCTCAATCGGTTTGATCAGTTGTAATTCAACGCCGAGTCGGATGGCATGCTTGGCGTTGAGCACCCCTAATTTTTTTACCACGTTGCCGATATGAAACTTCACCGTGCCGCTTTTAATCCCTAAGATCAGCGCGATCTCCTGATAGGTTTTACCCATGCTGGCCCAATACAGAATTTCATTCTCGCGTGCGGAGAAGATATTCTCCATGTTATTACTTTTAATATTATGCTGTTGTACTTGAAGTTGCCGTTGCCCCGTCATGAAGCGCTCATGAGCGTTGATCAATAACATCTGTAACGCTCCTTGATTCTGCTCGACAATACTAAGACTATGATCGTCAACCATCAGTGAGAGCATTGCCAGTTGGTTATCGGCATCATGCAGGACAAAGGTATAGCCTTTGTTGACCTGATATTTTTTGGCCAGACTAAAGATCTTGGACAGGTTGAGCTTGGCGTTCACCGTGATCTTTTCATCCCAGAGGAAAGGTGAAACGCGACGTAGCGCATAGATCACTACCGGGTCGATCTGTTGATAATGGTGCTCTTTGTACAAGGTTACCCATTCATCGGGGTAGTTGGAGATGATGGTGATTTCTGTGGGATTCTTTTTGTTGAGCAATAAATAGGCAAACTGTAGTTGCCCATAGTAGGATAAAGATTGATCGATAAACCGCTTGATATCCTGCGCCAGGCTCTCGTTATCAGCAATCACTCTACTTCTTTCTCCTCATTGGCATCACCACCTACTATTAGGTATACAATAATACGTTCTGTGGTGAATTACATCCTCTATCTACCATGATACTAGATATTGACATGAGTCGTAGAGGGCCTCCTGCATTATCAGCGGGATAGCTATACCTTAGTCTAACTAGACGTTATTGTCATCGCTTAATAGAATAAGTGCCAGGTTAAGAGGGCAAAAAAAAACCTGACCCATCGATGGATCAGGTTGCCAATTTGGCCAACACCAGGGAAAACGTTACAATCAGGTTGATACTTTCCAGATACTACAAATAGAGAAAGTACGCCTGATTATCCTTACGACGCATCGCCTAATGGCCATGCCCGTTACTATTCATCTAATCGTAATCGTCCTCATTCTGTTTCTGCTACGACTTTTCAGGCACAGCTTACATAAAAATGTCAGCAGAATATAGACCCTGCGCTATCTTTTTTCTCTACTTTACAGAGGAGAAAAAAATGAATCCTTTGCTTATACTTAGTAATATTAATTCTTATTATTTTATTTAATCTTATTCTTTGATTTTTATCGATTTATTATTATCGGTTATTTCTTGAACGGCACTCGTTGTCATATGAATAGTGATACTATCGATCTACAAATATTGCTGCCGCATTGTAAAACAAGCGTGACAAATTATAGTTTCTACTGACTTTGTCCTACAAACGTATTCAATTAAGCATGCGCGCGGTTAATTGTCTTATATTGGTCTTAGATTCTCGCTCGTCGAATGGAGCGAGAATCTGAGTGCCGTTAGCTGGCATCGGCTAAAGCTTAATTCTTTTTCACAAATTCCGACTTGAGCTTCATCGGACCGAAACCATCGATTTTACAATCGATATTGTGATCACCCTCGACCAGGCGAATGTTTTTCACCTTGGTGCCGATTTTCAGCATCGAGGAGCTGCCTTTGACCTTCAGATCCTTGATGACGGTGACGCTATCGCCATCGGCCAACAGGTTGCCATTGGCATCTTTGACGACTAGAGTCTCTTCTTCCTGGGCGGCGTCGGTGGCGTCGTTCCACTCGTAGGCGCATTCTGGACAGATATACATGTCATTATCTTGATAGGTATACTCTGAATGACACTTCGGGCAGTGTGGCAGTTGCATGATAAGGCCTCGCAAAAGTAAAAACCGCCGGGATGCGGGCGCTTTGCTCGGCATCGGGCGGAAAAGTAGTGAAAATAAACTTTACCCAACCATAATACCTCATTCGTCGATATTTTTGTTGATAAATCTTTCTTTTACCCCCGTTTGTATCGTATTTCTATCGGTTTAGTATACTTAATTTTTTTATTTTATTGTTTTTATTCAATTGGTTATTTGAAGTTGTTGGCGATTTTCTCGTATGGCGCGCTCTGGTTATCAAAGTGCTAAAAAGTTCGTTTTATTCGTCTGGCCTGCCTCAATCGAAACGGCGTAGATAGGTGTTTTGATCGTAGCGTACGCCTTCGAGCTCGCAGGCTTGGTGACGTGTCTCCACCAGGGTGAAGCCATTGCGCCGTGCGACGGCGTTGCTACGCAGATTCACGCTGATGCACTGGATCACGAAGCGGGTGACTTCGCGCTGCGCCACATAGTGTCGCATCAATGCCTGGAGGGATGCCGAGACGAGGCCTTTACCTTGGTAAGGCTGAGCCAGCCAATAGCCTATCGGTGCGCAACGGCGCTGGAGATCGATGCTATTTAAGGAGATTACGCCGACACAGTGCTGCTGATAGTGGATGACGTAATGGCGTGCGCTGCCTGCCTGATGCGCCTCGGCTTGGGCGTGTAGCGTCTGAGTGAGATTGTCGACATGCGCCATGCTATGCGGCCAGCTGAGGAAACGACAGAGGTGTTCGCGATTCTGCTCCACCAGCGTGAACAGCGCCTGGGCAAAGCGCGGATGTGCCGGGATCAGATAGAGTTCGGGACCGGCGAGTAAGATAGTGTGTTGCATGATGTCTCCCGGGCGTAGCGCCGCCCTTGTTGGCGGGCAGTATAACGCGATGGCGAGGTGGAGAGGAGGGCGGGTACCCGCGTGGCGTGCTGAGTGAGTGGTGGGGGGAGTGAACCCGGCCAGACTGGCTGACCGGGACGGGGAGATTAACGACGTTCCAGCTGGGAGCTGAATTCGCGGCGGGTATAGCCGGTGTACAGCTGACGCGGGCGGGCGATCTTCAGGCCATCTTCGTGCATCTCGTTCCAATGGGCGATCCAGCCGACGGTACGGGCGATAGCGAAGATGACGGTAAACATGGTCGAGGGGATCCCCATCGCCTTGAGAATGATACCGGAGTAGAAGTCGACGTTGGGGTAGAGTTTCTTCTCGATAAAGTAGGGATCATTCAGCGCGATATGCTCCAGCTCCAGCGCCACTTCGAGCAGGTTGTCATTCATTCCCAACTCTTTGAGCACCTCATGGCATGTCTCCCGCATTACCGTGGCGCGTGGATCATAGTTCTTATAGACCCGGTGGCCGAAGCCCATCAGGCGGAAGGAGTCGTTCTTATCCTTGGCGCGCTTAATAAAGGCGGGAATATGATCAACATGATTGATCTCCTCCAGCATCTTCAGACAGGCCTCGTTGGCCCCACCGTGCGCCGGTCCCCACAGCGAGGCGATACCGGCGGCGATACAGGCGAACGGGTTGGCGCCGGAGGAGCCGGCGGTACGCACCGTCGACGTCGAAGCGTTCTGCTCATGGTCGGCATGGAGGATCAGGATGCGATCCATGGCACGTTCTAATACCGGGTTAACCTGGTACTCCTCACAGGGCGTGGCGAACATCATGCGCAGGAAGTTGCCTGCATAGGAGAGATCGTTCTGTGGGTAGATAAAGGGTTGCCCCAGGGAGTACTTGTAACACATCGCCGCCACGGTCGGCATTTTAGATAGCAGGCGGAAGGCGGCGATCTCGCGGTGACGTTCGTTACTGATATCCAGCGAATCATGGTAGAAGGCCGCCAGCGCGCCGGTAACCCCGCACATGACCGCCATCGGGTGTGAGTCACGGCGGAACCCTTGCAATAAGCGAGTAATCTGCTCGTGGATCATGGTATGGCGGGTGACGGTGGTCTTGAAGGTGTCATACTCTGCCTGCGTCGGTGGCTCGCCATTCAACAGGATGTAACAGACCTCAAGGAATGAGGAGTGTTTCGCCAGTTGATCGATGGGATAGCCGCGATGTAACAGGATCCCCTCATCACCGTCGATATAGGTGATCTGGGACTCGCAGGAGGCGGTAGAGGTAAAGCCCGGATCAAAGGTGAAGTAGCCGTGGCCGCCAAGTTTACGGATATCGATCTCATCGTAACCTAGCGTCCCGGACAGTACATCCAGTTCAATGCGCTCAGAACCCACCGTCAGCGTTGCTTTCTTGTCTGCCATTACAGTCTCCTTTGGGACATCTATTTTTAGAACCATTGACGCCGCACGGGATGCGGCGAGGTAAGCTTCCCTGGCACGTGATATGGCCGTCTCGCGTCTTTCGTTGGCGTCAAGCGGCGTAGTGGCCTCTCCTTGTCACGTGGTTGCCGTTACTAATTGTTAAAAATGTGTTTCCAAGGTGGCGTAAGGATTATGATTATTCATGTTGACGGCGTGGAAAGGAATTTCCAACACAGCTGGCTAACGTTGTCTCATACGAAAGCGAATTGGGCAACATCTAATCATAACGCACACTTTTAATTCTCTTTTTGTAATCGAAATGTTGATTTATTGTCAATGAGGTTAGCCTATTTATTAACTTTTGATGAATGCGTGACCATGCTCACTGTTTTGGTTAAATGTTGTTAATCATTTTGTGTTTGAATTGTAATCATAATGTGGTGACCCTATACTGCCGCCAGGTCTCCGGGACTTACCGCCGTCGGTAGGCATGCCTGTTGTGGAGCACCCAGCGCCCATCGCCCGGTGTGGTCAGATATCCGTTTGCCGACGCTGTCTGCCCGCGATCACGTGGCCTTGGGATGCTGCTTGACGCCGCCCAGGTCCGGAGGAGGGAAAATAAAAAGAGCTATGTGGGCAACACTGTGAAAAAACAAAGACCTGTCAATCTTGACTTGCCAACAATCCGCTTCCCCATTACTGCCATTGCCTCGATCCTACACCGCGTTAGCGGGGTCATCGTCTTCGTCTCCATCGGTATCCTTCTGTGGTTGCTCGGTCTCTCGCTCTCGTCGGCTGAGGGATTCGCGCAGGTGTCGGCGGTGGTGGATGGTGTGCTGGTCAAGCTGGTGTTGTGGGGCATCCTGACGGCGTTGGCTTACCATATTTGTGGTGGTATCCGCCATTTACTGATGGATTTTGGTTATCTGGAAGAGACGTTTAGTGTGGGATGTCGTTCGGCGCAGGTGGCGTTCGCTGCGACCGTGCTGCTCTCCATCTGTGCGGGGGTGTGGGTATGGTAAGCAATGCATCGGCGCTGGGGCGCAACGGGATCCAGGATTGGTTACTGTTGCGTGCATCCGCCATCATCATGACGTTGTACGTCATCTACCTGGTGGCCTTTATCGTCGGGGCTGGCCCGCTTAACTATGGCGTGTGGCTCGACTTCTTCTCCTCTCGGTTGACCCAGGTGTTTACCCTGCTGACTCTATTGTGTGTCTTGGTGCATGCCTGGATCGGGATGTGGCAGGTGTTGACGGATTATGTCAAACCTCTGGCACTGCGTCTGCTGCTACAGCTGGCGATCGTGGTGGTACTGGTGGTTTATCTGGTTTATGGCACATTGGTCGTCTGGGGGATATAAATGAAGCTGCCAGTGAGAGAGTTTGACGCCGTCGTGATCGGCGCGGGTGGTGCGGGCATGCGTGCCGCATTGCAGATTTCGCAACAGGGATTCCGTTGCGCCTTACTATCGAAAGTCTTTCCTACCCGCTCCCATACCGTCTCGGCGCAAGGTGGCATCACCGTCGCGTTGGGCAATACCCATGAAGATAACTGGGAATGGCACATGTACGACACCGTGAAGGGGTCGGACTATATTGGCGATCAGGACGCCATCGAATATATGTGTAAGACCGGCCCCGATGCCATCCTAGAGCTGGAGCATATGGGACTACCCTTCTCCCGGCTGGATGATGGGCGTATTTATCAGCGTCCATTCGGCGGTCAATCGAAAAACTTCGGCGGTGAGCAGGCGGCCCGCACGGCGGCGGCGGCGGACCGTACCGGACACGCCTTGTTGCATACCCTGTATCAACAAAACCTGAAGAATCACACCACCATCTTCTCCGAATGGTATGCCTTGGATCTGGTGAAGAATCAGGATGGTGCGGTCGTCGGCTGTACCGCCTTATGCATCGAGACGGGGGAGGTGGTTTACTTCAAGTCGCGCGCCACGATCCTGGCGACCGGTGGTGCCGGGCGTATCTACCAGTCGACCACTAACGCGCACATTAATACCGGTGACGGCGTCGGCATGGCGCTGCGCGCCGGGGTACCGTTGCAAGACATGGAGATGTGGCAGTTCCATCCGACCGGCATCGCCGGCGCAGGGGTCTTGGTGACAGAGGGCTGTCGCGGCGAGGGCGGTTACCTGCTGAATAAGCATGGCGAGCGTTTTATGGAGCGCTATGCGCCGAACGCGAAGGACTTGGCGGGACGGGATGTGGTTGCCCGGTCGATCATGATCGAGATCCGCGAGGGGCGTGGCTGCGAGGGGCCATGGGGTCCTCACGCCAAGCTGAAGCTCGATCACCTGGGTAAAGAGGTGCTGGAGTCCCGTCTGCCGGGCATCCTGGAGTTGTCGCGCACCTTCGCCCATGTCGATCCGGTCAAGGAGCCGATTCCGGTGATCCCGACCTGTCACTATATGATGGGCGGGATTCCGACCCGCATCAGCGGCCAGGCGTTGACCCAGGACGCGAACGGCAACGATCAGGTGATCCCGGGGTTGTTCGCCGTCGGCGAAATCGCCTGCGTTTCGGTGCATGGGGCCAATCGCTTGGGCGGTAACTCATTGCTGGATCTGGTGGTCTTTGGCCGCTCTGCCGGCCTGCATCTGGCGCAGAGTCTGCAAGAGCAGGGGCCGTTGCGCGATGCCGGCGAATCGGACATTGAGGCGAGTCTGCTACGGCTAAACCGCTGGAACGGCGCCCGCAAGGGGGAGGATCCGGCGCAGATCCGCAAAGATCTGCAGGCGTGTATGCAGCATAACTTCTCGGTGTTCCGCGAAGGCGAGGCGATGGCGCAAGGTTTGGCTGAATTGAAGCATATTCGTGACCGCCTGGCCGATGCCCGCCTGGATGACACCTCTAGCGAGTTCAACACCCAACGCATCGAGTGCCTGGAGCTGGATAACCTGATGGCCACGGCCTTCGCCACCGCCATGGCGGCGAACTACCGTACCGAAAGCCGCGGGGCCCACAGCCGCTTCGACTTCCCGGAGCGTGATGACGCCAACTGGCTGTGCCACACCCTCTATCTGCCAGAGAGCGAGCGTATGGTACAACGCCACGTCAATATGCAGCCTAAACTACGCGCGGCGTTCCCGCCGAAGGTGCGGACTTACTGATTTGCCGAGGAATAGGTGATGAAACTCGAATTTTCTATCTATCGTTACAATCCCGACGTAGACAGCGCGCCGCATATGCAGGATTACACCCTGGAGGCCGAAGAGGGGCGTGACATGATGCTGTTGGACGCCCTGATCCGCCTGAAGGAGCAGGGCCCGACGCTGGCCTTCCGCCGCTCCTGTCGTGAAGGCGTCTGTGGCTCCGATGGGGTCAACATGAATGGCAAGAATGGCTTGGCCTGTATCACGCCGATCTCCGCGTTACGTCAGGGGGGACGCAAGATCGTCATCCGCCCCTTACCCGGCCTGCCGGTGGTGCGTGATCTGGTGGTGGATATGGGGCAGTTTTATGCCCAGTACGAAAAGATTAAACCCTATCTGATCAACGATGGCCGTACGCCGCCGGCGCGGGAGTATCTGCAATCGCCGGAGGAGCGCGCCAAGTTGGATGGGCTGTATGAATGCATCCTGTGTGCCTGCTGCTCCACCTCCTGTCCTTCATTCTGGTGGAACCCGGATAAGTTTGTCGGTCCTTCGGGTCTGCTGGCGGCCTATCGCTTCCTGATCGACAGCCGCGACACCGCGACGGCACAGCGCCTGGATGGTTTGGACGATGCATTCAGCGTATTCCGCTGCCATGGCATCATGAACTGTGTCAGTGTTTGCCCGAAAGGATTGAACCCGACGCGCGCCATTGGTCACATTAAATCCATGCTGCTGCATCGCGAGGCCTAACACTAAGAAAAATATAGTATTCAGCCTAATAGGCCGGATAATGCACTGTCCCGCCCCGCTGTCGAGAGGGGCGGGCAGAGAACCGCTAAAAGCCGCTTTCGCCGTGGGTTTGCGCCGGTTTTTAGCGGTTCCCTGAGTATGCCGTCGTTGGCGGCATCCACTTGTCCGCTGATGTCAAAACCGCCCCGAGAGGTGGATACAATAGCGGCAGGGTTATCACGCAGTGATTATGTTGTTGGTAAATTGGATAAAATTTTTAATAACATTAAGTTAATACAAGAATATCTGTTAAAAATAGGATATTCACCACGGCGAACTACGGGCTTTATAAGCTTAAGGGATCACGATGCAAAACGGCACAATGAAGGCCTGGCTGGATTCCTCCTATCTGGCGGGCGCGAACCAGTCTTATATAGAGCAACTGTATGAGGACTATCTCACGGACCCCGACTCGGTGGAGCACAGCTGGAAAATCCTCTTTCAACAACTGCCGGCTAATGGATTGCCGCCGGATCAGTTTCATTCTCAAACACGTGACTACTTCCGCCGTCTGGCTAAAGATCCGGCGCGTTTCGGCCAGAGCTTTAACGATCCGCAGACCGATGCGAAGCAGGTGAAGGTGTTGCAATTGATCAATGCCTTCCGTTTTCGTGGCCATCAGCAGGCGAACCTCGATCCACTCGGGTTGTGGAAACAAGAACCGGTGCCCGATCTCGACCCGGCCTTCCATAACCTTAGCGCAGAGGATTTCGACGAGACGTTTAACGTGGGCTCCTTCGCTGTCGGCAGCGAAACCATGCGTCTGGCGGATATTTACCGTGCGTTGCAACAGACTTACTGTGGCACCATCGGCGCCGAGTATATGCACCTGACTAACACCGACGAGAAACGCTGGCTGCAACAGCGTCTGGAGTCGGTGATGGGACAGCCCTCCTTTAACGCGGAGGAGAAGCGCCGCTTCCTGCGCGAGTTGACCGCCGCCGAGGGGCTGGAGCGCTATCTTGGCGCGAAGTTCCCCGGCGCCAAACGCTTCTCGCTGGAGGGGGGCGATGCGTTGATCCCGATGCTGAAGGAGCTGATCCGCCACGCCGGCCTGCACGGTACCCGTGAGGTGGTACTGGGCATGGCACACCGCGGGCGCTTGAACGTGCTGATCAACGTACTGGGTAAACATGCCGATGAGTTGTTCGACGAGTTTGCTGGCAAGCATAAGGACCATCTGGGCACCGGCGACGTGAAGTACCACATGGGCTTCTCCTCAGATATGGCGACGGAGGGTGGCCCGGTGCATCTGGCGCTGGCCTTCAACCCGTCCCACCTGGAGATCGTCAGCCCGGTGGTGATGGGCTCGGTGCGTGCCCGCCGTGATCGACTGGATCGGACGCGCAGTGACATCGTGCTGCCGATCACCATTCATGGCGACGCGGCCGTCACCGGCCAGGGCATCGTGCAGGAGACGTTGAACATGTCTCAGGCGCGCGGCTACGAGGTGGGGGGCACGGTGCGTATCGTCATCAACAACCAGATCGGTTTCACCACCTCCAATCCGCTGGATGCGCGTTCAAGCCAGTATTGCACCGACATAGGTAAGATGGTGCAGGCGCCGATCTTCCACGTCAATGCCGATGATCCGGAGGCGGTGGCCTTCGTCACCCGACTGGCGCTCGATTTCCGTAATACCTTTAAGCGCGACGTGTTTATCGATCTGGTGTGTTACCGCCGTCACGGCCATAACGAGGCCGATGAGCCGAGTGCGACCCAGCCGGTGATGTACCAGAAGATCAAGAAACACCCGACGCCGCGCAAGCTGTACGCCGATCGCCTGACGGAGCAGGGGGTGGTCTCCTTGGAGGATGCCACCGAGATGGTCAATCTGTATCGTGACGCCTTAGACAGCGGGGGATGCGTGGTCGAGGAGTGGCGGCCGATGACCATGCACAGCGTGACCTGGGACCCCTACCTGCACCACGAATGGGACGAAGCGTATCCCCACGCCGTCGAGACGCAGCGCCTGCAAGAGTTGGCCCGCCGTATTAGTCGGGTGCCTGAGGAAGTGGAGATGCAGGCGCGGGTCGCCAAGATCTATGCCGATCGCGCGGAAATGGCCGACGGCAGTAAGCCATTCGACTGGGGGGGCGCGGAAACGCTGGCCTATGCGACGCTGGTGGATGAGGGGATCCCGGTGCGTCTCTCCGGTGAGGATTGTGGCCGCGGCACCTTCTTCCACCGCCATGCGGTGATCCATAACCAGAAGGATGGGTCGTTGTATGTGCCGCTGGAGAATGTGCATCACGCTCAGGGCGACTTTAAAGTCTGGGACTCGGTGCTTTCCGAGGCGGCGGTATTAGCCTTCGAATACGGTTATGCCAGCGCAGAGCCGCGCACCCTGACCATCTGGGAGGCGCAATTCGGGGACTTCGCCAACGGTGCCCAGGTGGTGATCGACCAGTTTATCAGTTCCGGTGAGCAGAAGTGGGGGCGGTTGTGTGGCCTGGTGATGTTGTTGCCGCATGGCTATGAGGGTCAGGGACCGGAGCACTCCTCCGCGCGTTTGGAGCGTTACCTGCAACTGTGCGCCCAACAGAACATCCAGGTCTGTGTGCCCTCGACACCGGCGCAGGTCTACCATATGTTGCGGCGCCAAGCACTACGTGGCATGCGGCGCCCGCTGGTGGTGATGTCGCCCAAGTCGTTGCTGCGCCATCCGCTGGCGATCTCCTCACTGGAGGAGTTGGCGCAGGGGAGCTTCCAGCCGGCGATCGGCGAAATCGACCCGATCGATCCACAACAGGTTAAGCGGGTGGTGATGTGTTCCGGCAAGGTGTACTACGATTTGCTCGAGCAGCGGCGTAAGAATGGCCAAGAGAACGTGGCTATCGTGCGCATCGAGCAGCTGTATCCGTTCCCGCATCAGGCGGTGCAGGCGGTATTGGCTCCCTATACCCAGGCGCATGACTTCGTCTGGTGTCAGGAGGAGCCACTTAACCAAGGCGCCTGGTATTGCAGCCAGCACAACTTCCGCGAGGTGATCCCTTTCGGTGCGGTGTTGCGTTATGCGGGGCGCCCCGCCTCGGCCTCGCCGGCGGTAGGGTATATGTCGGTTCACCGCGAGCAGCAGCAGGCGCTGGTGGACGATGCATTGCATGTGGAATGAGTTCAGGGTGCGGACCCGCGGGTCCGCATGCGAGACACGCTTTGAAATAAGGAAAAATAATGAGTAGCGTAGAAATTCTGGTTCCCGATCTGCCCGAGTCAGTCGCCGATGCGACGGTCGCCACCTGGCATAAGCAAGTCGGTGAGAGCGTGGCCCGTGACGAGGTCGTGGTTGAAATCGAAACGGATAAAGTGGTGTTAGAGGTGCCGGCACTGGAGGCGGGCGTGCTGGAGGCGATCCTCGAGCCAGAAGGGGCGACGGTGACGGCGCGTCAACTGCTGGGGCGCCTGCGCCCGGCGGACGTCAGTGGCGTAGCGATCGGCAGTGGGCCGCAGGTCGCGCAGGCGGCGCCAGCCGAGCGTCATACCGCCGCGTTGGATAGCGGTAATAGCGATGCGTTGAGCCCCGCGGTGCGCCGTTTGGTGGCGGAGCATGATCTGGATCCGGCAGCCTTGCAGGGTAGCGGTGTCGGTGGACGCCTGACGCGCGAGGATGTGGAGAAACATCTGTCCGCCCAGTCTGCTGCGGCACCCTCGCCGACACCGGCCGCTCGCGCCAGCGAGGCACCGTTGACCGCCGGTCGGGAGAAGCGGGTGCCGATGACCCGTCTGCGTAAGCGTGTGGCGGAGCGGTTGTTGGAGGCGAAGAACAGCACCGCGATGCTGACCACCTTCAATGAAGTGAATATGCAGCCGATCATGGATCTGCGTAGCCAGTATGGTGAAGCATTCGAGAAGCGCCATGGTGTCCGTTTGGGCTTTATGTCCTTCTATGTTAAGGCGGTGCTGGAGGCGCTGAAGCGTTATCCCGAGGTTAACGCCGCCCTCGACGGTGAGGAGGTGGTCTACCACAACTACTTTGACATCAGCATCGCCGTCTCCACGCCTCGTGGCCTGGTCACGCCTGTGATCCGCGATGTCGATACCCTGAGCATGGCGGAGATCGAGAAGCGCATCAAGACCTTGGCCGTGAAGGGGCGTGATGGCAAGCTGACGGTTGAGGAGCTGACCGGAGGTAACTTCACCATTACTAACGGGGGGGTCTTCGGTTCGTTGATGTCGACGCCGATCATCAACCCACCGCAAAGTGCCATCCTGGGCATGCATGCCATCAAGGATCGCCCGATGGCGGTCAATGGTCAGGTGGTGATCCTGCCGATGATGTACCTGGCGCTTTCCTATGATCACCGCCAGATCGACGGGCGCGAATCCGTCGGCTTCCTGGTGACCGTGAAAGAGATGCTGGAAGATCCGGCACGCCTGCTGTTGGATGTCTAACGCTGTGCTATGCATAGGCCCGCGCCGGCGGGCCTGAACCTCACAATAAGATTCAGCCCCTATAGGGATAGAACATCATGAACTTACACGAATATCAGGCCAAACAGCTGTTTGCCCGTTATGGACTCCCGACGCCGGTGGGTTATGCCTGCAGCACGCCGCGTCAGGCCGAGGAGGCCGCCTCGAAGATCGGCGCCGGCCCCTGGGTAGTGAAGTGCCAAGTACACGCCGGCGGGCGTGGCAAGGCGGGTGGTGTCAAGTGCGTGGCGCGCAAAGAGGAGATCCGTGCCTTCGCCGAGCAGTGGTTGGGGAAACGCCTGGTAACCTATCAAACGGATGCTCAGGGCCAGCCCGTACGCCAAATCCTGGTCGAGGGTGCGACCGAGATCGCCCGCGAGCTCTATCTGGGGGCGGTTATCGACCGTAGCTCACGTCGGGTGGTGTTTATGGCCTCGACCGAGGGCGGGGTGGAGATCGAACAGGTCGCGCAGCAGACGCCGCACCTGATCCACCGCGTGGCGCTGGACCCGCTGACGGGGCCGCAACCCTATCAGGGGCGTGAACTGGCTTTCAAACTGGGTCTGAGCGGCAAGCAGGCGCAACAGTTTGGTCAGATCTTCCTTGGCTTGGCGACGCTGTTCCTGCAGTGCGATCTGACCATGGCGGAGATCAACCCGCTGGTGATCACGCCGCAGGGCGATCTGCTGTGCCTCGATGGTAAGTTAGATGTCGACAGTAATGCTCTGTTCCGCCAGCCGGCGCTGCGCGAAATGGAAGATCCCGAACAAAACGATGCGCGTGAGGCGCATGCGGCACAGTGGGAGCTGAACTATGTCGCCCTGGAGGGCAACATCGGCTGCATGGTGAACGGAGCTGGTCTGGCGATGGGCACCATGGATATCGTGAAGTTGCACGGCGGTGCGCCGGCGAACTTCTTGGATGTCGGTGGTGGCGCCACCAAGGAGCGAGTGACGGAGGCGTTTAAGATCATCCTCTCCGATGAGCACGTCAAGGCGGTGCTGGTTAATATCTTCGGTGGCATCGTGCGTTGTGACCTGATCGCCGACGGCATCATCGGTGCGGTGGCCGAGGTCGGGGTACATGTCCCGGTGGTGGTCCGTCTGGAGGGGAATAACGCCGAGTTGGGGACCCGAATACTGGCCGACAGCGGTTTGAATATCATTGCGGCCACCAGTCTAACGGATGCCGCGCGCCAGGTAGTTGCTGCCGTGGAGGGGAAATAATGTCGATATTGATCAATAAAGAGACTCGGGTGATTTGCCAGGGATTTACCGGCAGCCAGGGGACATTCCATTCCGAGCAGGCATTGGCCTACGGTAGCCAACTCGTCGGTGGGGTCACCCCCGGTAAAGGCGGCAGCGAACACCTTGGGCTACCGGTGTTTAACACCGTGCGTGAGGCGGTTCAGGCCACGGCGGCGAGCGCCAGCGTGATTTATGTCCCGGCACCGTTCTGCAAGGACTCCATTCTGGAGGCGATCGACGCCGGCATCACGTTGATCATCTGCATCACCGAGGGTATCCCGACACAGGACATGCTGCTGGTGAAGGCCAAGCTCGATCAGTGTCCAGGAGTGCGCATGATTGGCCCCAACTGCCCGGGGGTGATCACGCCGGGCGAATGCAAGATCGGCATTATGCCGGGGCATATCCATCAACCGGGGCGCATCGGGATCGTTTCCCGTTCGGGCACCCTGACCTATGAGGCGGTCAAGCAGACCAGCGATGTCGGTTTGGGCCAGTCAACCTGCGTGGGGATTGGTGGCGATCCGATTCCGGGGTCGAGCTTTATCGATATTCTGGCGCTGTTCCAAGCCGATCCGCAAACCGATGCCATCGTGATGATCGGCGAGATCGGGGGCAATGCGGAAGAGGAGGCGGCGGCCTACATCAAGCAGCATGTGACGAAGCCGGTGGTGGCCTATATCGCGGGGGTAACGGCGCCGAAGGGGAAACGCATGGGGCATGCCGGGGCGATCATCGCCGGGGGTAAGGGGACGGCGGATGAGAAGTTCGCCGCGCTGGAGGCGGCCGGGGTGACGACGGTGCGTAGCCTGGCTGATATTGGTCAGGCGTTGCTGCGCGTGCTCGGTTGATTGCGACGACGCTTACCGCGTCACGGTATGGAGACCGCCCTTGGGGCGGTCTTTTTTTATTCATTCCCCGCTTGCGGTGACGATGAGGTTATTTTTTCTCCCTATTGTAAAAATAGGTCTGAGCAGAAATATTTTCGTGATGTAATGGCGCGGCCATAAATAATGGTGAGATATCCCATAGATAGCAAAGCGTTCAACAATAAATATCAGATTGATTAACAATAAATACACACGCAAGGGGGTGTTTTGCTCTGTTTGATTTCTGCGCACTTTGATCTAGTTTGGTATTGTAACTAATGATTTTAGCGTAGCTTTTTGGTAATCTTGCGCTAGATCAATAGTTGTCTATAGATGGTATCTAGGCAAATATTGACCTAACAATGGAAATCCAATCACGGTCACGCAAATAGCTATTTATTGTATATGTCTGTGAGGGTAAGATTTATCAGACTGTAATACAGGGTCAGATCTATTGTTATATTTGTTATCTTTTCCCGGTTTTTAGCTGCGAACGTTTTCTGCGCTACGCTATGCTTGCATGAGTCATCGCGGGGTAGAGAGGGTAGGCCGTTGAGAATTGGGATGGGTCGCATTTGTGGGTAAAGGGCATTCATTGCTGGTTGTTATGTGACTTCCGTAGAAACGGAAGCCGGGTTGCCACAAGTCGGAGTCTTCCTGCGAGGAGCAAGGAGTCAAGATGTTTGATATTGTCGAACTGTCACGTTTACAGTTTGCCTTAACGGCGATGTACCATTTTCTATTTGTCCCGCTGACGCTGGGGATGGCGTTCCTGCTGGCCATCATGGAAACGGTATATGTGCTGACCGGCAAGCAAATCTATAAAGACATGACCAAGTTCTGGGGAAAGTTGTTTGGTATCAACTTTGCCCTAGGGGTCGCTACCGGTCTGACCATGGAGTTCCAGTTCGGGACTAACTGGTCTTACTACTCTCACTACGTCGGGGATATCTTTGGTGCGCCGCTGGCCATCGAAGGGTTGATGGCGTTCTTCCTGGAATCGACCTTCGTCGGGTTGTTCTTCTTTGGTTGGGATCGTCTGGGCAAGGTGCAGCACATGCTGACCACCTGGCTGGTGGCGTTGGGCTCCAACCTCTCTGCGTTGTGGATCTTGGTGGCTAACGGTTGGATGCAGAACCCGATCGCCTCCGACTTCAACTTCGAAACCATGCGTATGGAGATGGTGAGCTTCTCCGAGCTGGTATTGAACCCGGTCGCCCAGGTGAAGTTTGTGCACACCGTCTCCGCCGGTTATGTTACCGGTGCGATGTTTATTCTGGGCATCAGCGCTTACTACCTGCTGAAAGGGCGTGATTTAGCCTTCGCTAAGCGCTCCTTCGCCATCGCCGCTGCGTTTGGTATGGCGTCGGTGATCGCCGTTATCCTGCTGGGTGATGAGTCCGGCTACGAGATGGGCGACGTGCAGAAGACCAAGCTGGCCGCCATCGAGGCCGAGTGGGAAACGCAGCCGGCACCGGCTTCCTTTAACCTGATCGCCCTGCCGGATCAGCAGACGGAAAGTAACCACTACGCCATTCAGGTCCCTTATCTGCTGGGTCTGATCGCGACACGTTCCCTCGATACGCCGGTCATCGGTCTGAAAGACCTGATGAAGGAGCATGAGGTGCGTATCCGTAACGGGATGAAGGCCTATCAGTTGCTGCAAGAGTTGCGTACCGGCAATACCGATCCGGCGGTGCGTGATGCCTTTAATCATGCGAAACAGGATCTGGGCTATGGCCTGCTGCTGAAACGCTATACCGATAACCCGGCTCAGGCGAGCGAAGAGCAGATCGCGAAGGCGACCAAAGACTCCATCCCAGAAGTGGCGCCGTTGTACTTCGCTTTCCGTATCATGGTGGGTTGCGGCATCCTGATGTTGCTGGTGATCTTCGCCTCCTTCTATAGCGTCGCACGTGGTCGCATCGGTGAGAAACGTTGGTTACTGCGCGCCGCGCTGCTGGGGATCCCGTTGCCGTGGATTGCCTGTGAGGCGGGCTGGTTCGTGGCCGAGTACGGTCGTCAGCCGTGGGCGATCGGTGAGGTGTTGCCGACCGCTGTGGCGAACTCCTCGTTGACGACTGGCGATCTGTGGTTCTCGATCATCCTGATCTGCGGTCTGTACACACTGTTCCTGGTAGCTGAGCTGTATCTGATGTTCAAGTTTGCCCGTCTGGGGCCGAGCAGCCTGAAGACTGGTCGTTATCACTTTGAACAGACGCATGCGGTCGACGCACGGTAAACAGGAGTCCACACTATGTTCGAATATGAAGTATTGCGCTTTGTCTGGTGGCTGCTGGTCGGTGTGTTGCTGATCGGGTTTGCCATCACCGATGGCTTTGACATGGGGGTCGGGATTCTGTCCCGCATCCTCGGGAAGACCGATACCGAGCGCCGGGTGATGATTAACGCCATCGCCCCCCATTGGGACGGCAACCAGGTGTGGTTGATCACCGCCGGCGGGGCGTTGTTCGCCGCCTGGCCGATGGTGTATGCCGCCGCCTTCTCCGGCTTCTATGTGGCGATGATCCTGGTGCTGTCAGCCTTGTTCTTCCGCCCGGTCGGCTTCGACTATCGCTCGAAGATCACCGATCCGCGTTGGCGTAACATGTGGGACTGGGGCATCTTTATCGGTAGTTTCGTGCCGGCGCTGGTCTTCGGCGTGGCCTTCGGTAACCTGCTGCAAGGGGTACCGTTCCACATCGATGAGTATCTGCGTCTGTTCTATACCGGTAACTTCTTCCAGCTGCTTAACCCGTTTGGCCTGCTGGCCGGGGTTGTCAGCCTGACCATGTTGTTGGTACAAGGCGCGGCTTACCTGCAGATGAAGACCGCCGGCGAACTGCGTCTGCGCGCCCGAGCGGCGACGCAGATCTGCGCGCTGATCATGATGGTCGCCTTCTTGCTGGCCGGGATATGGGTGGTGAAAGGGATCGATGGTTATATCGTGACCTCGGCGCTGGACTATGCCGCACCGTCTAACCCGCTGCATAAAGAAGTCGCCCATCAGGCGGGAGCTTGGCTGGTGAACTTTGAGGCGCACCCGATCCTGTGGCTGATCCCGGCGTTGGGCGTGGTACTGCCGCTGCTGACCATCCTGACCTCGCGTCTGGATCGTTGTGGCTGGGCGTTCCTGTTCTCCTCGCTGACCATCGCCTGTGTGATCTTGACCGCCGGTATTACCATGTTCCCGTTCGTGATGCCGTCCATCACTAACCCGAGCATGAGCCTGACCATGTGGGATGCCACCTCAAGTCTGCTGACACTGAAGGTGATGACCGTCGTGGCGATTGTTTTCGTTCCTATCGTGCTGCTGTACACCATCTGGAGTTACTACAAGATGTTTGGCCGACTGGATAAGAACTACATCGAAAACAACAATCACTCACTGTACTGATCCGCTGAGGAGCTTAAGCATGTGGTATTTTGCCTGGGTTTTGGGAACGCTTATGGCCTGCTTCTTCGCCATCATCACCGCGATGGCGATCGAGAACAGCGAGGCTAAGAAAGCGGCCCAAGACGGTAAATGATGACCGGGTTGGCAGATAAGCTGTATAACCTGATGGACAAGGGCCCGTTACGGGCCCTTTCCCTCATCCTCGCACTGGTTCTGGCGGGTTGTATCTTTTGGGATCCGACACGCTTCGCGGCGAAAACCAGTGCTCTGGAGATCTGGCAAGGGTTATTGATCATGTGGGCGGTTTGCTGCGGTGTGGTACACGGCGTCGGTTTCCGTCCGCAACGCGCCTGGTGGCGCGCCTTCTTTTCGCCACTGCCGGCCTTGATCGTGCTGGCCGCCGGTCTCGGTTTCTTCTTTCTCTAAGCTGAGTTAGGTCAGTAACCGTTTACTTCCCTATGGGCCATTCCGTGGCCCATAATTATTTTAGTTCTCCCCTTTCTCCCCCATTCCCAACCCGATTTCACTTGCGTATAGTATCCGCGTTGTTTAGCTATACTGGGATGTAGAGTGAGTCATATGGTATTTCGATGGCCGGTACGGGTTTACTTTGAAGACACCGACGCCGGTGGCGTTGTTTATCATGCACGCTATGTCGCCTTTTATGAAAGAGCGCGCACGGAGATGCTGCGTCAACACCATTTTAGTCAGCAACAGTTACTGACTGAGCATGTCGCTTTTGCGGTCCGTCGCATGACCGTGGACTATTTGGCTCCCGCCCGCCTGGACGATCTGTTGGTGGTGGAGAGCGAGATATCCGCGCTGCGGGGGGCTTCCCTTACGTTTGCGCAGCGCATCGTTAATTCAGAAGGTTTGGTTCTCAGCCGGGCCGATGTGCTGATTGCATGTATCGATCAAAATCTAATGAAGCCGATCGCGCTTCCTAAGTCTATTGTCGCGGAGTTTAAGCAGTGACTGACATGAATATTCTGGATTTATTCCTGAAAGCAAGCGTGCTGGTAAAGCTTATCATGCTGGTATTGATATGCTTTTCGGTCGCCTCTTGGGCGATCATCATCCAGCGCACCCGTATCCTGAACGCGGCAACGCGTGACGCCGAAGCTTTCGAGGATAAATTTTGGTCGGGCATCGAACTGTCTCGCCTGTATCAGGAGAGCCAGACCCGACGTGACACCTTGAATGGGTCGGAGCAGATCTTCTACGCGGGCTTTAAAGAGTTCGCCCGTCTGCATCGGATGAACAGCCATGCGACGGAAGGGGTGATCGAAGGGGCATCGCGCGCCATGCGCATCTCCCTGAATCGCGAGGTCGAGGCGTTGGAGACCCACATTCCGTTCCTGGGCACCGTCGGCTCGATCAGCCCCTATATCGGCCTGTTCGGTACCGTTTGGGGGATCATGCATGCTTTTATCGGCCTGGGCGCCGTGAAGCAGGCGACCTTGCAGATGGTGGCGCCGGGGATCGCCGAGGCGTTGATCGCGACGGCGATCGGTTTGTTCGCCGCTATTCCTGCCGTAATGGCCTATAACCGTCTTAATCTGCGTGTGAATAAGCTGGAGCAGAACTATGAAAACTTCATGGAAGAGTTCATCGCCATTCTGCATCGCCAGGCCTTTGCCGCTGATGGTAAGTAAGTCGAGGATAGCATGGCAAGATTAGGTGGACGGCGCGATCTCAAATCGGAAATCAATATCGTCCCGCTGCTCGACGTGCTGTTGGTGCTGGTGCTGATCTTTATGGCGACGGCGCCGATCATTACGCAGAGTGTAGAGGTGGATCTCCCGGATGCGACGGACTCCAAGACCGTCAGCAGTAATGATCACCCTCCGGTGATCGTTGAGGTTTCCGGTGTGGGGCAGTACGCTGTGGTGGTTAATCATAACCGTATGGAACAGTTACCGCCGGAACAGGTGATCGCCGAGGCGCAAGCGCAGCTTAAAGCGGATCCGAAGACGGTGTTCCTGATCGGTGGCGCCAAAGAGGTGCCCTACGATGAGATCATCAAGGCGCTCAACTTATTGCATCAGGCGGGTGTGACTTCGGTCGGTCTGATGACGCAGCCGATTTAACGGATTCGCTGCAGCATAGTGTAAGCAGACATGCAGCCTGTATGGGCTGCGTGTCTTTATTTTGCGACGCCAGTGCGGTGGATGCCGTCTAGCACGGCGGCGTCTAGGCAGCGACTAGCGGTTGGAATCAAAATTGTGGGAAACGCAACTGAGCAAAAAGATAAGCTGAATCGCTCTGTCATCATCTCGGTGATTCTGCACATCGTCCTGATCGGGCTGCTGGTCTGGGGATCGATGCTGCAAGATAACCCGATGAGTGAGGGCGGCGATGGCGGCGGCGGTGGCTCGGCGATCGATGCGGTGATGGTCGATCCGAACGCGGTCGTACAGCAATATAACCGCCAGCAAGAACAACAGAACGCGGCACAACGCGCGGAGCAGCAACGCCAGAAACAGGCGGAGAAGCAGGCGCAGGAGATGCAGCGTAAACAGGCGGAAGAACAACAGCGTCTCAAGGCATTAGAGAAAGAGCGCCTACAAGCCCAAGAGGACGCACGCAAGGCGGCGGAAGAGGCCAAACAGGCCGCCGAGGCGGCCAAGAAACAGGCGGCGGAAGAGGCGAAGCAGGCGGCCGAAGAGGCGAAGAAGCAAGCCGCATTAGCGATACAGCAGGCGAAAGAAGAGGCGGCTAAGGCCGCCGCCGCGGCGAAGAAGCAAGCCGAGGAAGAGGTGAAAAAAGCCGCCGCAGAAGCCAAGAAACAGGCCGAGGAGGCCGCGAAGAAGCAGGCGGCGGAAGAGGCGAAGAAACAGGCGGCAGCCGCCGCGAAAGCGAAGGCCGCGGCGGAGGCGAAAGCCGCCGCGGAAGCCAAAGCGGCAGCAGAGGCTAAGGCGAAGGCGGAGACTGAAGCGAAGGCGAAAGCCGACGCCAAGAAGGCCGCCGAGGCCAAGAAGAAGGCGGCGGCAGCAGCGGCGGCGAAGCAGGCCGATGAGGTCGATGATCTGTTTGGCGGCCTGGCGTCGTCGAAGAACGCACCAAAAGGCACCGCCAACGGCGGCACGCCGGGTAACAGCGGCAAGGCAGGCCCGGCCGGTAAGGGGAATAGCAAGACGTCGGGGGCCTCCGGTGCAGAAATTAGCGGTTATGCGGATCAAATAAAGAGCGCAATCATGGCGAAGTTTTATACTGATCCCAGTTATACCGGAAAAACCTGTGATCTGCGTATCAAGCTGGCGCCCGATGGCCTGCTGCTCGATGTGAAGGCAGAGGGCGGGGATCCGGCGTTGTGTCAGGCGGCACTCTCTGCTGCCCGTCAGGCACGCTACCCGAAACCGCCGAGCGAGGCGGTGTATCAGGTATTTAAGAATGCGCCGGTGGTGTTCCAGCCGCAGTGATGGTGAGACTCGACACCTGGGTGCCTGTCGCGGAAGGGTTATCGGATTTCGCCGATGGCGTGCCGAGGTGGCATGTAGTGTTGTTGAGATTGTTTTGTTAAAATTCTGCTAATTATCGTGGCCAGAGGGTCGGATAAGGGAGATAAGATGAAGCAGGCGTTTCGTTTGATGGTGGGGCTTCTCGTCCTGTGGGCCAGCGTGCTCCATGCCGAAGTCCGAATCGTGATCACCCAGGGGGTGGACTCTGCCCGCCCGATTGGTGTGGTGCCGTTTAAGTGGATGGGCCCGGGCGCGGCGCCGGAAAATATTGGTGGTATTATCGCCGCCGACCTGCGCAACAGCGGCAAGTTTAATCCGATCGATGCCAGCCGCATGCCGCAGCAACCGGCGACGGCGGCTGAGGTGACGCCGGCGGCCTGGACGGCGCTGGGCATTGATGCCGTGGTGGTCGGTCAGGTACAACCGGGGGCGGACGGCAGTTATCTGGTCTCCTACCAACTGGTGGATACCTCCGGGAATCCGGGGAGCGTATTGGCGCAGAATCAGTATAAGGTCACCAAGCAGTGGTTACGTTATGCCGCTCATACCGCCAGCGACGAGGTGTTTGAGAAGCTGACCGGTATCAAGGGCGCCTTCCGCACGCGCATCGCCTATGTGGTGCAGACCAATGGTGGCCAGTTCCCCTATGAGCTGCGCGTCGCCGACTATGATGGTTACAACCAATTCGTGGTGCATCGCTCTGCCGAACCGCTGATGTCTCCGGCCTGGTCGTCGGATGGCAGCAAGCTGGCTTACGTCACCTTCGAGAGCGGCCGTTCCGCGCTGGTGATCCAGACGCTGTCTAACGGCGCTATCCGTCAGGTGGCTTCTTTCCCGCGCCATAATGGTTCTCCGGCCTTCTCTCCGGATGGGACTAAACTGGCCTTCGCCTTGTCGAAGACGGGTAGCCTCAACCTGTATGTGATGGACCTCGCTTCTGGCGCCATTCGTCAGGTGACCGATGGTCGCAGTAACAATACGGAGCCGAGCTGGTTCCCGGACAGCCAAAACCTGGCCTTTACCTCTGACCAGGCGGGTCGTCCGCAGATTTATAAAATCAATATCAATGGCGGTGCCGCGCAACGTCTGACCTGGGAAGGTGCCCAGAATCAGGATGCCGAGGTGAGCCCTGACGGGAAATTCCTGGTCATGGTGAGCTCTAACGCCGGTGCGCAACACATTGCCAAACTGGATCTTGGAACGAATGCCACTCAGGTTCTGACGGATACGTTCCTGGATGAAACGCCGAGCATCGCGCCGAACGGCACCATGGTGATTTACAGTTCTACCCAGGGACTGGGCTCCGTGTTGCAGCTCGTGTCGATTGATGGGCGTTTTAAAGCGCGTCTTCCGGCGACGGATGGTCAGGTGAAGTTCCCGGCCTGGTCGCCGTATCTGTGATGCATACATAAAACTATACTTATATAAATTTAAAAGGATCAATAAGATGCAACTGAACAAAGTTCTCAAGGGGCTGATGCTAGTACTGCCGATCATGGCCGTGGCTGCCTGTAGTTCTAAGAAAAACACCAACGACGATCAGTCCGGTATGGGCGTGGGCGCCAACGGTATGGAAAACAGCAGCAGCAATCTCTCTTCTGAGGAACAGGCTCGTTTGCAGATGCAGGAGCTCCAGAAAAACAACATCGTTTACTTCGGTCTGGACAAATATGATGTAACGCCGGAATACATGCAGGAGCTGGACGCTCACGCGGCATTCCTGCGTAACAACCCGTCTTACAAGGTAACCGTAGAAGGTCATACCGACGAACGTGGGACGCCGGAATATAACATCGCCCTGGGCGAGCGCCGTGCTAACGCGGTGAAGATGTATTTGCAGGGTAAAGGCGTTAGCGCCGATCAGATCGATATCGTTTCTTACGGTAAAGAGAAGCCGGCAGTGCTGGGTCACGACGAAGCGGCTTACGCTAAGAACCGTCGTGCCGTACTGGTTTACTAATTTCTTGTGTAGACGAGTAACGAATGAGCAGTAACTTCAGACGTCATGTGATGGCGCTGTCGTTGCTGGTTGGCGTAGCGGCCCCTTGGGCCGCTACTGCCCAAGCGCCAATCAGTAGCGTCGGCTCAGGCTCGGTCGAAGATCGAGTCACCTCTCTCGAGCGTATTACCAACGCTCAGGGTCAGTTATTGACCCAACTTCAACAACAGCTTTCCGATAACCAGCGTGATATTGACACTCTGCGTGGGCAGATCCAGGAAAACCAATATCAACTGAATCAGATTGTGGAACGCCAGAAACAGATCTACCAGCAGATAGATAGCTTGAGTAGCGGCAATGCGGCGCAGGGCAATACGCCAGCGGCCAGCGCGCAACCGGCCGATAGTACGGCACCGGCGGCGAGTGCACCGGCGGCGGCGCCACAGGCGGCAGCGGCCAGCGGTGATGCCAATACGGACTATAACCGTGCCGTCGATCTGGTATTGGTGAAGAAGCAGAACGATCAGGCGATTTCGGCTTTCCAGACCTTTATCAAACAGTACCCCGACTCGACTTATCAGCCCAATGCCAACTACTGGCTGGGGCAGCTGTACTACAGTAAAGGGAAGAAGGATGATGCGGCTTATTATTACGCCGTGGTCGTGAAAAACTACCCTAAGTCGCCTAAGGCGCCCGAGTCGATGTATAAGGTCGGCGTGATCATGCAGGAGAAGGGGCAGAGCGATAAAGCGCATGCCGTATTCCAGCAAGTGCTCAAGCAATATCCGAATAGTGAAGCGGCCAAGTTGGCGCAGAAGCGTTTGGGATAACGGGTCGTCGGGTAGGGAGTAGACATTCTGGCTATTTTCCATGCCTGGATGTATGAAGTGCAAGCAATTGACCCGGTTATGAGATTTTTTGGTTGCGCTGTCGAGATAAATGGGTAATATATGCCGCCGTTGCCAAGACAAACTGTAAAGCGAGTCGCGGCGGCATACAGAATGGGTCGTTAGCTCAGTTGGTAGAGCAGTTGACTTTTAATCAATTGGTCGCAGGTTCGAATCCTGCACGACCCACCATTCTCTCGATGAGAGATCGGTGTTTAGCGTGAAGGATAACATCGCGTAGCGATGGCCCGTTAGGGCGAGGCGTCAGCCGAGTCATCCTGCACGAGCCACCATTCTTTGTCTAGAATGATATTCTGTAATCAGCAGTAAGCCATAGCGCGGGTCGTTAGCTCAGTTGGTAGAGCAGTTGACTTTTAATCAATTGGTCGCAGGTTCGAATCCTGCACGACCCACCATTCTCCCGGTGAGAAATCGGTGTTTAGCGTGAAGGATAACATCGCGTAGCGATGGCCCGTTAGGGCGAGGCGTCAGCCGAGTCATCCTGCATTCTCCACCCTTTTCTTGATGAGAAAGGGACGCGCTGAGTAAGGTGTGCTAGCACACTACGTCTCAGACCACATCGGTCATCTGGTTTTTCTGTGAGTCATACTCTGGTATGGGTCGTTAGCTCAGTTGGTAGAGCAGTTGACTTTTAATCAATTGGTCGCAGGTTCGAATCCTGCACGACCCACCATTCTCTCAGTGAGAAATCGGTGTTTAGCATGAAGGGTTGCATCGCTTAGCGATGGCATCACTAGGATGAGGCGTCAGCCAAGTTATCCTGGATCATCCGCCGTTTATTCCGAGATATGGATAGTCAGAGTCGCATTGCACGTCGAGCGGGTCGTTAGCTCAGTTGGTAGAGCAGTTGACTTTTAATCAATTGGTCGCAGGTTCGAATCCTGCACGACCCACCATTCTCTCGGTGAAAAATCGGTGTTTAGCGTGAAGGATAACATCGCGTAGCGATGGCCCATTAGGGCGAGGCATCAGCCGAGTCATCCTGCACGACCCACCATTCTCTCGGTGAGAAATCGGTGTTTAGCGTAAAGGGATATATCGCTTAGCGGTAGCCCATCGGGGTTGTCTCCTGATGTATTTTACGTACTCCGTCGTGTCATGTCTTTTATCAGATCGTTGGCCGTTGGCGAATGATTATCCGAGCGGGTCGTTAGCTCAGTTGGTAGAGCAGTTGACTTTTAATCAATTGGTCGCAGGTTCGAATCCTGCACGACCCACCATTCTTTCGGTGAAAATCGGTGTTTAGCGTGAAGGATAACATCGCATAGCGATGGCCCATTAGGGCGAGGCGTCAGCTGAGTCATCCTGCACGACCCACCATTCTTCCGATGAGTAATCGGTGTTTAGCGTCAAGGATAACCCCGTGTAGCGATAGGCCACCAGGGTGATATCCCCGTCTGTTTTACACGCTCCGTCGTGTCATACCTTTTATCAGATCATTGGCCGTTGGCGAATGATTATCCGAGCGGGTCGTTAGCTCAGTTGGTAGAGCAGTTGACTTTTAATCAATTGGTCGCAGGTTCGAACCCTGCACGACCCACCATTCTCCCGATGAGAAACCATTGTTTAGCGTGAAGGATCACATCGCTTAGCATGGATCCATCGATGCACGAAAGCCGAGCCTCCCCCCGTGATTATTCAGCGACCCAATGCGGCCTATTTCGTTAGCTGACGTTATGGCGTAGCGCGCCGATCATCACCTCTTGTCCAGGCGACTCGCCTATTTTTGCCTGTTCTCTGCACTTTCACGCCGCTATCTCAGGTTTACTGGTAGTGAATTAGTCTGTTTCTCTGGCTATCCATCATCCCGATAGCGTGAATACAGCGCTGGAGCCAGCCTGATATTTTGCTTTATTATTTTTATTTAATTAAATCATGTGATTATGTAAAAAATCTCCTGCTGGGTCAGTCATTTACAAGCGCGTAAAAAAGCGGATAGATTGAAACGCTTGTGACAAGCCTTTTCTCTGACTGTGATGGACGCACTATGAGTTATCAGAACGACGATTTACGCATCAACCAGATCCAGGAGTTATTACCGCCAGTGGCCTTGTTAGAGGCCTTTCCGGCTAGCGACAGTGCCGCACAGACGGTAGCGCAGACCCGTAACGCCATTCACCGTATTCTTCAGGCGCAAGACGATCGTCTGCTGGTGATCATTGGCCCCTGTTCGATCCACGATCCCCTGGCGGCGAAAGAGTATGCCTCCCGCTTGCTGGCGCTACGTCATGCGTTAGCCGGTGAGTTGGAGATTGTGATGCGTGTTTACTTCGAGAAGCCACGGACGACGGTGGGATGGAAAGGGCTGATCAACGATCCGCATATGGATGGTAGTTACCGTATCAACGATGGTTTGCGTAACGCACGTCGCCTGCTGCTTGAGATCAACGACAGTGGCATGCCGACCGCGGGTGAGTTTTTGGATATGATCACTCCGCAGTACCTGGCCGATCTGATGAGTTGGGGGGCGATCGGGGCACGGACTACCGAGTCACAGGTGCATCGTGAGTTAGCCTCAGGCCTCTCTTGTCCGGTCGGTTTCAAGAACGGTACCGATGGCACCATTAAGGTGGCGATCGACGCGATCAATGCCGCCGGGGCGCCGCATTGTTTCCTTTCGGTCACCAAGTGGGGGCACTCGGCCATCGTTAGCACCAGTGGGAACGGTGACTGCCATATCATCCTGCGCGGTGGGCGCCAGCCGAATTATCGTGCGGACGATGTACAGGCGGTGAAGGCGGGACTCAGCCAAGCCGGGCTGCCCGCACAGGTAATGATCGACTTCAGTCACGCCAATAGCAGTAAGCAGTTTCAGCGCCAGATGGTGGTGTGTGAGGATGTCTGCGGCCAGTTAGCCGCCGGTGAGCGTGCCATCATGGGCGTGATGATCGAGAGCAATTTGGTCGAGGGTAACCAAAGCCCGGACAACGGCGCCACGTTACGCTATGGCCAGAGTGTGACCGATGCCTGCATCGGCTGGGAAGATAGCGAGCGGGCGTTACGCCAGCTCGCTCAAGCGGTACGCGCGCGTCGCGCCCATTCGGTTGCATAAAATGGCTGACGGCGCTAGCTCGGCACCGTCATTATCGCCCAAGGCGGGCTTAGCCTGCCTTGCCCTGATTCGCTACCGCCGCCTGGCGGGCGGCGATCTCGGCGGCGTCGCCGAGGTAGTAATGGCGTAGCGGGCGCATCTGTTCATCGAACTCGTACACGAGCGGCACCCCCGTCGGGATGTTCAGCTCGACGATTTCCGCCTCACTGATCTGATCCAGGTGTTTCACTAAGGCACGCAGTGAGTTGCCATGGGCGGCGATGATCACGCGCTCGCCGGCGGCGATGCGCGGCATGATCTGCTGCTGCCAGTAGGGGATCACGCGCTCGATGGTCGTGGCCAGGCTCTCCGTTAGCGGTAACTCATCGCTGCTCAGCGCGGCATAACGTGGATCGTGCCCTGGGTAGCGTTCATCCTGCGGTGTCAGGGCCGGCGGGGTGATAGCGAAGGCGCGCCGCCATAGCTTGACCTGTTCATCGCCATACTTCTGAGCGGTCTCGGCCTTATTCAATCCTTGCAGGGCGCCGTAATGGCGCTCGTTGAGCTTCCATGACTTCTCGACCGCTAGCCAGGGTTGATCGATCTCGTCCAGGATATGCCAGAGGGTATGAATAGCCCGTTTGAGCACGGAGGTGTAAGCGAAGTCGAAGCTGAACCCTTGCTCCTGTAAGAGGCGTCCCGCCGCCCGGGCCTCCTGACGCCCTTTATCCGACAGTTCAACATCGGTCCAGCCGGTGAAGCGGTTTTCCTTGTTCCACTCGCTTTCGCCGTGGCGAACCAGAACCAGTTTGGTGACAGCCATAGAGAGACTCCTTAATTGCGTTAGCATATTGATAATAATTATCATTATAACTTGTGAAATGCAATGGTCGCGATGGCGACGGCAAACGTGTTGCCGTGTTGCCGCGCGGTGTCACCGTCTCAGTGTAGTCGATGCGCGCTCGCACGTTATCCCCCTTCGCGCCCCGTGGGGCGCGGGTGGCGACGAGGATCCTATCGGCCTCTCATTTTTGCGCTTAGCTGTTTTGTGTATGCCGCCGCGTTGTTTATAGTTAATACCTTGTTTCAAATGTTAACAATAAATAACTCTAGGATAGCGAGGTTGCCCATGGATGCCACCCCATTAACCGCCGCGATGGCCAGTCCGCCTTCGCAGCGAGGTTTACTCATTATGGCGCTCGACATCGCGCTGTTGGTGATTCTGTTACAGATCTTACCCTTTGATGAGAAGGCGAATACGGGCTTGGCACTGACGATCTTCGTCGGTGTGCTGTGGTTGACAGAGGCGGTGCATGTAACCATCACCGCATTGCTGATCCCGTTGTTGGCGATCGGCTTTGGTTTGTTGGATGCCGCGGGCGCGTTGAAATCTTTCGCCAACCCGACCATCTTCCTCTTCTTCGGCGGTTTCGTGTTGGCGACGGCGCTGCATGTGCAGGGGCTGGATCGGTTGATCGCGAATCAGTTGCTACTACTGGCCGGTGGGCGGATGGCAACCGCCGTACTGATGTTGTTTAGCGTGACCGCGGCGCTCTCAATGTGGATCAGCAACACCGCGACGGCGGCGATGATGTTGCCTCTGGCGTTGGGAATTCTCACTAATCTCGATCCGGTGCGTGAACGCAATACCTATGTCTTCCTGCTGTTGGGGATCGCCTATAGCGCCAGTATTGGCGGGTTGGGGACCTTGGTCGGTAGTCCGCCGAACGCCATCGCCGCCGCCCAGTTGGGGATCGACTTCCTCACCTGGATGAAGTACGGCATTCCGGTGATGGTGGTAATGATGCCCCTGATGATGGGGCTACTCTACTTGCTGCTGCGCCCTAACCTGCAGCATAAGGTGACGCTCCATGTCGAGCCACTGGAGTGGACCGCGTCGCGGGTGATCGCCTTACTGATCTTTGCCTTGACGGTATTCGGCTGGATCTTCAGTAGCCAAATTAGCGCCATGCTGGGCGGGATCAAGCAGTTCGATACCTTGGTCGCCGTCGGGGCGGCGGTTTTGATCGGGGCCAGCGGAGTCGCCAGTTGGGATCAGATCCAGCGTAACACCGAGTGGGGGGTGTTGATGCTATTCGGTGGCGGCCTGACGCTTAGCCTGATCCTGGAGGGATCGGGGGCCAGCGCCATCTTGGCGCATGGGATGGCGGATATCTTCGGCCAAAGTCACTGGTTTATCATTCTATTGGCGGTGGCCGCGTTCATCATCTTCCTGACGGAGTTCACCAGTAATACCGCCAGCGCCGCGCTGTTGGTGCCGGTGTTCGCCACCGTTGCCAAGGCGCTGGGCATGCCGGAGAGCCTGCTCACGCTGGTGATCGGGATCGGGGCCTCCTGCGCCTTCATGTTGCCGGTCGCGACCCCGCCCAACGCCATCGTGTTCGGCTCCGGTCATATCCGCCAGCAGGAGATGGTGCGCGTCGGTTTCTGGCTCAACCTGGTGAGCATCTTCGCCCTGAGCCTGTTTGCCTGGCTGTTCTGGCGTTAAGTCAGCGGGGCGCCGCCGAGCGCCCCGTTGCATCACGCGACATGGAAGTGATACTGCGCGAAGGCGTGGTAGGTTTCGCCGGGTTGCAGCAGGCAGCGGGGTTGAGGCCATTCGGGATGATTCGGGCTATCGGGGAGAAAGGCGCACTCCAACGCCACCCCGGCATAGTCGGCGTAGTGGCCCCCCTGTCGGTCGGGCGTCCCGGCGAGGTAGTTGCCGCTGTAGAGCTGCAAGGCCGGTGCATTGGTGTAAACCTGGAGGCTGACCCGGCCATCATCCGCGCGGAGCGTGGCGGCGGGGTAGGCGCCGTCGCGACAACGGGGCTGTAGCAGGAACGCGTGGTCGTACCCCTTGACGCGGCGCTGATCGACGTCGCGTAGCAGGTCGCCGCGCAGCGTTTTGCTCTGGCGGAAATCCATGCCACTGCCCGCGACCGTGCGTAAGGGCGCGCAGGGGATCCCCTGCTCATCCACCGGCAAATACTCGTCGGCATTTAACTGCAACTGCTGCATGAGGGCATCCGCCTGGCCATCGCCGCCAAGATTAAAGTAGGCGTGGTTGGTCAGGCCGACCGGGCAGGGGCGATCGACGCGGGCCTGCCAGTCGATCGTCACCCGATCCTCGTCATCCAGCGTATAACGTGTCTCCACCGTCAGGTTACCGGGATAGCCCTGATCACCGTCGGGCGAGTGCAGGCGGTAGGTGACCGAATGGGTGTCGTGGGTGACGCGTTGCCAGCGGCGCTTGTCAAACCCCTCGGGCCCGCCATGCAGCTGATTGACGCCTTGGCTCGGGAGCAGGGCGACGCGCCGCCCGTGGTCGAGGTAGGCCGCGTTGGCGATGCGGTTAGCATAGCGACCGATGGTCGCACCGAGGAAGGCCTGCTGCTCGGGATACTGGCTGGCGCGTCGGCAACCGAGTAATACCTCGCGCGCCTGGCCGCCGCCGAGCGCCAGGCGGCAGGAGAGCCAACTGGCCCCCCAGTCCATCAACAGCAGGGTAGTGCCGCGAGCGTTATGCAGGGCGGTAAATTGAAAGGGATCGCCGTCCGGCGCCCGTTCGAGGTTGTCACTTAACATACGCTGGCTCCCGCCGATGGCTGACAGACGTAGAAGCTTTCGTGTAGGCCGGTGCGCGCCGGGTAGTCGCGCGCGACCGCGCTGCGCACCGCCTCGACGAGCGCGTGTGGCATGAGGGCGACGATACAGCCGCCGAATCCCCCGCCGGTCATACGGACCCCGCCTCGATCGCCGATGACGCCCTTGACGATCTCGACCAGTGTGTCGATGGGTGGCACGGTGATGGCGAAGTCATCGCGCATCGAGGCATGTGAGGCGGCCATCAATTCCCCCATCCGACCCAGATCGCCGGCAGCGAGCGCCTCGGCGGCTGCTACGGTCCGCGCATTTTCACTGATGACGTGGCGGGCGCGCCGGGCGGTGAGTGCGGGCAGGGCATGCGCCTCGGCGGCGAAGCGCTCCGGGGTCACGTCGCGTAATGCCGGGACGGCGAAGAAGCGCGCCGCCTCTTCACACTGTTGGCGGCGAGTGTTGTACTCGCTATCGACCAGGCCACGTTTGACGTTGGAGTTGATGATCACCACCGCCGCCTCTGCGGGCAAGGGCACCGCCTGGGTCGCCAGCGAACGGCAATCGATCAGCAGCGCGTGCTGTGCCTGACCGAGGGCGGAGATCAGTTGATCCATGATGCCGCAGTTACAGCCGACGAAACGGTTCTCCGCCTCCTGGCCATTGAGGGCCAGTGCAACGCCATCCAGCGGCAACTGATACAGGGCCTGGAGCGCTTGGCCGACGGCGACCTCCAAGGCGGCGGAAGAGCTGAGTCCCGCCCCTTGCGGTACGTTGCCGCTGATCACCATGTCGACGCCGCCGATGGTGTCACAACGTTGCTGGAGATGCTTGATCACCCCACGCACATAGTTACTCCACATCATGCTGTCGTGGGCGACGATCGGCGCATCGAGGCTGAAGCTATCCTGCTGATTGGCGTAGTCGGCGGCGATGACGCGCACCTGGCGGTCGGGACGCGCCGCGCAGCTGATGACGGTCTGGTAGTCGATGGCGCAAGGGAGGACGAAGCCATCGTTATAGTCGGTGTGCTCACCGATCAGGTTGACGCGTCCCGGCGCCTGGACGCAGCAGGTCGGCGCGTAGCCAAATTCACGGGTAAAGATCTCACGGGTCAGGCGAGTCAGATCATGGAGGCGCATGGTTGTATCCTCTCGGGCGTTAGGCTTCGCTAAAGTGAATGTCACTGACGGCGCGCAGGCGTTCGGCCGCTTGCTCCGGGGTCAGATCGCGTTGGGTTTCCGCCAGCATCTCGTAGCCGACCATGAACTTGCGCACCGTGGCGGAACGCAGCAAGGGTGGGTAGAAATGGGCATGTAGCAGCCAGTGATCGGTATCGACCTGATCGAAGGGGGCGCCGTGCCAGCCCATCGAATAGGGGAAGGCGCAGTGGAACAGGTTATCGTAACGGCTGGTCAGTTTTTTTATGGCTACGGCCAGATCGCTACGCTGTGCTGCATCGATCTCGGGCAGGCGTCGTAACGGCTGTTTCGGCAGTAAGAGCGTTTCAAACGGCCAGGCGGCCCAGTAGGGCACGACCGCCAGCCAGTGCGCGGTCTCCACCACCGTGCGGCTGCCGTCGGCTAACTCTCGCTGTACGTAGTCGAGCAGCAGCGGGCGATGGTGACGGAGGAAGTAGTCTCGCTGCAGGCGATCCTCGCGTGCCGCCTCGTTGGGGAGGAAGCTGTTGGCCCAGATCTGGCCATGAGGATGCGGATTGGAGCAGCCCATCGCCGCCCCCTTGTTCTCGAATACCTGAACCCAAGGATAGCGGCGGCCCAGCTCGGCGCTCTGGCTCTGCCAGGTGGCGATCACCGCCTCTAACGCCGCTAATGAGAGCTGGGGCAGCGTCTTACTGTGATCGGGAGAGAAGCAGATCACTCGGCTCGTCCCACGGGCGCTAGCGCTACGCATCAGCACGTCGTCGCTGGACGGCGCATCTGGCGTGTCCGGCATCAATGCGGCGAAGTCGTTGGTGAAGACATGGGTCGTGCGGTAGTCCGGGTTGCGATCGCCGGTGACACGCAGATTGCCCGGGCACAGATAGCAGTCGGGATCGTGTGCCGGCAGCTGTGTGCTGGCGGGGGTCTCCTGCGCGCCCTGCCAGGGGCGCTTAGCGCGATGGGGGGATACCAGCACCCACTGATCGTTGAGCGGATTGTAGCGGCGGTGGGGATGATCCACCGGGTTAAAGGTCGTCGTCATCGCCACACTCCTTATTGTGGGTAGCCATTCGGGTTACGGGATTGCCAGCGCCAGGTATCTTCGGCCATCTGCGCCAGGGAGTGATGAACGCGCCAACCTAGCTCACGCTCAGCCTTGGCGGCGTCGGCCCAGTAGGCGGGCAGATCGCCGGCGCGACGAGGGGCGAAATGGTAGGGAACCGCTTTGCCACAGGCCTGGCTGAAGGCGTCGACCACCTGTAACACGCTGTAACCGACGCCCGCGCCGAGGTTATAGATGTGTACCCCTGGCTGATGACACTTGGCCTGTAACGCGGCCAGGTGGCCGTCGGCCAGATCCATCACATGGATGTAATCGCGCACCCCGGTACCGTCAGGCGTCGGGTAGTCATTACCGAAGATGGCCAGTGAGTCGCGGCGGCCGATGGCTACCTGCGAGATATAGGGCATCAGGTTGTTGGGGATACCCTGAGGATCCTCGCCCATGGTACCGGAGGGATGTGCGCCGACCGGATTGAAGTAGCGCAGCAGTGTCACGCTCCATGCCGGCGAGGCGTGCTGTAGATCTTGCAGTATCTGTTCGACCATCAGCTTGCTGCGGCCATAGGGGCTGGAGGGCATCCCTGTTGGCATCGCTTCGACATAGGGCACCTGCGGTTGGTCGCCATAGACGGTGGCCGAGGAGCTGAAAATGATGTTATGCACTCCCGCCTGCTGCATCACCTCCAGCAGTACCAGCGTTCCACCGACATTGTTGTCGTAATAGGCCAAGGGGCGTTGCACCGACTCGCCGACCGCCTTCAGACCGGCGAAGTGGATCACTGCGTCGATGGCGTGCTCGGCGAAGATGCGTGTGAGCAGGGCTCGGTCGCGAACATCTCCTTGATATAACACGGGACGTGTGCCGCCGAGTGCGGCGATACGATCTAGCACGCTGACTTTGCTGTTGCAGAGATTATCGACGATGACCGGTGTATGGCCCGCCTGGAGCAGTTGGAGACAGGTATGGCTGCCAATGTAACCGCTTCCCCCGGTGACTAATACAATCATGATGAACTCCCAGTGCGACTCTGATGGTTAAAAAGGTAACACGCACCAGCAGGTGAAAAGGTGATCTAGGTGGTAAAAATGGAATCGTTTACACAGTGGCTGATACCCACTCACCCCTTTAACTATCGCGGCAACCGTTCTATTTTATCCGGATGGCGCCGCGTCAGTAGCGGTGTGAGTGGTATCGTTTACACTAATGTGCGCGCTAGGGGCGGTAGAGTGGGTAGGTGAAGAACAGCAGGTGCAACATATTCAACGCAAAATGAAACAGTACCGCCACCCATAATCGCCCACTCCATTGCCACGCCAGGCCATAAATTCCCCCGGCGAGGGTGGCGAAGAGGACGAGTAACGGGCCACCGGCTAGATGCAGCAGGCCGAAGAGCAGGGCGGCGAGTAGCAGGGCGACCCAGGGGCCAAACCAGGCGCTCAGACGCTGTTGCAAGTAGCCGCGAAACAGCGCCTCTTCTGGCAGCGAGACGAACAGCAGGTTGAGGAGGGAAAAGGTCAGGAGCCAGTGGGGCCAGTGGGGCTCGATGCGTAGGCCTCCCAGGGCGACCGCCAGCAGCAGTAGGGCAGGCAGGCTAAGCAGCAAGGCGCCATAGCGCCAGGCCGGGACACGCGGGGCGTCGGGGCGGCGCAGCAGGGTAGGATACAGCGCCAGCAGCAGTAGCGGTGCCAATGCCTTGTCGAGATTAGCGTACAGGGTAAAGGGGGCGCTGTGCGCGCCGACACGCACCTTATCCAGCAGCAGCGGGTTATGGAAGCCGGGAAAGTGGTGTAGATAGAGTGTCAGAATGGCGGCCACGAGCCCGATTTCGCTGAGGGCACGCCAGGGCGTGCTCAGTGTCAGACGGCCTCGCAGATAGAGAACCAGTGCCATCAACGCCAGCAGCGCGACCGCCAACGGGGCGATCAGCCCTTGGTATGCGAGCAGTGCGACAGCGACGGCGGCGCTCAGAAAGGCGGCGCGCGGCGCCCAGGCCAACAACAGGGCTGGCAGGAGTAAAATCTCCCACATGTTTCCTCCTTGGAATGATCGTGCTGCTATCTAAAGGGATACGATGTTAGCACATCATTATTAACCTAACGGTAACATAATGGAGGTCAAGGGGAGGCGCGTTGACGAGAACGACGCGGGGGAGCCGCGCCGCCCGCGCGGCGTTAGGCTAGGGTTGCGACGATGACCCGATCGGCGTTGAATAGGGCGTTGACGGACATCCCTAGGCTCAGCTGGAGCTGACTCATGGTGCGATTATCGACGGTGGCACACAGGGTTTCACCGCTGGGCAGGGTCAGCAGCACTTCGCTGTTATCGCTACCGGCTTGAATATGGCTGACGCGTCCGCTCAGGGCATTGTCGGCGGCACCACTCAGGGCGGGATCGGTGCTCAGACGGATCCAGGGCGCCTTGATCAGCACCAACACCTCTTTACCCGGATGTAACGCCAGGCGTTGGGCGCTCTGGGCGGTGACGGCGGCGCGTAACTGGGTCTTACCGTCTGCCAGGCGCAGCAGTAGGTGTTGCTGCACCGCCTCATCGTCCCGCTCGATGACGGTGGCGAAAAATTGGTTACGCGCGCTGGTTTGCAGTGAGAAACGGGCGATGGCGGCTAACAGGCTATCGAGCGGTAGCTCGTCGCTCTTCAACACGTCGAAGGCCTTCTGTTGGATTTGTCCCAGGAGATCGTACAGGGCGATCAGGCGCTCGCCATAGCGAGTCAGGCGTGCGCCGCCGCCGCCCTTACCACCGGTGGCGCGGGCGACGATCTCTTCATCGGCCAGTTGATTCATCTCGTTGATGGCATCCCAGGCACTCTTATAGCTGATCCCGGCCAGTTTGGCTCCCTGGCTGATGGAGCCGGTGTGGCGTACCTGTTTGAGCAGCTCGATGCGGCGCGGATCGGCGAATAGACGATCCTGAAGTTTGAGAGTGAGTAAGATATCGGCTTGCATGGCGGCTCCTCGGCGTGGTTGCTTACGCTATTGTGGCCGATCTGACCGTCGACAGGCAAACCGGGACTATCGCACGGATTGAACAATGCGAAACGGTGATGGCTGAGTTACACTATCGATTAGGAGCCTGTCATCCGACGAGGACAGCGCCGCCGTTACGTCATCGGCGGCGTAGGGTAGGGTTAGCGCAGCGCGCATATCAACGGAGAGTGAAGTCAGCTATGTTTGAATTGCTGAAGAGTTTGGTCGTCGCCGCCATCATGGTGCCGGTGGTGATGGCGGTGATTTTGGGACTGATCTGGGGAATGGGTGAGCTCTGTAACCTGATCTCCGCGTGGGGTCATCCCGAAGAGAAAGAGTCCTAATTAATGCGCGTCGCGTAGCGCGCGGCGCCGTGGCGGTGAGACCTGGTCTGCCGCCCCCTCACATCGCCCGGTACTGCCGGGCGATGTGCTATTTGTATCTTCAATCTCACCTTTCGCCATGGAGGCCGCCGTGTTTTCCACCGCACAAGTGCATGACATTAACCTGATCGCCCGTTTCCTCGCCTGTGATGAGTTCGCCGGGCAGATGCCGCCGCCGGAGAGTGCCGATCTGCTGATCTTGCTGGGCAATGCCCTGTTGCCGACCGCTCGCGCCAGCTTCGCCGCGCTGCGCGCCGGTGTGGCGCCGCAGCTGCTGATCGCCGGTGGCATTGGTCACTCTACCCCCTTGTTATACCAGGCGTTGGCTGCCGATCCCGTGGGGGCGACGCTCGTGTGTGCCGGGCGTGCGGAGGCCGAGCTGTTGGCCGAGTTAGCGTTGAGTGAGGCGGGCATCGATGGCTGTCGCATCTGGCTGGAGAAGGCGTCGACGAACTGTGGCGAGAATGCGCGCTTTAGTCGCGCACTGTTGCAGGCGCAGGGGGAAATGCCGTCGCGCATTCTGTTGGTGCAGGATCCGTTGATGCAACGCCGTACCCTAGCGACCTTTCAGCGTGTCTGGCAGGATCAGCCGGCGGTATCCTTTGCCAGCTGGCCGACCTTTGTTCCACAGTTAGTGTGCCGTGCGGGGCAATGGTGTTTCGCTGGCGCTCCGGGGACATTGTGGCCCGTCGCGCGCTTCATGTCGCTGTTGTTGGGCGAGATCCCGCGTCTGCGTGACGATGCCCAGGGGTATGGGCCACGCGGGCGTGACTTTATCGCTCACGTCGATCTGCCCGATGAGGTTGAGGCCGCCTTTCAGCGCCTGGCGTCGATGCTCGGCGAGCGCTATGGCTTCCGTCCGGCATAAGGACAAATGCCAACGGCGTCATATTTATGATTTTTTTCAGTGTTATTGCATGGATTCGCGCCATATAATCCACTACATAACGATATCACTGTATGCAACGGGGAGAGGCGATGAAAGCGTGGAATAAGTTAGTGGCGGGAGCCGTGCTGGCTGCCGGGGTATGTCAGGGGGCCCAGGCCGCAGAGAAGGTGACGGTATTCGCCGCCGCCTCGTTGACCAATGCGCTGCAGGAGATCGCCGCGCAGTATCAGCAGGGTAAGGATGTCAGCATCGTGACCTCGTTCGCCTCCTCCTCGACGCTGGCGCGCCAGATCGATCAAGGGGCGCCGGCCGATCTGTTCATCTCTGCCGATCAGAAGTGGATGGATTATGCCATCGATAAGCAGGCGATGGTGGCGAACACCCGTTACACCTTGCTGGGCAACCAGTTGGTGCTGGTGGCACCGGCCGATAGCAAGCTGGGTCAGATCACCATCGACGCACAGACCCCGTGGAAGAAGCTGTTGGACGGTGGTCGCTTAGCCGTCGGTGATCCGGACCATGTGCCGGCGGGGATCTATGCCAAGGAGTCGTTGCAGAAGTTGGGTGCCTGGCAGAGCGTGTCGCCATTGATGGCGCGCGCTAACGACGTGCGTGCCGCCTTGGCGCTGGTCGAGCGTGGCGAGGCCCCGCTGGGGATCGTGTACGGTTCCGATGCCGTGGCCAGTAAGAAGGTGAAGGTGGTCGGTGTATTCCCGGCGGATAGCCACAAGCCGGTGGAGTACCCGATGGCGATCGTCAAGGGCAAACAATCGCCAGCGGTCGATGCCTTCTATGACTATCTGAAGGGGCCGCAGGCAGCCACCATTTTTACCCGCTACGGCTTTACCCCGCGTTAATCCGTGAGTATGTTTCTGAGTCCTTATGAATGGGAAGCCGTGGTGCTCAGCCTGCAAGTGGCGGGCACCGCGGTGTTCTTTAGTCTGCCGATTGGCATCCTCACCGCGTGGGTGTTGGTCCGTTACCGTTTCCCTGGCAAGGCATTGCTGGATAGCGTGATCCATTTGCCGTTGGTGCTGCCGCCGGTGGTGATTGGCTACCTGTTGTTATTGGCGATGGGGCGCAAAGGGGTGATCGGTGCTTGGCTGTATCACTGGTTCGGCTTTAGTTTCAGCTTCAGTTGGCATGGTGCCGCACTGGCCTCGGCCGTGGTGGCCTTTCCCTTGATGGTGCGTGCCATTCGCCTGGCGCTGTCTGCCGTCGATCAGCGTCTGGAATTGGCGGCACGTACCCTGGGCGCCACGCCACTGCGCGTGTTCTTTACCATCACCTTGCCGTTGTCGTTTCCCGGGATCTTGGCCGGAACGGTACTGGCCTTTGCCCGCTCGTTGGGCGAGTTCGGTGCCACCATCACCTTCGTCTCCAATATTCCGGGTGAGACGCGAACCATTCCGTTGGCGATGTATACCCTGATCGAGACACCGGGGGCGGAGTTAGAGGCCGCGCGTCTCTGCGCCATCGCCATCGCGTTATCGCTGCTCTCTCTGTTGCTATCGGAGTGGCTGGCGCGTTGGAGCCAGAAACGGCTGGGAGGCGCCTAAGATGCTGCATGTCGATATTCGTCAACGCCTAGGCGATCTGGATCTGCGGGTCAATGCCGATCTTCCGGGGGAGGGGATCACCGCCATCTTCGGGCTCTCTGGCGCGGGGAAGACCTCGTTGATCAACGCCATCGGCGGGCTGACACGTCCGCAGCAGGGACGTATTGTGCTCAACGGCCGCACGCTGCTGGACTGCGAGCAGGGCCGTTATCTACCACCGGAGCAGCGGCGCATCGGCTATGTCTTCCAGGATGCGCGCCTATTTCCGCACTACCGGGTGCGCGGCAATCTCACCTACGGCATGGCGGAGACGATGCGTAGCCAGTTCGATGCCATCGTTGAGTTGCTGGGGATCGCCCCCTTGTTACAGCGCTTTCCGCGCACCCTCTCCGGTGGCGAGCGCCAACGGGTGGCCATCGGCCGCGCCCTGTTGACCGCCCCCGAGTTGCTGCTGATGGACGAGCCGTTGGCCTCCCTCGATCTGCCGCGTAAGCGTGAACTGCTGCCTTACCTGGAGCGTTTGGCGCGCGATGTGCGCATCCCCATCCTCTACGTCAGCCATAGCATGGATGAGATCCTGCGGCTGGCGCAGCATGTCTTGCTGTTGGATCAGGGGCAGATGCGTGCCTTTGGCCGTTTGGAGGAGGTCTGGGCCAGCAGCGCCTTGCGTCCCTGGCTACAAAAGGAGGCGCCGAGCAGCGTGCTGAATGTGCGCCTCGATCACCATCATCCGCACTACGCCATGAGCGCGTTGGCGTTGGGCGATCAGTGTCTGTGGGTGGCGCGGCAGGCGGGCGAGCCGGGTGAGCGTTTCCGGCTACGGATCGATGCGGCGGACGTATCGCTGGTGCGTGAAGTGCCGCGTGCCAGCAGCATCCGTAACATCCTGGCGGTTAGCGTGGTCGAGTTGGTGGAGGTTGAGGGGCAGATCGACGTTAAGCTGGCGTTAGCGGGCGAGACGCTGTGGGCGCGCATCACCCCGTGGGCTCGCGACGATTTGGCGTTGGTGCCCGGTCAACAGCTATACGCCCAGATCAAGAGCGTGTCGATCAACCAGTAGGGATATAAGCGGGCGCCGCCTCGGCGGTGCCCGTGAGGGTGTTACAGGACGTGCTGCCGCAGGAAATCGGCGATCGCCGGGGTCTCGTTACTGCCGATGACACGCTGAGCGCGCGCCTTGACCGCCTCATCGCTGTTGCCCATGGCAACGCCCAAGCCAACAGATTCCAGCATGCTGATATCGTTGAAATTATCTCCAAAGGCAACCACCTGATCTAGCGTGATGCCTCGTGTGGCGGCGTACTCCGCCAGGCGGCGTCCCTTGCTGTTGCCCGCCTGGGCGACATCCACCTGATCGTGCCAGGACCACTCACAGCTCAATCCCAGATCGCGCTCGATGCCGGCGGCGAAGTCCCGCAAGCGGTCGCCGTCCTCGTCGGAGGTGGCGAACTTCCAGATGGCGTCGGCGTGCTGTGCCGCCTCGCGCAGGCTCTCGACCTGCTGTAGTACTGGGCGTTGATCGGCCGGTAGGGATTCCGCCCAGGCGTGGGAGCGCTGCACATGGCCGGTTGGCCGCTGGTAGAGCATCGCATTATCGACGTACAGCAATCCGTGGATCTGCTGTGCCTCGAGACGATCCAGCACCGCCTGCGCCTGATCGGCGCGCAGCGGATCGGCAGCTAATACGCGTTGTCCCAAGTAATCATACAGATAGGTGCCATTACAGCAGATAGCGGGCGTATCGAGCGCCAGCGCGCGATAAAACGGGTGGATGGCGACATGGTGGCGACCGGTGACGATCATCACCTCCAGACCCGCGGCGCGAGCCTCGGCCAGCGCGGCCAGTGACTCCGGCAGGATCTGTTTGCGGGCATTGAGCAGGGTGCCGTCGAGATCGAGGGCGATCAGGCGATAGTGCATGAGGGATACCTTAAAACGATGAATTCTGCGCCGAATGTTACACCGGATACCCAGTCGACAACAGCCGTTATTCCCCCCATCGCGAGTGCGAGCACTCTTCCAGAGATGACCTGATCACCGTGCGCTAGGCTAACGCCCCTTAGGTGTCGGAGAGCGGTAAAAAGTGCGCATCATGCGACAAGGCCGCCGCTATCGCCTCACACAGCCGGGTGAGTTGTGCTGCGCTGATCGGGTAGGGCGGCATCAGGTAAATCAGATGACCGAAGGGCCGGATCCAAACGCCCTGCTCGACGAAGAAGGCTTGCAGCGTAGCCATATTGACCGGTTGATGGGTCTCCACCACGCCGATGGCGCCGAGCACCCGCGCCTGGCGTACGCGGGGGTGCGCATTGAGCGGTAGTAGCTCCGCACGCAGTTGAGACTCGATGGCGGCGACCTGAGTACGCCAATGCCCCTGTTCGATAAGCTCTAGGCTCGCCAAGGCGACGGCGCAGGCCAGCGGGTTGCCCATAAAGGTTGGACCATGCATAAAACAGCCCGCTTCACCCTCGCTGATGGTGTCGGCGACGGCTCGGGTGGTGAGGGTGGCGGAGAGCGTCAGATAGCCGCCGGTCAAGGCCTTACCGAGACAGAGAATATCGGGGGTGATGGTGGCGTGATCGCAGGCGAACAGTGCGCCGCTACGGCCAAAGCCGGTGGCGATCTCATCGGCGATCAGCAATACCCCGTGGCGACTACAGGCCTGGCGTACGCGTTGCAGGTAGCGCGGGTGATAGAAACGCATGCCGCCGGCGCCCTGAACCAGCGGTTCGAGGATCACGGCGGCGATCTCCTGGTGGTGGGCCGCCAGCAGGCGGGCGAAGGGGACGAAATCCGCCTCATCCCAGTCGTCGCCGAAGGCGCATTGCGGTGCCGGGGCGAACAGGTGTTGCGGCAGGTAGCCGTGATACAGGCTGTGCATGCTGTTATGCGGATCGCACACCGCCATGGCACCGAAGGTATCGCCATGGTAGCCGTGGCGTAGGGTGAGAAAGCGTTGGCGCGGCTCGCCACGCGCCTGCCAATATTGCAGCGCCATCTTTAACGCCACCTCGACGGCGACGGAACCGGAGTCGGCGAGAAACACGCATTCTAACGCCGCTGGCGTCAGTGCCACCAGCTTTTGGCAGAGCGCCACCGCCGCCGGATGGGTGATGCCGCCGAACATGACGTGCGCCATCTGCGTGAGCTGCTGGGTCAGCGCCTGATTCAGATGAGGATGATTATAGCCATGGATGGCTGCCCACCAGGAAGACATCCCGTCCACCAGACGGCGGCCATCCGCCAGTTGGAGCTCGCAACCGCTGGCCGCGACGACGGGGTAGACCGGTAGCGGTTGACTCATCGAGGTATAGGGGTGCCAGATGTGGCGGCGGTCGAAGTCGAGTGCGCTGAGATCCATGACTTATTTTGTCAACCTTCATTTCTTCATAAGAGTTGACATTGTAACGCTTCATGCCGTCTTCGTCATGTCATGTGCCGTAATTAGGTAAACTCAGCAGCCACTTTCGTAAACCATTTTGCATTCCATATGGTTGACATGGTGTTTTGTCGTCTTACACTGAGCCGACGAGTTATCGACTTATCCGATGAGAGAGGCTGCCGTGGCAGAGAGACCGCATTCCGGGCGCTGGACGTTAGCGCAGGCGCAGGCGTTGTTCGAACACCCCCTATTAGAGCTGTTGTTTCAGGCACAGCAAGTCCACCGTCAACACTTTGACCCGCGTCAGGTACAGGTGAGCACCCTGCTGTCCATCAAGACCGGCGCCTGCCCGGAGGACTGCAAATATTGTCCGCAGAGCGCCCGTTACAAGACCGGCCTGGAGGCCGAGAGGTTGATGGAGGTGGAGCAAGTGTTGACGTCGGCGCGTCAGGCGCGCGCCGCCGGCTCGACCCGTTTTTGCATGGGAGCGGCGTGGAAGAATCCCCATGAGCGCGACATGCCCTACTTGGAGCAGATGGTACGTGGCGTCAAGGCGTTGGGGATGGAGGCCTGCATGACGCTGGGCGCGTTGAGCGCTAGCCAGGCGCAACGTCTGGCACAGGCGGGGCTGGATTACTACAACCATAACTTGGACACCTCGCCGGAGTACTACGCCAATATCATCACCACACGCCGTTATCAGGATCGCCTGGATACCTTAGCGCGCGTACGCGCCGCCGGGATCAAGGTGTGTTCCGGCGGGATCGTCGGACTGGGGGAGAGTGTGCGCGATCGCGCCGCCTTGTTGGTGGAGTTAGCCAACCTGCCGACGCCGCCGGAGAGCGTACCGATCAACATGCTGGTGAAGGTGGCGGGTACCCCGCTAGCGGATAATCCCGACGTCGAGCCGTTTGACTTCATCCGCACCATCGCCGCGGCGCGCATCATGATGCCGACCTCTTATGTGCGTCTCTCGGCCGGGCGTGAGCAGATGAACGAGCAGACTCAGGCGCTGTGCTTTATGGCGGGCGCCAACTCCATCTTCTATGGCTGCCGCTTGCTGACCACCCCCAACCCGGCGGAGGATCGCGATCGGCAGCTGTTCCGTAAGCTGGGGCTAAATCCACAGCAAACTCAGGTGGTTTATGGCGACAATCAGCAGCAGCAACAACTGGCCGAACAGGTGCTGCAGGCCGATAGCGATCTGTTCTATAACGCGGCGCGCTGATATGGGCTGGCAGACACGGCTTTCACAGGCATTGGCGGCGCGGCAGGCCGCCGACGCCTATCGGCGGCGTACGGTACGCGAGGCGTCGGGCGGGCGAGAGATCGTCATCGATGGGCGGCGTTATCTCAATTTTGCGGCTAACGACTACTTGGGACTGAGCCAGCATCCGGCGCCGATCGCCGCCTGGCAGCAGGGGCTGGCACGCTACGGTAGCGGCTCCGGGGGCTCTGCCCATGTCACCGGTCAAACGACGGCGCATGCGGCGTTAGAGGCAGAGCTGGCCGATTGGCTCGGTTATCCGCGTGCGCTGCTGTTCATCTCCGGCTTCGCCGCGAATCAGGCGCTGATCCTGGCGTTGATGCAGCGTCAGGATCGGGTGTTAGCGGACAAACTGAGTCACGCCTCACTGATGGAGGCGGCCATGTTGGCACCGAGTGCGTTACGTCGCTTCCAACACAACCAGCCCGATTCGCTGGCACGGTTGCTCGCTAGCCCACATGAGGGAGAGAGCTTAGTGGTGACCGAGGGGATCTTCAGCATGGATGGCGATAGCGCGCCGTTGGCCGCGCTGCGCACCCTGTGCGATCGCCACGCGGCCTGGCTGATGGTGGACGACGCGCATGGCGTCGGGGTCTGTGGCCGCGAGGGGCGCGGAAGTTGCGACGCCCAAGGGGTACGTCCCGATCTGCTGATTGTCACCTTCGGCAAGGCTTTCGGCATCAGTGGTGCGGCGCTGTTGTGTAGTGAGCCATTGGCGGAGTACCTGTTGCAGTTCGCCCGTCACCTCATCTACAGCACCAGCATGCCGCCGGCGCAGGCTTGCGCCCTCCGGGCCGCCCTACAGGTGGTGCGCCAGGCTGACTCGGCGCGGGCACGGCTGGCGGGCCACGTGGCGCGCCTACGCCAGGCCTTGGCTGGTGGGCGTTGGCGTCTGACGGACTCCCATAGCGCCATTCAACCGCTGATCGTCGGGGAGAACCAAGCGGCGCTGGCGCTGGCGCAACGCTTACGTGCGCGCGGCCTGTGGGTGTGCGCCATGCGTCCACCGACCGTACCGCCGGGCAGCGCTCGCCTGCGCATCACCTTGAGCGCGGCGCATCGGACGCAGGATATCGAACGCCTGCTGGAGGCGCTCGATGACGCTGACGCATGAGTGGGTGAATAAACCGGCGGTGGCGGCGGCCTTTAGTCGCGCCGCTCACGGCTATGAGGAATCGGCGGCGTTTCAGCGTCACAGCGGCGAACGTCTACTGGCCCTGCTGGAGGGGCGTGCCGAGGGGCAGACGGCCTTGGATGTGGGCTGTGGCACCGGCTATTTTAGCCGGCGTCTGACGGCCTACGACTATCGTGTCACCGCACTCGATCTGGCGCCCGGAATGTTGGCACAGGCGCGGCGCTTGGACAGCGCACAGCACTATCTATTGGCCGATATGGAGCATCTGCCGCTGGCCGATGAGTGCGTGGATCTCTGCTTCTGTAACCTGGCGATACAGTGGTGCGCCTCGTTGCCCCGGGCACTGGGCGAATTGATGCGCGTGACGCGGCCTGGGGGGCGGGTGCTGTTTACCACCTTGGCCGCCGGTTCGTTACAGGAGCTGGATAGCGCCTGGCGGCAGGTGGATGGTCGGCAACACGTCAACCGCTTTCTGCGCCATGAGCAGATCGCGGCGGCCTGCGCGCCCTATCGCCACTGCCTGACGATGCATACGCTGCGTTATCACTTTCCCGATGTCATGGCGCTGATGCGCTCGCTGAAAGGGATCGGTGCCACCCATCTGCATGCCGGGCGCAGCGGCGGATTGAACGGACGCCAGCATCTGGCGCGTCTGGCGCAGTGCTATCCACGCGAAGCACAGGGCGTGGCGTTGAGTTATCAACTAGTGGTAGGAGAATTGACGCGTGACTAGTCGTACTCAGAGTTGGTTTATTACCGGCACCGATACCGATGTGGGCAAGACGGTGGTCAGCGCGGCGCTGCTGCAGGCGGCGGCGCGGTATGGCCTGCGTTGCGCCGGTTATAAGCCGGTCGCCTCCGGTAGTGAGTGGCGGCCGGAGGGGCTACGTAATGCCGACGCCCTCGCCTTGCAGGCCGCCTCAAGCCTGGCGCTGCGTTACCAGGAGGTGAATCCTTATACCTTCGCCGAAGCGACCTCGCCCCATATTGTCAGCGCGGCGCAGGGTGTGGACATCGATCCGCGTTGCCTCAGCGCCGGTTTACATGCCCTACAGCATCGGGCGCAGTGGGTCGTGGTGGAAGGGGCGGGCGGCTGGTTTACGCCGCTGAGTCGGGATTATGGTTTCGATCAGTGGGTGGTAGCGGAGCGCTTGCCGGTGATCCTGGTGGTCGGGGTGAAGTTGGGCTGCATCAATCACGCCTTGCTGAGCGCGCGAGCCATCGCGGCCGCCGGCTTACCATTGGTCGCTTGGGTGGCCAATCAGATCCAGCCTCCCGGTCGGCGCCATGCGGAGTATTTGGCGACCCTGAAACAGGGACTCCCGGCGCCCTGTCTGGGGGAGATCCCCTTCGATCCGGCGCAGGACAGCCAGGCGCGTGCCGCCTACTTGGATCTGACGCCCCTGCTCGACGCCGGGGATGCACGTCTCTCCCTCGCTCGCACGCAACGCTAATGTGGCGTTGCACCTCACCTTATAACTCTAATTTAGATTGTTTGTAATTTTTTAATCGATATATTCGTTTAATAAACCAATCACCCCGGGTAGGCGAAAAAAAATCGCCTGCCTCGCACAGCCGCTCTCCTGCGGGGCGCGCGAAGTTATCCACTATTCCTGTGGATAACCTTGTGTATTAGGTTTAGAAAACCGACGCAAAGCCAGTATCTATGCGGCTTCCACTTAACCCGCTCGGATTCTCGTCTTTGCAATGATTTCCTTTTATATCAAATAATTAAGCAAAAGCAAGGTGGCGGGGGATTTTCGTCTGTGCCGGGGCGTCCCCCTTGACAACGCGAGGGGGGCGGGAATGCCCCCTCGCCACGCCGGAATGGGGATAAATGTCATTTTAGCGTGACAGTTGTGAGTGAAATGTGAATGTTTGCACCAGCGATGTGGCTGGCTATTTTAAGCGGGGGGGCCATCCAGTAACATGATGGGTTCACGCGATGATTCGGCGGGTGAGGTGCGGCGCTTCCGTCGGCATTCTGCCGCCGCACAAGCTATGGGGTAGCGAGCCATGAGTAAGACCTTCAAACTGCATTCCGCCTTTCAGCCCTCCGGCGATCAGCCCGAGGCGATTCGTCGCCTGGAGGCGGGGTTGGAGGATGGACTGGCGCATCAGACGCTGTTGGGTGTGACCGGCTCGGGGAAGACCTTCACCATCGCCAACGTGATCGCCGATCTCAATCGACCGACCATGGTGATGGCGCCCAACAAGACGCTGGCCGCCCAATTGTATGGTGAGATGAAGCAGTTCTTTCCCGACAACGCGGTCGAATATTTCGTCTCCTACTATGACTATTACCAGCCGGAAGCCTATGTCCCCAGCTCCGATACCTTCATCGAGAAGGATGCCTCGGTCAACGAACATATCGAGCAGATGCGACTCTCGGCCACCAAGGCGCTGCTAGAGCGGCGCGATGTGGTGGTGGTCGCCTCGGTCTCGGCGATCTATGGCTTGGGTGATCCCGATCTCTATCTGAAGATGATGTTGCATCTGACCCAGGGCATGCTGATCGATCAGCGCGCGATTCTGCGTCGTCTCTCGGAGCTGCAATACACCCGCAATGATCAGGCGTTTGCGCGCGGCACCTTTCGGGTGCGCGGCGAGGTGATCGATATTTTCCCCGCCGAGGCGGAGGATCAGGCGTTGCGGGTCGAGTTGTTCGACGAGGAGGTGGAACGTCTGTCGTTGTTCGATCCGCTCACCGGGCAACTGCTGCGTACCGTGCAACGCTTCACCGTCTATCCGAAGACCCATTACGTGACTCCGCGTGAACGTATCCTGCAGGCGATGGAGGAGATTCGGGGCGAGTTGGCGCAGCGCCGTCAGGTGTTGTTGGCCAACAACAAGCTGTTGGAAGAGCAGCGTCTGAGTCAACGCACCCAGTTCGATCTGGAGATGATGAATGAGCTGGGATACTGCTCGGGGATCGAGAACTATTCACGTTACCTCTCTGGGCGTGGGCCGGGCGAGCCACCGCCCACGCTGTTCGATTACCTGCCGGCAGACGGCTTGCTGGTGATCGACGAGTCGCATGTCACCATTCCGCAGATCGGGGGCATGTACCGCGGTGATCGGGCGCGCAAGGAGACGCTGGTCGAGTATGGCTTCCGTCTGCCCTCGGCGCTGGATAATCGCCCGCTGCGCTTCGAGGAGTTCGAGGCGTTGGCGCCGCAGACGATCTACGTCTCGGCAACGCCGGGCAACTACGAGCTGGAGAGGTCGGGCGGCGAGGTGATCGACCAGGTGGTGCGGCCGACGGGGCTGCTCGATCCGCAGATCGAGGTGCGCCCGGTGGCGACCCAGGTGGATGATCTGCTGTCGGAGATCAACCAGCGCGCCGCCATCGGTGAGCGGGTCTTGGTGACCACTCTGACCAAACGTATGGCGGAAGATCTGACGGAGTATCTGGAGGAGCATGGCGTGCGGGTGCGCTACCTGCATTCCGATATCGATACCGTTGAGCGCATGGAGATCATCCGCGATCTGCGTCTGGGCGAGTTCGACGCCCTGGTAGGCATCAACTTACTGCGCGAAGGCTTGGACATGCCGGAGGTCTCCTTGGTGGCGATCCTGGATGCCGACAAGGAGGGCTTTCTGCGCTCCGAACGCTCGCTGATCCAGACTATCGGCCGCGCGGCGCGCAACCTGAACGGTAAGGCGATCCTGTATGGCGATAGCATTACGCCGTCGATGGCGCGGGCGATCGGCGAGACGGAGCGGCGACGTGAGCGCCAGCAGGCGTTTAACCTGGCCCATGGCATCGTCCCACAGGCGTTGAACAAGAAGGTGACCGATATCCTACAACTGGGCGATGCCGCGACGCGCGGGCGCGGTAAGGGAACGCGCGGGCAACGTGCCGCCGAGCCGCAGCGGGCCTACAGCGGCCTCTCCGCCAAACAGCTCGAACAGCAGATCCAGCGTCTGGAGAGCCAGATGTACCAGCATGCGCAGAACCTGGAGTTCGAACAGGCTGCCGCGTTACGTGACGAAATTCACCAGCTGCGCGAACAGTTCAAGACGGCGCCATAACGCCGTCGCTTTTGCTTGCCCGGCGGCCATAAGGCCGTTAGGGTAGGCGCCTTTCATGCCAAGCGGATAACCCCTATGCACACATCACGCGATCCTCTGCACGGGATCACCCTCGAAGCTCTCCTCACCGCGCTGGTGGCGCGTTATGGCTGGCCGGAATTGGGGCGTCGTATCGCCATCAATTGCTTCCTAAGCGATCCCAGCATCAAGTCGAGCCTCAAGTTTTTACGTCGTACCCCTTGGGCGCGCGCCAAGGTGGAGGCGCTCTATCTGGCGTCGTTGCAGGATGACGCGGCCGACGCTTCGACGCCGTGGGAGGGTTGGCGCCGACGTAGCGACGACGAGTGAGGGGCCGCGCCCGCGTTGCGGGCGGCACAGGAACTCAGTACTATCTGCGCCGCTATCCACGAGGGGAAAGGTATGCCGAAAGTAAAACGGGTGCTGCTGGCGCCGATGGAAGGGGTGCTTGACGCCCTGGTGCGCGAGCTGCTGAGCGAAGTGAATGACTACGATCTGTGTATCACCGAGTTTGTGCGGGTGGTGGATCGTCTGTTGCCGGAGAAGGTGTTCTACCGTCTCTGTCCGGAGTTGCATCGTCACAGTCGTACCCGCAGCGGCACCCCGGTGCGTATTCAACTGTTGGGTCAGTCACCGCACTGGCTGGCGGAGAATGCCCAGCGCGCGGTCGCGCTGGGATCGCCCGGCGTCGACTTCAATTGTGGTTGCCCCTCGAAGGCGGTCAATGGCAGCGGCGGCGGTGCCACGCTGCTGAAGGATCCCGCGCAGATCTACGCCGGGGTGTTGGCGATGCGTCAGGCCGTACCGGCGGCGTTGCCGGTCACGGTCAAGGTGCGTCTGGGCTGGGAGAGTGCCAGCCAGCGTTTTGAGATCGCCGATGCGGCACAGCAGGCGGGGGCGACGGAGCTGGTGGTGCATGGGCGTACCAAGGAGGATGGGTATCGCGCCGATCGTATCGACTGGGCGGCGATCGGGGAGATCCGCCAGCGCTTAACCATCCCGGTGATCGCCAACGGTGAGATCTGGGATTATGCCAGCGCTCAGGCCTGCCTGGCACAGACCGGCTGCGACGCCGTGATGATCGGGCGTGGGGCGTTGAATATCCCAAATCTGAGTCGGGTGGTGAAGGATAACGCCGCGCCGATGGCGTGGCCGGAGGTGGTAGCGCTGTTGCAGCGTTACGTCCGTCTGGAGAAGCAGGGTGATACCGGTTTGTATCATGTCGCCCGCATTAAGCAGTGGCTCAGCTACCTGCGCAAGGTCTATCCCGAGGCGGAGACGCTGTTTCGTCAGGTGCGGCCACTGATGGCGACACCGGCGATCGCGGCGCACATCGACGCGCTGTCGGGCCAGGTGTAAGCGCCTCTCGCTCGGCGGCGGCCCGCCATGACTCGGTGAGCGGCGACTCGCGCCGCCTCTGCCGTTAGTCGTCAACGCCTGCCCGGCGTCCCAGCCGGGCGATCAGGCGAATGTAAACCAACTCACTCAGCAATTCTACCAGGGTCTGGCTGACGATCACCGCCGGTAGGAGCGGCAGCGCGCCCGGTATGGCGAGCGCGAGCGGGAGTACCACCAGCGAATTGCGCGTGGCGGCGCTGAAGGCGATGGCGCGGCCTTGAAGGGCATCGAGACGCCAGAGGCGCGCCATGCCCCAGCCGATCAGCGGTGCGACGGCGGCGAACAACAGATAAATTGGCATACTCTGTAGGGCGGCGTCTGCCGCAGCCTCCAGGTGCGTGAGCGTGCTCGCTACGACAACCCATAACACCAATGCACAACTCGGTACCGGCAATAGCGCAAGGCCGTGGGCGATGGCCTGCCCGCGTCGACTGCGACGGCATAGGGTTTGCGTCAGCGCCGCCAGACACAGTGGCAATACGACTAACTGAAGGAATGCCGTGATAAACGGGGTGGGCTGAATGTGTTGCGCGGCTTGCGCGCCGAGGAACAGATGCAGGTAGAGCGGCAGCAACACCATTTGCAGCATGAGCAGCAGAGGGGTCGCGGCAAGGAGTGGACGCACATCGGCGCGTCCGAGTTGCGCGAAGGGCACCACATAGTCGATGCAGGGGGTTAAGAGCACCAGGAGGATACCGAGGCGTAACAGCGGTTGGTTGGGTAGCAGCGGGAGCAGCAGGGCGAGCAGCAGTGGGATCAATAAAAACTGGGTCAGTAGCAACGCCGCCAGGAAGCGGGGCTGGCGCAATGCTCGTCCCAGTTCTCCAAGCGGTAACGGCAAGAAGGTCGCGTAGAGCATCAATGCCAAGGCGAGGGAGATGGCCTGGCTAGAGGGGGCGTGGGTCGGTAACGTGAGGCCTTGTAGGATCGCCAATAGGATGGCGGCAAGATAGAGGGCGATCTGCCGGCGTTCTAGCCATTCTCTGCTGAGGGACATTGCGCAGCGAGTCCGTTAGTGATTTAGGGCGGCGTATCATAGCGTTAATGTGGCCAATTAAAAATCCCAGCCTGAGTGGGGGAATCGGGGAGACGGACGCCCCCCGACTCCCTGAGCCGCGGCTTAGTGACGTACCAGGCGAAAATCCATCAGGCGGTTACCCAATAGCGCCAGCGCCAGGCCGAGGAGGATCAGCAGTAGGCTATAGAGCTGTACGGCGCTCAGCGGGGTGGCAAAGACGATCTCATCGGCGGCCAACGCGATTAACGGGATCAGCAGGGTAAAGGGCATCAAGTAGCCGGTGTGGTTGCGTCTTAGCAAGCGTCCCCAGATGGCATAGGCCAGATGGGTAGCGATGTAGGCCAGATAGAGCAGTGCTAGCAGGGTGGTGAGATCGATCCCACGCAGGGCCGTTAGCGTAGCCTGTCCCCCGTCGAAGAGCCAGGCGGCGAGGAAGAACGGCAGGATCGGCGCCAACGCCGCCCAGGCGATCAAAGCCGGTAACGATCCCTGGATGCTGTCACGGATGCGTAGGCGTTGCAGCAGATTACCCAGCGCCAGGCAGAGGGCGGCCCCCAGCGCGAATAAGATGGCGCCATCAGGCAGAGAGAGGCCATCGGCACCCTGGTGTAACAGTAAGGCCACACCGGCGAAGACGAACAGGAGGGCGAGGATCTGGCTGGCGCGGATGCGCTCGCCGAACAGGAGGGTGCCCAGCAACACGGTAAATAGCAGTTGCAGTTGCAGCAGCATGGCGGCCACTCCGGCGCTGAGGCCACCATGCAGGGCGAAAAACAGGAAGGCGAATTGGCCGAAGCCAATCAGCAGGCCATACAGGATCAGGGTGTGCGCCGCGAGGGCCGGGCGCGGCAGGAGGAAGATGGCGGGCAGCGCCAATAACAGACAACGCAGGCCACCCAGTAGCAGCGGCGAGAGTTGTTGCAGCCCGAGTTGCATCGCCACAAAGCTGACGCCCCAGATCGCGACCACCAACAGCGCCAGCAGGGTATCTTTCAGCCCCATAATGCCTCCCTCATCTTGTCGTTTCATTCCCGAGCGGCGGTGCGGCGACCGTGGCCGTTTTGCCGTTTATCTCACTGATAAAACAACTATAGTCAATGCCATCTGTTCGTGTGTTTTTTCCCCTGTACGGCGGCGATAATTTTGAATGTCTGTGGTACGCCGCGCCATTCACATACGGAAACATTTTTATTTTTGCCGCCTTTCCAGCGAGCGATTAGGCTGTGTGCCGCCGCGCCCAGCGCGCCGCCAGCGTCTATACTGTATCGGCGCGTGTGCAGAGCACGGTAGCCGCTAATGCCATGATGGACATGCCTTTTCGGCTCACAATTCCCGCCGGGTGGGACACTGTTGGTCACCCGTACGGCGGGCTTCCCGGCGCATACCGGGCCATTCCCTAGCGAGATTAATGAAGAAACATGGTTGTTACACTCCGTTATTCCCTATTAAGTCTACTGATCCTGGGTGGCAGTCTGACCGCCTTGCCGACGGCGCAGGCCAGTGACAACACGCCCTCCGCGCAACAGCGTGCGCCGTTGGCGCTGGCGTCGGGCAGCGCCATGGTGATGGATTTGAATACGCATCAGGTGATCTACGCCAGCCATCCCGATGTGCAGGTGCCGATCGCCTCGATTACCAAGTTGATGACGGCGATGGTAGCGTTGGATGCCCATCCTGATCTCAACGAGGTGATCGCGGTCGATATCCGTCATACCAAGGAGCTAAAGGGGGTCTTCTCGCGGGTGCGGGTCGGCAGTGAGCAGACGCGTCGTGAGATGTTGCTATTGGCGTTGATGTCGTCGGAAAACCGCGCCGCCGCGACGTTGGCGCATCATTATCCCGGCGGCTACGATGCCTTCATTCGCGCCATGAATGCTAAGGCACGGGCATTGGGCATGACGCGTACCCACTACGTCGAACCGACCGGCCTCTCGCCGCTGAACGTGTCGAGTGCCCGTGATTTGGTCAAGTTGCTACAGGCGACGAAGCGCTATCCGTTGATCAGTGAGCTGAGTACGACGGAGACCCAGAGCGTGACCTTCCGTCATCCGACCTATACGGAGACCTTTAACAACACCAACCATCTGTTACGCAATGACAAGTGGGACATCGCGCTGACCAAAACCGGTTTTACTAATCAGGCGGGGCACTGCCTGGCGATGCGTACGGTGATCGGCGGGCGTCCGGTGGCGCTGGTGGTGTTGGATGCCTTCGGTAAGTATACCCATTTCGCCGATGCTAACCGTCTGCGCGAATGGATGCTGACGGGCAAGGCGTCGCCGGTACCGGCGGCGGCGCTAAGCTACAAACAGCAGAAGAATCTGGGCCAGCGTCTGGCCGAAAATTAAGGCGTATCGCCCCATAATGGGGTGATGTGCTAGCGTTTTCCACGTGCGCCTGAGGGCGCACGACTTTTTGATCGTCGCGTCTTATGATACAGAGCGCGATCCCCGCAAGAAGGAGGTAGAGGGTGGCCGGTAGTAGTCTATTAACCCTGATCGATGATATTGCCTCGTTACTCGACGATGTGGCCTTGATGAGTAAGGTCGCGGCGCGCAAGACCGCCGGCGTGTTAGGCGACGATCTGGCGCTTAACGCGCAACAGGTGAGTGGCGTGAATGCCGATCGCGAACTGCCGGTCGTGTGGGCAGTGGCGCGCGGCTCCTTGCTAAATAAGGCGATTTTGGTGCCCTTGGCCCTGTTGATCAGTGCCGTGGCACCCTGGCTGATTACACCGTTGCTGATGTTGGGCGGCGCCTTCTTGTGCTACGAGGGTGCGGAGAAGCTGGTGCATAAGTGTTTACCGCGGGAACTCGACGCGGCGGAGGAGCCGGCGCTGCCAGAGGGAGATAGCGTCGCCTATGAGCGGAGTAAGGTGAAGGGCGCGATCCGCACCGACTTTATCCTCTCCGCCGAGATCGTTGCCATTACCCTGGGGACGGTGGCGAGCGCGCCTTTCATGCAACAAGTGTTGGTGTTATGCGGCATTGCCTTGGTGATGACCCTCGGGGTTTACGGCCTGGTTGCGTTGATCGTGAAACTGGATGATGCCGGCTTGTGGCTTTGCGCGCGCCGAGGGCGTCTGGCGCGTGGTGTGGGGCGAGGGATCTTGCGGGCGGCGCCCTGGTTGATGCGTCTACTGTCGGTAGCGGGGACGATCGCCATGTTCATGGTGGGCGGGGGCATCGTGGTGCATGGCTTGCCTTGGGTTCATCATGGCATCCTCGCCTTGAGCCAGTCGGTGGGGGCATTACCGACCTTGGGGGCGCTATTCGGCGGCATCGCTCCCTCGTTGCTGGCGATGGTGTTTGGCCTGCTGTTGGGGGTATTGATTGTGGGGTTGCTCCTTGGCGGGCAGCGTCTCCTGCGTCGTTGACGGAGGACGGCGGTAGCAGTCTGCCGCCGCCGCTCTCCTCTCTCCTCTTTGCGTTTCTCTTTTCGTTGGTATGCTTAATATCTCCTTGTTTTATTTTCGTATCCTTGCGTAGGTGCTGGAAAGGTATTAGCGTTTTCGTCCATATCCTAGCGAGAGATGTGTGAAAACAGAGGTGGGGTAATGGATTTAACGCTTGCTTTCCCCGGGTAATATTTGGATAAATAGCTGCCAAAGCGTTGTTGAGGGGGGAAGCGTGTTTAAGCACAAGCCTTGTCGTACCTTTATGCCGTTTCCAACGGGAAGTGCCGCGTTTTTCTCTCATCCGCTTTTATTTGTTTTTTATTTCATTTTTTGCGTAAGTTAACGAAGAATGTTGCTTTCGTTTGCTACTATGTAGCGTGTACAGCCTGATGGCGGAGAGCGGTGATATGTGCTGATTGTCGCTGCTATCGATGGCGCTCTCCTGCAAGCGGATAGACCGCGCCTGTCACCACGCGGGTGACGTCCCAGTTAGGTTGTTGCTAGGCTAGCTTTGAAAGTTGATGGTAGTTATTCGAAAGTTTGTGAAAGCAATCATGTTTTTCGGTTGTTTATGTTGAAAGCAATCGTAATGTTATTAATCTTAGGTCGAGGCCAGTTGAAGCCCGCTTCAACCGGTTTCGTAAGGGGACAAAAGTGAAAGCGGCAGCAATCGAAAGGCGTATGGAAATCTTCAACGTGGTGACCTCCCAAGGGAAAGCCCGCGTCGAGGAGTTAGCCGCAAGATTTAACGTCTCAAGCGTCACCATCCGCAGTGACCTGACCTTTCTGGAGGAGAACGGCTATATCGTGCGTTCGCATGGTGCGGCCATCCCGAATACCGGGGTGATTGCCGAACTGAGTGTCCACGAGAAGCGCCACCGTAATAGCGGTGTGAAATCCCAGATCGGTCTGGCGGCGGCCAAGCTGATTCACAGCGGTGACGCGGTGATTCTGGATTCTGGTACGACGACCCGTGAGATCGCAGGGCACCTACGGGGCCTCGAAAACGTGGTGGTCATGACTAACGGTCTGGATGTCGCCGTGGAGCTCGTCTCCTCACCGGGTATCGAAGTGGTGTGTACCGGTGGGGTGTTACGTAAGAGCGCAATGTCTTTTTCAGGTTCGCAGGCCGAAGCCTGCTTGAAAAACTTCTGTTTCGACAAGGTTTTTCTCGGGGTGGATGGATTCGATCTGCGAGCGGGTATCACTACGCACAATGAGCAGGAAGCGAGTCTTAACCGCTTGATGTGCGAGATCTCCGATCAGGTGATCGCCGTTGCCGACTCGACCAAGTTCGGCAAGCGCGGCTACCACATGATTCGGGATTTTACGGATATCGATATCCTGGTGACGGATTCCGGGGTGCCCGATGAATATGTCGAGCGTCTGCGGGAAGCCCACGTCGAAGTGATTATCGCTGAAAAAGAGAAGTGACGCGCTGACTCCACGGTAAACCGGTCCGTGTTTATTGTGGAGTTATTTTGATGCATCTGTTAGCGCAACTCGTTCAGCGTCACAAGGCCGGTGAGCCGGTCGGTATCTATTCAGTCTGTTCCGCTCATCCGTTGGTTATCGAAGCCGCGATGGAGCAGGCACTGCAGGATGATTCTCTCCTGCTGATCGAAGCCACCTCCAACCAGGTGGATCAATTTGGCGGTTATACCGGGATGACCCCGGCCGATTTCCGCGATTATGTGTGCCGTCAGGCCGATCTGCTGCAATTCCCACTCGCTCGTCTGATCCTCGGTGGTGACCATCTCGGTCCCAACCGTTGGCAGCATCTGCCCGCCGCCGAGGCGATGGCGCATGCCGATACCCTGATCGCCGCCTATGTGGCCGCCGGTTTCCAAAAAATCCACCTCGATTGCAGCATGTCTTGCGCCGATGATCCGGTGCCGTTGAGCGATGCCATCGTCGCCGAGCGTGCCGCCCGTCTGGCGGCCGTCGCCGAACGCAGCGCACGCGATCACTTCGGTCGCAGTCAGCTGGTGTATGTGATCGGTACCGAAGTCCCGGTGCCGGGCGGCGCTAAGGAGCATATCGACACGCTGGAGGTGACCTTACCGCAGGCGGCGCGTCAGACCATCGAATGTCACCGTGAAGCCTTTGCGCGGGCCGGCGTCGCCGACTGCTGGGAGCGAGTGATCGGCCTGGTGGTACAGCCGGGCGTCGAGTTTGACCATACCGGGGTGATCGACTTCCGTCCGCAGCAGGCGCAGGCGCTTAGCCAAGTCCTGGAGGATTACCCACACCAGGTGTTCGAGGCGCACTCGACCGATTATCAGACCGATCGCGCCTATCGTGAGTTGGTGGACAACCATTTCGCCATTCTCAAGGTCGGCCCGGCCCTGACCTTCGCCCTGCGAGAGGCGCTGTTTAACCTGTGCCATATCGAAGAAGAGATGTATGCGCCGGAACAGTGCTCCGGTCTACGCCAGGCCATTGAGAAAGCCATGCTGGAGGCGCCGCAGAACTGGCAGAAATATTACAGCGGTAGCGAAGAGCAGGTCCGTTTTGCCCGTCGTTACAGCTTTAGCGATCGCATCCGCTACTACTGGCCGACACCCGCGGTCCAGGAAGCGCAGCAGAAGCTGTTCGACAACCTGACCCTGGCACCGATTCCGTACCCGCTGCTCAGCCAGTATCTGCCGCGTGAATTCACCGCCGTGCGCGAAGGTCAGCTGACACTGCAACCCGAGGCGTTGGTTAAGGCGCACGTTAAACACATTTTATCCGGCTACGCGCAGGCCTGCCTGCGCAACTAATTAGGACGTGACTATGCAACAGTATATGGGATATGACCTGGACGCCCTACAGCGTCTCGGCGCGACATGGACAGCGAAAGAGATTGAACAACAGCCGGCTTGTTGGGCGAAGACCCAACAGATTGTCAGTGACATGCACGAACAAATCAGCAGCTTCTTACGTCACGCACTGGCTGCCGAGAATGCGCGGGTGATTTTCACCGGCGCGGGTACCTCCGCCTTCGCCGGACGCGCGTTGGTGCCGCTGCTGTCACGTTATGTACCGCGTCGCATGGAGGCGATCGCGACCACCGATCTGGTCTCCTGCCCGCAACAGTACCTGAGCGAAGATGTTCCGACGCTGTTGGTGTCGTTCGCCCGTTCGGGTAATAGCCCGGAAAGCGTGGCGGCGTTGCAAGTCGCTTCCGAATGTCTCAGCCAGTGCTATCACTTGGTGCTGACCTGTAACGCCGAGGGCCATCTCTACCGTTTCTGTCAGGATAGCCAGCATGCCTTGGCGGTGTTGACGCCGGCGGAGACCAACGATCAGTCGTTGGCGATGACCTCCAGCTTCTCCTCGATGATGATGGCGGCAGTTACGATTTTTGCCGGTCTTGATAAATATTCGAAAGATATCGAAGAATTTTGTAAAAAAAGTGCGGATTGGTTCAAACAAATAAACCAGCAATTCGTGGATAATATCCGGGCTGGGCAGTATCAGCGAGTTATCTACCTGGGAAGCGGAGGATTACAGGGATTGGCTCAGGAGTCGGCACTGAAAGTGCTGGAGTTAACTTCAGGCAGAATCGCTGCCATGTACGATTCCCCATTGGGATTCCGTCATGGACCGAAGGCAATAGTTAACAGCGAAACATTAATCTTTGTTTTTATTTCCAACGATCCTTATACGCGTAAGTATGATCTCGATCTGTTGCAAGAGCTACGCAGCGATAATGTTGCCAGTGAAATTATTGCCGTCTCTGCTTATACAGAACACGCTGTCACTGCCGGCCGGCATATTATCGTGCCAGGCGTAGCACAAAGCGATGACATTGGACTGTTGTTTGCTTATTTGATGTTGGCGCAAGCATTTGCATTCCATAATTCAATCGCCGTTGGCAATTCACCGGACAACCCATCACCTAGCGGGGAAATTAATCGGGTTGTACAAGGTGTCACTATTTACGGTTTTGAAAAATCACTCGAAGGGAAAATATATGAATCAGCCTAATATTGTCTGGACTCGTATCGATGAGCGTTTACTGCACGGGCAAATCCGAATTACCTGGGGTAAACATACTGAGGCCAATCTGATTCTGGTTGCTAACGACGAAGCGGCTGAAGGCGATAGCGCGGCATTCATGCAAGCAGGAATGAAGGCCTCTGCAGGCGGCGAATATGATGTACGCTTCTTCACGATTCAGAAAACCATCGATGTGATTCACAAAGCCGCTGCACGCCAGAAGATTTTTATTCTGTGCAATAATCCAAGCGATGTCGCGCGTTTAGTCGAAGGCGGTGTGCCGATTAAACATTGCAATATTGGCAATATGCATTTCCATGAAGGTAAACGCCAGATCGCGAAGACCGTATCGGTAGACGATAAGGATCTGGATGCTTTCCGTCGCATGATTGATTTAGGTGTTAGCTGTACCGTACAAAATACACCTGACCAATCTCCGGTTGATATTCTGACTCTGGCTAAAAGCGCCTAATTCAATGGGGGGCTGGTCCCCCCATTGTAACTCTGCGGTAGAGGAATATATTTATGGTCTTTGAAGCGACACTCGTTGCCATTTGGGCATTCTTATGCGGCATCGATAAATACGATGTGGCATTAAATATTCACCGCCCACTAATTACCGGCCCGGTGGTCGGATTAATTATGGGGAATATGGAAATCGGTCTGATCGCCGGCGCGACGCTGGAGCTGGCTTGGCTGGGTCTGGTGCCGAACGCCGGGGCGCAGCCGCCGGATGTCACCATGGGCACCATCGCCGCCGTGGCATTTGCCGTGATGACTGGCCAGTCACCGGAAGTGGCGATGGGGGTCGGCATGCCGATCGCCGTACTGATGCAGATGATCGTCATCGGTTTCTTCGCGCTGACGGCGTTCACCATGGGGAAAGCAGACGAGTATGCGGAGCAGGCGGATGCCGGCGGGATATCGCGCTTGTTGATCGGCACTATCGTCACGCGTTCGATGCTCTACTTTGTGATCGCTTTCGCCACCGTCTACTTCGGTGAGCATGCCGCCGATTGGATCGACAAAAACACACCGAAAGCGCTTCTGGAAGGCCTGGGTATCGGTGCCAAGATGGTTCCGGCAATCGGCTTCGCCATGTTGCTGAAAATCATGTGGTCCAAGGAGATGGCTGGGGTGTTCTTTATCGGCTTCGTGATGACCACCTACCTCAAGCTGCCGATCATGGCCGTGGCTATCCTCGGCGCGTCTATCGCCGTGTTGTACTACTTCTTCAGCGGTAATAAGTCCAATTCACAGCAGCAGGTTAAAGAGGAATTCGAAGATGGCATCTGAAGTCATTATCTCTCCGGCGCAGGAAGAAACACGTAAGGCCGCCAGCCTGGTGGACAACGTGGATGCTTATCAGGATGGTGAAGTCCGCAAGGTGATCACCAAGAAGGATCTGTGGAAGTGCGCGTTCCGCGGGTTGTTCATGGAAGGTAACTTCAACTTCGAACGTATGCAGGGCGGTGGCTTTGCCTACTCGATGATCCCGGCCCTGAAGAAGATCCACGGTAATAACCGCGCAGATCTGGCTAAGTCGCTGAAGAACCATCTGCAATTCTTTAACGCCAGTCCGAAACTGTTCACCTTCCTGCTGGGCACCGCCATCGCGATGGAAGAGAACAAGGAGAAGCCGTCTACCATCAACGTGATGAAGGTAGCGGGCATGGGCCCGACCGGCGGGATCGGTGATGCCATCGACCATATGACGTTGATGCCGTTGACGCTGGCGCTGGGGGCCTCCATCGCCATCGATGGCTCCATCGCGGGTCCGTTCGTGTTCTTTATCCTGTATCAGATCGTCCACTTCCTGGTCTACTTCGGCCTGATGTTCATGGGCTATCGCGCCGGTACGGCGGCGATGGTGAGCATGAGCGATGCCACCGAGAAGTTGGCGCGCGCCGCCAACATCATGGGTATCTTCGTCATCGGGGCGTTGTGCGCCACCTTTATCCGCTTCAGTACCACGGCATCGATAGAGTTGGGCGGCAAGACGGTGGATCTCCAGAGCGCCTTGTTCGACAAGATCATGCCAAACATGCTGCCGTTGCTGTTGGTCTTCTTTATGTTCCGCATGGTGAAGGGAACCGGCTTCTGGGCTAAGCCTCCGGTGCTGATCTTCTCGACCTTGGCGGCCGGCGTCGTCGGCCACCTGATGGGTATTCTGTAATCGTCGCTCCCCGCGCCATCATCGATGGGCGGGGAGTTTACCAATGAGTCAGTTGTAAGGGTTATTCCATGATTGGTCTTGTCATTTCCGGTCACATCCACTTCGCTAGCGGCATGGCTTCTGCCGTACGGGCCATCGCCGGCGAACAGCCGCAGATGCGTTTTATCGATTTTGTTGAGTCCATGTCTACCGACGATCTGGAGGCCGCCTTGCGCCAGGCCGCCGATGAGGTGGATGGGGGCGAAGGTGTCCTGTTCCTGACCGACCTGCCGGGGGGATCGCCCTGTAATCGTGCGCTGAATGTGCTGATGAGCCGTGACGGCGTTGAGGTGTTAGCCGGGGTCAACCTGCCGATGATCGCCAACGCCGCCTTCGAGCGCGATGGTGCCACGCTGGCGGAGTTGGTGGCGATCCTGCAAGAGATCGGCGCCAGCAGCGTACAGAATATGCGTCAGACGCTGGAAGCCGCGATGGCCCCCGTCGAATGCGAAGCGAGCGACGGACTGTAAGATGATGCCGATTGCCTATCTGGCCGACCGGGTCTTTACCCCGCACGGCATAGAGCGCGATGTCGCCGTAGTGGTCGAGGATGGCATCATCACCGCTGTCGGGTCGTCGATCCCCTCGGGCGTCCAGGTGGTGCGCTTGGCCGGTCATACGCTATGGCCGGGATTGATCGACATTCATATTCATGGTCGTGCCGGCGCCAATGTGATGGATGCGACACCGCAGGCACTACAAACCATCGCCGATGCCTTACCGCAGTGTGGGGTGGTGGCGTGGGTGGGTACCACCGTCAGTGCGCCACAGCAGGATGTCTGCCAGGCGCTGCAACAGGTCGGGGCGTTTATCGCCGCCGGGCAACGGCAGGGTGCCCGCTTATTGGGTAGCTTCCTTGAGGGGCCACATTTTACCGCACCTTATCGGGGGTCTCATCCCGAGACCTTCCTGTGTGAACCGGATGCCGATGCGCTAGAGGCGTTGTGGCAGGCCAGTGATGGCACCCTGCTACGTGCCGCGCTGGCGCCCGAATCGGAGACGGCTCTGCAAGCCATCGCCTGGTGGCGCGCGCGCGGCGTCAAGGTGGGCGTTGCCCATACCGCGGCCAGTTTTTCTCAGGTTCAGCGCGCCCATGCCTTGGGCGCCGATTGCGGCGTTCATCTGTATAACGGCATGTCTGGGTTGCATCATCGTGAGCCGGGTTGCTGTGGGGCGGTGCTGTATCTGGATATGCTGGCGGAGTTGATCGCCGATGGGATCCACGTTCATCCGGTGATGCTCAACTTGGCTTATCGTAGCAAGGGCTATCATCACATCGCCCTGATCACCGACTGTATGCGTGCCGGTGGACTGGGTGAGGGGCGTTATCGACTCGGTGCTCAGGAGATCACCGTGCGTAACGGCGAGGCGCGCACCGACGATGGATCGTTGGCGGGCAGTACCTGTAGCCTGGATCAGGCGGTACGCAACATGATCAATCTGGCGGGCGTTCCGGCGTGGGAAGCCGTGCAGATGGCTTCGGCGGTACCGGCCGCCTACCTCGGTCTGACGGAGCGTTTGGGTGAGATCCGCGCCGGTGCACTGGCAAACTTTACCGTGGTCGATGAGGCGATGACGGTTGTCGAGACCTATATCAACGGTGAGTGCGCCTACCGGCGTTCGGCCTGACGCGTGATGAGCCGGGCCTGAGTACCGGTTCGATACATGATAACCAGGGAGGGTCATGCCCGGCATGGCCACCACTAATCGGAGGCCCGCAGGGGAGTCGCCAGTTGCTGGCGCGCGGGCCCAGTGAGGATAATGCAATGAATGCGATAACACGTGAAGAGATCCTGGCTGACATGTTGCGGGTGTACCGCTATCAGGCGGCCAACCAGACACGCAGTGTGGTACGCCGCAGCGGCAAGACGCGTTTCATTAAGGATACCGATTGGGAGCGCGGCGTATTTTGGTCCTGCGTCGCCGCCGCCTGGCAGGCGACCGGCGATCAGTGCTATCTCGATGGAGTGATGAACTACACGCTGCACACCGGTTTCCGTACCGGCCCTAATGCCCGCTTCGCCGACGACATGGTGTGCTGCCAGGCCTATTTGGATGTCTATTCCCAGGTCGAGCAGCCGGAGGCTCTGGAGCCGACCATCAAGGCGCTGGGTCAGATGGTGGATGAGCCGCGTCCCGGTCGTGAAGATTGGTGGTGGTGTGACGCGCTGTTCATGGCACCGCCGGCCTTCGCCGCGCTGAGTGCGCGCACTGGCGATAGCCGCTACGTCGACTATATGGATGTCGCCTTCTGGGATGCGGTCGACCATCTGTACGATCCTGAGAGTGGCCTATTCTATCGCGATTACCGCTACATTCCCGACGGGCAGGGCGGTGAGTTGCGGGAAGAAAATGGTGAGAAAGTATTCTGGAGCCGAGGTAACGGTTGGGTGTTGGCGGCGGTACCGCGCATCTTGGCACACCTGCCGGCGGATCATCCGAGTCGTGCGCGCTATCTGGCGTTGTTCGGCGATCTGGCGGAGACGATCAGTGACTACCAGCAGGCCGATGGCATGTGGCGCACCAGTATGCGTGATCCCGAGCGCTTCCCGGCGGCGGAGAGCAGCGCCACGGCGTTGTTCTGCTATGGCTTAGCCTGGGGCATCGCGCAGGGGTTGCTGGCACGTGAGCGCTACCAGCCGATCGTCGAGCGTGCCTGGGCGGCATTACATGGCTGTATCCAGCCTAATGGCATGCTGGGCTGGGTGCAGTTGCCCGCCTTCAACCCGCGCGATGTGCAGGCGCAGCACAACATCGATTACGGTGCCGGTGCCTATCTGCTGGCGGGGTGTGCGATGTTGGATCTGTACGCCTGATCGACCCAGGATGACACATGACGCCCGGCTTTGGTCGGGCGTTCTTTCGCCAACTTTCGTTACAGGTGTACGCTAGACACTATTCCGGATCTTTTCACTTTCGATTTTTTTCGATACTGTGATTTTACGCAGCGTATCTTTGCTTTCTCTTTCGTAAAATAAGAAACATCGTTTTAAATTGGGGTGTTTCTCATGTCGCGTTCTCCCTCTGCGCCGCAAGCTCATTTTCATATGATGGCCAAGCCGGCGAGTTATCGTTGTAACTTGCGCTGTAGTTACTGCTTCTACCTGGAGAAGGAGGAGGTGGTGCCGCAACAGGCGGGCGCGCGCGCGGCGGAGACGATGAGCGATGCCACGCTGCGCCGCTATGTGCGCGACTATATTCAGTCGCATGCGGGCGAACAGGTCGACTTCGCCTGGCAGGGTGGCGAACCGATGCTCGCGGGATTGCCGTTTTATCAGAAGGCGGTGGAGTACCAGAAGAAGTATGCCGACGGCAAGACTATCACCAACAGCTTCCAGACTAACGGTATCGCCATCAATAGCCAGTGGGCCGATTTCTTCGCCGAGCAGCAGTTTCTGATCGGCGTCTCGGTGGATGGATTAGCCGCGGTGCATAACCGCTACCGTATCGCCGCACAGGGGCAACCCACCTTCGATCGTGTCTGTCGTGCCATCGAAACCTTGCGTCATCATCAGGTGGAGTTCAATACCCTGACGGTGGTGAATGATCAGAACTGGGATAAAGGGCGTCAGACCTATGAAGCGCTCAAGGCGCTGGGGTCGACGTTCATGCAGTTTATTCCGCTGGTGGAGGTCGATGCGTCCATCGGCTGCGGCCAGGGGCGTCACTATTCGCCGCCCGCCTCACCGACGATGGCGCCCTTCAGCGTACCGGCGCACGGTTACGGTCAATTTATGAGTGACGTCTTCGACGCCTGGGTTACGCAGGATGTGGGGCGTTATTACGTGCGGGAGTTCGACAGTCTGCTTGGGGTATGGATGGGCTATCCCGCCTCGACCTGTGTACAGGCGGCGACCTGCGGACAGGCATTGATCATCGAGGCCAGCGGCGATATTTACAGCTGCGACCATTTCGTCTATCCCGCCAACCGCTTGGGCAATATCGCCGATACGTCGTTGCTAAAGCTGGCGACGTCGGCGCGTCAGCAGCGTTTCGGCCAGGCTAAGCAGGATAAGTTGACGACGCGCTGCCAACAGTGTCCGGTGCGTCCTCTCTGCCATGGCGGCTGCCCGAAACATCGCCTCATTGGCTTGCCCGATGAGCGTCAGCGGCACAACTATCTGTGCCCCTCCTACTTGCACTTTTTTACTCATACCGCCCAGGCGATGCAGATGATGCAGGCGGTGATCCGACGCGGCGGTGTGGCGGCGGATGTGATGCCTTTACTTAAGCATGCATAATAACGGAGTTGGCAATGACGTTTTTCAGTAGCAAGAAGAAGCAGTTGGCAGGGCTCGTCGCCGCTGCCTGCCTGTGCGGCGCCGCGACAGCTCAGGCCGCCCCGACGGCGGACAATAGCCGCCCCAATGTCCTGTTGGTGATCATGGATGACCTCGGGACGGGGCAACTTGATTTTGCGTTAGAGGCGTTAGATCCCAAGGCGTTAGCGCAGCGCCCCGTCGCCGCCCGTTATCAGGGCGACCTGGATAAGATGATCGATGCGGCGCGCCGAGCGATGCCGAATGTGGCGCAACTGGCGAACCAAGGGGTGAAGATGACTAACGCCTTCGTCGCCCATCCGGTGTGTGGACCGTCGCGTGCTGGCATCTTTACCGGCCGTTATCCGGCCAGCTTCGGCACCTACAGCAACGATGATGCACTGCTCGGCGTGCCATTGGATATCAAATTGCTACCGGCGTTGTTCCAAGAGAACGGCTACGCCACCGCCAATATCGGCAAGTGGCACAACGCGCGTATCGAAAAGAAAAACTATGTCGATAAGGCCGATCAGACCCGTGACTATCACGACAACATGATCTCCATCAGCGCGCCGGGCTACGGGCCGGAAGAGCGTGGTTTCGACTACTCCTACAGCTATTACGCGTCCGGGGCGGCGCTGTGGAACTCACCGGCCATCTGGCAAAACGGTAAGAATATTGCCGCGCCGGGCTACCTGACGCATAACCTGACCAACGAAACCCTGAAGTTCCTCGATGAGAATAAGGGCAAACCCTTCTTTATCAGCTTGGCCTACAGCGTTCCGCATATCCCGCTAGAGCAGGCCTCACCGGCGCGCTATATGGACAAGTTCCAGACCGGTAACGTCGAGGCGGATAAATATTTCGCCGCCATTAATGCTGCAGATGAAGGTATCGGTGAGATCATCGCCCGTCTGAAGGCCTTGGGTGAGTTGGATAATACGCTGATTTTCTTTATCTCCGATAATGGAGCGGTGCATGAGTCGCCGATGCCGCTCAACGGGATGGATCGGGGTTTCAAGGGGCAGATGTTTAACGGTGGGGTGCATGTTCCCTTCGTCGCCTACTGGCCGAAACATATCCCGGCCGGGACACAGAGCAACGTGATGGTCAGCGCCATCGACATTCTGCCGACCGCGCTGAAGGCCGCCGGGATCACCATTCCCGCTAGCATGAAGGTGGATGGGCGCGACATCATGCCGCAGCTGAGCGGCAAGGCGCAGACCTCACCGCACCGCTATCTGTACTGGGCCGGACCGGGCGCCAAGCATTACAGCGAAGAGAACCAGCCGTTCTGGTTCGACTACTGGAAGTGGATCAGCTATGAGGCCCCGCAGCCGCCGAAGAACCCGAACCTGGAGAAGCTCTCGCCCTCATCTTGGGCGGTACGCGACGGGGAGTGGACGCTCTACTTCTATGACGACGGTAGCGATAAGGTCCAGTTGTTCAACGATCGCCTCGACCCGGCGGAATCCCAGGATCTGTCGGCTAAGTATCCACAGCGCGTGGCCGAGATGAAGGCCGCCTACCATGAGTGGATCAAGACCAAGCCGAAGCCGGTCGCCTGGGGCCAGGATCGCTACCATATCTTGGAGCAGTCGGCCCGCAGTTAAGTTTTGTATCGGGGCAGCGTGGTGTGCGCTGCCCTTTTTTTGACTTTTTTTCAGCGAAGGAACCGAAATGGCGCAAAAGAAAATCGACGGCGCGCCGCGTCCGATCATCCCTTATGAACATCCCGATGCGCAGATGTATCTGCGTCTGTTGCGTGAACGCTTGGTCCGGCTGCGCTGGCGTAAGCGTGCCTATACGCGTAACGATGCCGCGCTGCGCGCCTGTTTCGCCGATGATAGCCAGCCGCTGGAACAGCAGTGTGACATGCTGGTGCGCTACGTCGCCGAGGCCTTCGATCATTATGCGGTGTGGGACTACAGCCACGCCTACTACCCAGGGCGCCCCAGCCAACAGAATGCACGCACCGATGCGATGGAGGGATGCAGTCGGGTACTGCCGACGCTGGCGGCCTGGTTGCATGGTGCAGTCAGCCAGGCGCGGGGCAGTGTGCTGAGCGGATTGAATGGTCAACGTTGGGATATCGCCGATCTGTTGAGTCGGGCGTTTCTGGCCGGTACCGACCCGGCCCACCCCGGCTATTGGGGGACGTTACACGATTACGACCAGCGCATCTGTGAGAGTGCCGATCTGGCGTTGGCACTCTGGCTGAGTAAGCGCTGGGTGTGGGCGCGTTACGATGCTCGCCAGCGTGAACAAGTCCTGGCTTGGTTCGCGCAGGTACCGGCACGCCAAACCGTCGATAATAACTGGCATCTGTTCGGGTTAACGGTCGAGATGGTATTACGCGATCTGCGCGGTGAGGGGGAGGTCGATCAGCAAAAATACCAACGTATTAAGGAATTCCATGTCGGCGAAGGCTGGTTCCGTGATGGTGCACGCGGTAACTATGACTATTACAACGCCTGGGGTTTCCATTACTCCCTGTATTGGCTAAATCAGATCGATCCGCAATTCGATCAGGCCTTTATTCAGCAGACATTGCAGCAGTTTAACGCGGGTTATCGCCATCTGCTGACCCCGCAAGGCATCGCCTTCTTCGGACGTAGCGCCTGTTATCGGCTGGCCGCCGCCGCGCCACTCCTGGCTGAGGCCAGTCAGGCGCCATCCCCCGCCACCCTTGGCCTGGCCAAGCGCGCATTGGCGGTGACGCTACGTTACTTCATCGCCAATGGTGCGATGCGTGCCGGTGCGCCGACTCAGGGGCTATTTGCCGATGATGCGCGCCTGGTGGACAACTACAGTGGACCGGCCAGTAGCTTCTGGTCGCTGCGCGCCTTGAATATTGCCTTGTACAGCGCGCCCCAGAATGGATTGTGGCAGGCGCAGGAGCAACCGTTGCCGATCGAGCAGCACGATTTCTCCCTACGTATCGAGGAGACGGGGATGCAACTGTTCGGGTGCCGTGAGACGGGCGAAAGTGTGGTGCTGTTTCGCCATGATTATACCCAGACGCAGACCCCGCTTAGCCGCCGCTTGAGCCGTCAACGTCCTTGGCAGTGGTTGTTGGAGAGTCTGACGGGACGCGCCGAGCGGCCGAAAAACAACCTGTTGCGTAAAGGCGTCACCTGCTATAGCTCGAAAATGGATCTTTACTTTTAGTTTCGCCGGACGGAGTCACACTTTTATTATCTTTTGAATGTTTTCTTTGTTTTATTTTGATGGTTAAATGAAAGCATATGAAGATGCGGAGGTGTGACGATGTTTTTGGTTTCTTCCCGGGATATGTTGCTGCAAGCGCAGGCCAGGGGCTACGCCGTACCGGCGTTTAACATTCATAACCTGGAGACCATCCAGGTGATCGCCAAGACGGCGGCGCAAATGGGTTCTCCGGTGATCCTGGCGGGAACGCCGGGCACCTTTAGTTATGCCGGTGTCGCTTACCTGGTTGATATCTGCCGTGAGGCGGCGCGTGAATACCGTATTCCGCTGGCGCTGCATCTGGATCATCATGAATCCTATGACGACATTTGTGCCAAGGTGGCCAGTGGCGTCAAGTCGGCGATGATCGATGCCTCACATCATAGCTTTGCCGATAACGTGGCGCTGACACGCCAAGTGGTGGAGTATTGCCACCGCTTGGATTGCACCGTCGAGGCGGAGTTGGGGCGTCTGGTCGGCCAAGAGGATGATCTGGTGGTCGATGCGGCGCACGGCAGCTATACCGATCCGGCCTTGGCGGCTGAGTTTGCGCAAGCCACCGGCATCGACTCGCTGGCGATTGCCATCGGCACCGCCCATGGGATGTACAAAGAGGCGCCGCGTCTGGACTTCGATCGTTTGGCTCAGATCCGCCGCCAGACCGAGGTACCGTTGGTCCTACACGGCGCCTCTGGGATTCCCGATCAGGATGTGGAGCGCTGCGTGTCGCTGGGGATCTGCAAGGTTAACGTTGCGACCGAACTGAAGATCGCCTTCTCCGATGCGGTGAAGGCTTACTTTGCCAGCCATCCGGCCGCCAACGACATGCGTCATTATATGGAGCCGGGTAAGGCGGCGATGCAACAGGTCGTCGAGCATAAGATCCGTATCTGCGGCAGCGCCGGGCAACTGTAAGAGGAGAGCAGCATGACGAAGCGCGTTGCCGTATTGCTGGCACACGGTTTTGAAGAGGGGGAGGCGGTGGTGTTTATCGACATCATGCGTCGCCTGGATATTCAGGTGGAGATCCTCTCCTGCGAGGAGAGCCTGGCACTGAATAGCTATTTTGAGACCCCTATCCGAGCGGATGCGCTGCTGGCCGATCGCCAAGAGACGCTGTATGACGCAGTGATGATGCCGGGCGGGCCACAGGGTACCGATCGCCTTAATGCCAGCGCCATGGTCTTGGCTTTCTTGCGTCGCCATATCGCCGCCGACAAGTATATCTGTGCATTGTGCTCTTCCGGCGCCAAGGTCTTAGCGGCGCATGGCTTGCTGGAAGGTCGGCGTTATAGTACCGGGGATAAGTTGGCTGAGCGCTTTGCCGATGGCGAATATGTCGATCGTGACGTGGTGGTCGATGGGCGTTTCATCTCCGCCAAGGGGTTGGGTGTTAGCTTTGAATTCGCCTTTACGGTGGCGCGTCACCTCTTGGCCGACAATGTGGCCAAGGTCGATGCTCAGGCTAGCCATATCTATTTTCGGCGCTGGCCACTGTCTGAAGGGTAATTAATTGCCGAAGCGTTTTTAGGGGTTACTTTGACTGCGACGGTATCACCGCAAGGTGATACCGTTTTTTTTTGATTATGGCGCTATTCTTTCTTTTTATTTCTTTCGCTTGCTTTCTATTTAGTGCGGTTTTGTGATCGTGCGTAATAATATGAAACTTTAGTGCGCGTAGTATACCCCTACGCTAACGGCGGCCTCCGAACGTACCGGCGCTGTGCGGCGTCAATGCGCTATGGCCCGGGTGTCATGACGGCAATGCGCGGGTTACCCATCAGTCAATACTATGAAAAAGAGTTAAGGATACGATGAACAAGTTAATTTACTTGGCCGCACTCCCATGCTTGTTTTCTGCCTCTCAGTCATGGGCCAATAATTATAAAACCAGCGTTGAATACCGTCATGAGTATCGCGAGGGCGTAAAGAAACATAGCGATAGGTTTAAGGTGTTTTTAGATACCGGTAATCATATCGGCTTCGAGTTCGATGCCCGCTATGGTAACCACGATGATCAAGCCTATGACCAGATGTACCTGAATGGCTCTGAACTGAATGTTTTTTATTATACTGATCTAAATAAAAATACCCTGTTGCTGGCAGGAAACTCCTTTGACTTTACCTCTGAGGGGCTGGTCTTCATTCCATTTGTGCGCCTGAATTACACCTTCGATAATGGTTTCTATATCCATGGCCGCTATAAGTGGAAACTATGGGACTACTCGATGAAGGGGGTAGACCAGCAGCCTTACCATTCAAAGATCCAAGAGTTTGATACGTTTATTGGCTATAAGTGGGGGCAGTGGAACTTTCAGTATCAGTTGGATCTGATGCGTGAGATGTCCGCCAATGGTCAGCCGTTGTATAACGGTAAAAAGTGGGATTATGCCAATAACTTTAGGGTGGTATATGCCATTGATGCCAACTGGCGCCCCTTTATCGAAATTGGTGATATTAAGGAGAGCCGCGACAGCGACCGGCGTCAGGGACGCTATCGTATCGGCCTGAAATATACCTGGTAATCCGCGCCAGCGCTCAGCGGGGTGACGCAGCGGCGTCACCCCGCTGGCGACTATTTTTTCCCGCTCAAGCGGCTTTTCAGGTCGGCAAACGGGTTGTAGGTCGCCACGCCCACCTCGTGCTGAGCGTCCTCTCCGGCGACGACGCGGGTACCAAACGTGTCGGCCTCGGTGTATTTTTCGTGCTCATGATCATGACAATACAGACAGAGTAACTCCCAGTTACTGCCGTCTGTCGGGTTGTTAGTATGATCATGATCGAGATGATGTACCGTCAATTCTCGCAGGTTGGAGTAGACGAACTCGCGGGCGCAGCGGCCACAGACCCAGGGAAACAGTTTCAGGGCTTGCTCGCGGTAACCGCTTTCCAAGCGGGCATAGTTTTTCGGGATAATGGCCATGGGGCTCTCTCGCTAGCTGGCAATAGAAATAGAGTTCCCTATGGTAGGGCAAAGTTGCGCGGTAATCACCTGTGGCGCGCAGGCGGCGTCATAGCGTGTGCGCACGGACACGTGCTGGGGGTGGCGGCATGCCGTCTGACATGCCGTATGCGGGAAATTAGAAGGTATCCCAGTTATCGTCGTCTGCGTTCTCACGCGTCGAGAGTGGGGCCTTCTTGACGATGGGGGATTGCGGGCTGACGCTCGGTGCGGCGGGCGGGATGGCGCTTTCTTGCGGGCTGATCTTGAACTGTGCGACGGTCTGGGTCAGGCGATCGGCCTGCTCCTCCAACGCACCGGCGGCGGCGGCGGATTGCTCAACCAAGGCGGCGTTCTGTTGCGTCACCTTATCCATCTCGTTGATGGCCTGCGCGATTTGGGCAATACCGCGACTCTGCTCCTCCGAGGCCGATGAGATCTCTAGCATGGTATCGGAGATATGGTTCACGGAGGTGACGATGTCGCCCATCGACTGGCTCACATTCTCCACCAACTGATTGCCTTGCTCGACGCGGCTGACGGAGGCCTCGATCAGCCCCTTGATCTCCTTGGCGGCCTGTGCACTGCGCTGTGCCAGGTTACGGACTTCCCCCGCGACCACGGCGAAACCTCGTCCCTGCTCGCCAGCCCGCGCGGCTTCGACGGCGGCGTTGAGCGCCAGGATGTTGGTCTGGAAGGCGATACCATCGATGACACCGGTGATGTCGCCGATCTTGCGTGAGCTTTCGGCGATTTCGGTCATGGTGCTGACCATCTGGCGAGTGATCTCGCCGCCATTGACGGCGATGGCGGAGGCTTTCTGCACCAGTTCGGTCGCCTCACGAGCGCTATCTGCGTTGTTTTTCACCGTGCTGGAGATCTGCTCCATGCTGGAGGCGGTCTCTTCCAAGGAGCTCGCCTGCTCTTCGGTACGGCTGGAGAGATCGTTGTTACCGGCAGCGATTTCCTGCACCCCGGTGAAGATGTGGCTGGTGCCGTTGCGCACCGCGCCAACCATGTTAGCCAACTCGTCGCGCATATGGCGCAATCCCTGCATCAGTTGGCTAATTTCGGTATCGCCACGCGCCTGGATATCGATGGCCAGATTGCCGTGTGCGATCTCCGCCTGGTAGGCGATAACTTGCTGAATGCGGTCGATGATGTAGTGACGAACCCAATACATGACCAGCGCTGTGATCGCAACGAACAGCAGCATAAAGCCGATAGTCAGTGGGATAATTTGATGGTAATTGGCGGAGGCTGCCTGCGCCGCCGGTTGGATGATCTTGTTGGCGACGTAGTCGGAAGCGTCGTCCAGCGAGGACATGAAGCCGGTGCTGGAGTGATTCTGCAGGATGGTTTGGAAACCATTAATATCGTTATTCTGCAGTCGTTCGATCATGGTCACCAGATCGGCGCGAGCTTTGCCATATAATCCTTTGACCTTCTCTGCGCGGCCATTGTCATGGCCACTGGCGCGTGAGAGGGCATAAAAGTTTTCCATCTCTTGGTCGACACTCACCAGACGCTGCTGCAGATTGGTGAGTGAAGTACGCGCGTTATCGTCGTCGCCGTGTGCACTCAATGCCAGCGCGTCTTTCATGATCTCTTCACGGATTTGCGTGATCGAGGCGTAGGCACGGTCCATCGCCATAATTTGGCTAAATCCCCGCGAGATCTCATCTAGGCGGGTATCGGTAGTGGAGGCATCACGCAGGCTCCAAATACCGGAAAAAATCTGTAGGCCGCAGAATAGCGCGAGCACAGCCATCAGACCCCGTGAAATTTTTAATCGTTCGAACATTGTGTAACCTGTCATAACAGCATGAGAAAACTACCGATCGGATAAAAGGATCGGAATAAGGTGTTATTACTGTCGGAAGATAGAGTAAAAACTTTAATGTTTTAGCTAATTAATTAAATCGTCTGCCGAGCAGAATGTCGGGAGCAGTGCGCAGTACGATGGTGAAAACGTGTACTGCGGCAGGGCGGTCGGGGGATTAAGCATAACCTAAGGGCGTGCGTAACTCTCCGCTCAGTAAGCGTTCGCGCCACCACTGCACGGCGCGCCCATTCTTGGCGGCGCGCCAGCCAATATACGCGATCTCATGGGCGGGGCTAAAGCTAAGTGGGCAGGCGATCAGCGTCTGCTGTGTCAGATAGCGCCGTGCAATATGGTAGGGGAGATAACCGATGCCAACGCCATTGAGTAACAGGCTGATCTGGCAGTAGATATCGTAGACGATGAGCGGGGCATGGCTCGCCTCCTGCGTGTGCGTTATCGCCGGCTGGCCGAGCCGTTCGCCCATCTCAATCGTGCGATGTTGGCCGAGTTGGCTGGGTGTGAGGGGGGTGGTGGCTTGTGCCAATGGGTGATGCGGGGCGACGACCAGCAAGGTTTCGATGATGCCGAGCGCCTGGTAGACATAACCGCCCTGTTCGGGTAATCGCGCCGCGGTGCCGATGATGATATCGGTGCCGGTATCGAGCCCCGCTAGGCCAATTTGGGCCGAGCGCGCGGGGGCTAAATGTAGGCGGGTATGCGGATGTTGACTGAGGAAGTCCGTGATCGCCGGGTGTAGGATCTCCGGCAGCGTATACCCCTCTAGCGCGACGATGATCTCCGTCTCCCAACCCGACTCCAGCAGTAGCGCCTGCTGCTCTAACGCGTGCGCCTCGCTGAGTAGATGGCGTCCCTTATCGAGAATAATACGCCCGGCTTGAGTGAAACGTGCGCGATGCCCGCTGCGATCGAGGAGTTGTAGATTTAAGTTACTTTCCAACTTTTGCACCATATAGCTTAGCGCGGCCGGCGTCTTATAGAGCGATTGAGCGGCGGCGGCAAAACTGCCGTGACGATCTAATGCATCCAGGATCAGTAAGACCTCTAGGTTTATTCGCATAGGCCGCGTCCCCCGGCATTGATGGCTGGGTTAGTGTGGCGTGGATGAGGGTGCTGGCCGCTGAACACTTTTTTATGCCAATGAGTCAATAACCCTAAAAAAAACATCATAATATCTTGCTCGTTATTCTTCATAGATCCCTTTATATCGTTATTTTTAGATATAATAGCCTATCCCATTAGGCTATTTTATTTGCCATTTGACCCTGGGCCGTGCTCACCCAAAACTTAACTCAGTTTTGCACGCCCTTCAGGGCGGCCCGCAGGGTGAGCGAAGCGAATAATCCTCAGGTATTGCGTGTACGCTCCGGTTGTTGCGCGCTGTCCGTGTCCAAACTGGCTGCAACAATACACGCCTACTCGGATAGGCTCTAAGTGAAGGCGTTTACCCGCACTAAAAATATATCGGTAAAATGGTTTGTTATTTAACCTTGTTGTTTACTATTTATCACTTAATGGGGTTTATTTACTTTTTATACTAAATTAGCACTATCCTTTTCATGTTTATAATTTCAGCTGGAAAATTATTGACTGGTGCGACAGTTAATGCTGCACGCTATAAAGTATTTCGTCAGTTTGGCAGAAAGTTTTAATATTAATTTAATAATAGAACCTATTTAATCGATTATTTATCGATGATCGAACAATAACTGTCCAATTAACGCGATGAGGGCGGAAGGCGGTCACCCGGGATGTGTTGAGGATAGGGGGCGACAATGGACGACATTTGCGCGGCAATTGTGGCATAATGTGAGCAAAATCACGTTAACCTATTGAGATCGCGCTGTGCTGATAAGTAACAACATCACCATGCAGTTTGGCAGTAAACCCTTGTTTGAGAACATTTCGGTCAAGTTCGGTGGCGGCAACCGTTACGGTTTGATCGGTGCGAACGGCTGCGGTAAATCTACCCTGATGAAGATTCTGGGGGGCGATCTGCAACCGACCGCCGGTAATGTCGCGTTGGATCCGAATGAGCGTCTGGGTAAGTTGCGCCAGGATCAATTTGCCTTTGAGAAATACAGTGTCATCGATACCGTCATCATGGGACATCATGAGCTGTGGGCGGTCAAGGAAGAGCGTGATCGCATCTATGCGCTGGCCGAGATGAGCGAAGAAGAGGGATACCGTGTCGCCGATCTGGAAGTCGCTTACGGTGAAATGGATGGTTATAGCGCCGAGGCGCGCGCCGGTGAGCTGTTGCTGGGCGTCGGTATTCCTGTCGAACAACATTATGGGCCGATGAGTGAGGTCGCCCCCGGCTGGAAGCTGCGTGTGCTGCTGGCGCAGGCGTTGTTCTCCGATCCGGATATTCTGCTGCTTGATGAACCGACCAACAACCTGGATATCGATACGATCCGTTGGTTAGAGACGGTGCTTAATGAGCGCAACAGCACCATGATCATCATTTCGCATGACCGCCATTTCCTCAACATGGTATGTACCCATATGGCCGATCTGGACTATGGTGAGTTGCGCATCTATCCCGGTAATTACGACGACTATATGACCGCCGCGACTCAGGCGCGTGAGCGCCTGTTAGCCGATAACGCCAAGAAGAAGGCACAGATTGCCGAGCTTCAATCGTTCGTGAGTCGCTTTAGCGCCAACGCGTCGAAGTCGCGTCAGGCCACTTCGCGTGCGCGTCAGATCGAGAAGATTAAACTGGATGATGTTAAGGCCTCCAGTCGACAGAACCCCTTTATTCGCTTCGAGCAAGAGAAGAAGTTGTTCCGCAACGCTCTCGAGCTGACGGATCTCAGCAAGGGATTCGACAATGGCCCGCTATTCAGCGGCCTGAAGTTGTTGCTCGAGGCGGGCGAGAAGGTCGCGGTGCTGGGGACGAACGGGGTCGGTAAGTCGACGCTGTTAAAGACCTTAGTCGGCGATTTGACGCCGGACGCCGGGACCGTCAAGTGGGCCGAGAACGCGCAGATCGGCTACTACGCGCAGGATCATGAGTATGAGTTCGAACAAGAGATGACGTTGTTCGACTGGATGAGCCAGTGGCGCCAAGAAGGGGACGACGAGCAGGCGGTGCGCGGCTTCCTAGGCCGTCTGTTGTTCAGCCAAGAAGATATCAAGAAGTCGGTCAAGGTCCTGTCGGGGGGCGAGAAAGGGCGTCTGTTGTTCGGTAAGCTGATGATGCGCCGCCCCAATGTGCTGGTGATGGACGAACCGACGAACCATATGGATATGGAGTCCATCGAGGCGTTGAACATTGCGCTGGAATTATATCAAGGTACCCTGATCTTCGTCTCTCATGACCGTGAGTTCGTGAGTTCATTGGCCACTCGGGTCATCGAAATCACCCCGCAGAAGGTGGTCGACTTCGGTGGCGGCTACGAGGATTACCTGCGTAGTAAAGGCATCGACGAGTAAGCATAACGGCCCCTTGGGGCCGTTTTTTTATGCTGCCTTTTATTCCGGCTGTAGCATGATCTTTTACCTCTAGCGCTTTGTCAGAATAAGCCGATGGGGGGATGGCAAGAGAATGTGCTAGTCTGAGGCCGAGATAGCTTAAACAAGGATTTGATGATGAAGACATTCTCGATGGTGATGGCCGGCATGTTGCTCGCCGCCTCTTCTGCTACCGCCTGGGCTGGTACGACGGATCGGAGCCCGCAACCGTTAGATAAGATCGCCCCCTATCCGCAGGCGGAGAAAGGCATGACGCGTCAGGTGATCGCTCTGCCGCCGCGTGCCGACGAGGCGGATCTGCGCGTCGAGTTGCTGATCGGCAAAACGCTGTCGGTGGATTGCAACCGCCAGCGTCTGATGGGTGAGCTGGAGAGTAAGACTCTGGAGGGATGGGGATACGACTATCTGGTGATGGATAAGGTCACCGGGCCGGTGGGCACCCTGATGGCTTGCCCAGACAGTCAGCGCCATCAGGCGTTTGTCACGGTGCATCTCGGCGATGATGCCTTGCAGCGTTATAACAGCAAGTTGCCGCTGGTGGTCTATGTCCCACAAGGGGTACAGGTGAAATATCGTATCTGGCAGGCGCAGCCGCAGGTACAGGATGCGCTGACCCAATAAATTGGGGCCACGCCCCCGTCATCGAGGGGGCGTGATTACATCGGCGCCAGCAGGGGGCCGCTGAGGTGCTCCCCCCCTTGTGCGTCGGCGCGTTGGCGGTAGCTGCCGGGTGACGTGCCATAGCGGCGTTTAAAGGCTCGGCTAAACGTCTGTTGGCTGTCGAAGCCATATTGCAGCGTGATCTCCATGATTTTCTTATTGCTGCGCTGCAGCTCGGCCGCCGCGCGGATCAGTCGACGCCGGCGGACGTAGGCGGCCAGGTTATACCCGGTTACCTCCTTGAACAGCCGTTGTAGATACCACTTGGAATATCCCGCCCGGTCGGCGATATCGTCGATCAGTATGCGTTTATCCAGATTCTGCTCTATCCACTGAATTAATGCGTCAACCAACAGTTGATGTTGTCCCTGGGTCGTCATTGGCAATCCCTCAATCGCAGGCACTCGTTGAGCCGACTTTTATGTTAGCGGAACAAAAATAGAGAGACTTATACAAAAACTAAGGCTTCTTCTTGTTTTGTAAAGAAATGCCAGCCAGGTGTTTCCAAGCGTAATAATCGGCGCAATACGTAGAGAATGTGAGGGAGGGCGGAGAGGGAAGCCTCTCCGCGCGAGGAGGATCAGGCGGTTGCACTGGCCAGCTTGCTGGCGAAACCGAGGAACATAACACCGACCAGGGAGTTACCCAGGCGTGCCAGACGCTGCTTCTGCCCCAGAAAGTGAGCCAGGGCGGCGCCGGAAAAGATCAGGAAGGTCATATAGCAGATGCTGATGCATTCCAAGATCGTCGCCAGGATCAGGAAAGAGAGCCCGGTATGGGCGTAGTTCAAGTCGATAAACTGTACGAAGAAAGAGACGTAAAACAGGATCGACTTGGGGTTGGTCAGGCTCAGGGTCAGCGCCTTGCGAAAGGTGTGGCTGACTTCGATACGCTCCTCTCCTTGATGCGGCGTGTCACGTCGGCGCAACGTAGAGTAGAGGATTTTAATCCCCAGATAGAGAAGATAGAGCGCCCCCAGCATCTTGATCAGATTGAAGAGGAACGGTGAGGAGCGGATCAAGGAGGCGATCCCAAGATAGGCCAGAAAGATCAATACACCATCCCCGATCAACACGGCGCTGGCGGCCTTATAGCCTTCGCGCACACCACCGGTGATCCCGGTCTTCAGTACGAATAGGGTGTTGGGGCCGGGAACTAAGATGATAAATACCGCACCCAGGACATATGTCCAGATATTGAGTACGCCAAAGCTTTCTAACACATCAACCTCTTTTTAATAAGTAAATTATGTGGGATTGGGGCTATAACAGTGGCTGAATATTCTACACATTTTATTCGACGAATGGCAGAGGGCGAGTGCGAGTCATCCACTGTGTGGTGGCGCGGCACAACACCCTCGTGCGCCACCCACCTGCAGGAAGTCGATAACACGGTTGGCGGTGTCGCTCGTCCCGTGTTCACTGGCTCACTTGGTGCAGCAGTCGACGCTAGTCAGGTAGTAGGTACTGTGCAGATCGATCATGGATGCCAGGCGCGCATTGGCCATCATCATCGCCTTGGGACGCGATTCGGCACTGATGACAAAGGCACCTTGCTCTTTACTGGCGGTGGTTTTTCCCGTTCTTTCCTCGGTTAGCGTGAGAATATGGTCATAACGGCAGAGAAACTGTTGCATGCTGTAGCCTCAAGTAAACTGTGTGTGGGAGGCGGGACGCCTGGCCCCTAAACGCGGAACATGACACCGCGTGAAAACGTTCGAATAGGCCGTGCCGCACGCTCAGTAAGCGGAGGCATCGGCGGATATGGGTAAAAAATTTATTGTGATTTTCCATATCATTAGCTGATTTTTTAGCCTACATCAGACCGATGGACGTGACATCGACGTCCTAGTGGTTAGTGTAGACATTATTGCTCGTGCGAACATATAGATTTGTGAAAACTGTTGCAACTCATTAGATCATTCCGGGAGTTTATACTTTGTCGCGTAAGCGTTAGCTTACATCCTTGGATATGCCTATTTACGCAACTTTCCCCGTTGCGTATGCGTCGCCTGAGGGTGATGAGCCCCGTCGCTTGCCTGATAGCGGGGGATGACAGGTTAGGCGAGTGCATAAAATTTCTTGATTAGTAAAACTTATAACTGCGCGACGATTACGAGAAATTCTATTTTCAGCGTTAATTTCCGTATTTTGACTTGAACGCAGCATTTCATCATGAGATTAATGGGGCGTCTTAGAACCAAAAGGTATAGGTTCTGTTTAATCCAAGGAGAAATATTATGTTGACTGCTATTTATTCTGGTTTTCGTGGTTCGTTGCGTTGGGCATTCATGCCAGCCTATCGGGGGCATGGTGATTATACCTTGTTGTTAACAGTGGTTTTTTTCTTCGGTATGAGCCTGGTGCGTTCCCTGGCTTGGGGAGAAATGAGCAGCTGGTATCATGTATTTATTAATATCCCATTTCTGATGGTCGCCTATGCCTTGGCGTGGATGGTGGAGCGTGCAATCAAGGAGTAATAAGTTATTAAACGGGTAAAGGTTGTTTTAACCTCAAATAAAGTCTTCGGATGTTTCCTCTGCCGCCTAGTTAAGTTTGTTGATGTATTTGCCTAGGCGGCATTCATTCTGCCACTTTTCGTTGCTTATTATTTCCCCCGCTGTTGAGCGTCTATGTTTCCCGGGAATACGTCGCGTCGGCGGTCTTCAGCTTAATGCATCCGTAGTAACCTGGGCGGCGTCAAAATCGACCCGCAGTTGGGTGATGGGCAACTGACGCCCGATGATCACCAGACGCGAGCAGGGGATCTCCTCGGTGCGCCAGGGCGAGCCATAGTCGAATCCGACTACCCGATGAATGCCTTGTACTACCAGGCGTTGGGGGTGTTCGTTGATGGCCAGAATGCCCTTATAGCGCAGCATGTCATGACCGTATTGTTCCACCCAACGCTCCATCGTCTGGCCGATACGCTGAAGATCCATGACGCCGCCTTCAAGCAGATGCGCCTGGATGGCGTCATCGACGGTGATGGCGGAGCTGGGCAGGGGGCGAAATGGGCGGAGTCGCGGCGGCGCGTCGCCGTGTGGGGTGAGGGTATGCCACCCTTGGGACAGGCTCAGTTCATCGCTGAGGGTGAAGGCGTGCAGATCCAGCCACAGCGCCGGCGGGCAGGCGCCGTGCTCGACTTGATAAATCTCGGCACGTGAGTTGATGCGTCGGATGCGGGCCAAGAGCGTTTCGCAATGCGCCGTGTCTACGGTATCGCATTTAGTCAACAGAATACGATCGGCACAGCCGAGTTGTGCGGCGGCGACGGGGTGTTGATCCAACTGTGTCGCGAGGTGCTGGGCATCGGCCAGTGCGATCACCGCGTCCAGGCGTAGCGCGTCGCGTAGCGTGGGTTCGACGAAGAAGGTCTGCACGATCGGCGCCGGATCGGCGAGCCCGGTGCTCTCGATGATGAGATGGTCGAAGGTGAGCGCCCCCTGTTGGCGTCGTTGCAGCAGATCGCGCAGCGCCGCACTGAATTCACCGCGCACGCTACAGCAGACACAACCGTTACTCAACTCGGTGACGGAGACACTGTCATCGACCTCAAGCAGTGCCCCGTCGAGGTTGGCGGCGCCAAACTCATTCTCGACGATGGCCAGGCGACGATCCGTTCCGTGGCGTAGGTAGTAATTGAGTAGGGTGGTCTTCCCGGCACCGAGGAAGCCGGTCAGTAGGGTGACGGAAACGGGGGTCTGCATAGTGTCCTCCTGTGTGGCTTGCCCGGCGTGGCCGGGCGTCATGCTGGTGAGCGATGCTGCCGCGTCGATGGCCGTGGCAGCGAGGGGGGTTAACAGCAGCGCGTGCTGCCCTTACCGCCGTAGCGTGCATCCTGACGTTCGCGAAAAAACGCCTCATAACTCATCGGTGTCTGTTCGGGGTGTGTCAGGCGCATATGTTGCACGTAGTTGTCGTAATCGGGGACGCCGACCATCAGCTTGGCGGCTTGTCCCAGATATTTCCCGGCCTTGGCGAGCGTATCGAACATGGTTCCTCCGTGCTCCCCCGACGCTTTAGCGCCGGGGGATAGGGGTTAAGCTTGGCGGCGATGGCCCGGCGAGAGAGGCGCATCCGCCTGCGCTTGCGTGGGCAACGGTTGATAGGGCACCTCATGGGCGCTGGCGTGTGGGTTGCGTAGCGCCGCCAGTGCACACTTCAGGGAGAAGAGCCCCAATACCACGACCACCAGCATGAAGAACAGGGTTAGCCCGGCATCCAGACGATTGTTGAATACCAATTGCGCCAGTTGTGTCTGGGTGTACTGTGCCGGGATGTTGCCGCTGTCGATCATCGCTTGGAACTTGTTGGCCACGGCCAGGAAACCGACGCGCGCATCACTGCTGAAAGTTTTCTCCCAACCGGCGCTCATGGTGCAGACCAGCAGCCAGGCGGTCGGCAACAGGGCGACCCAAGCATAGGCTTGGCGCTTCATGCGGAATAGCACGACGGCACACAGCATCAGCGCCATGGCGGCCAGCATTTGATTCGCGATGCCGAACAGGGGCCACAGGGTATTGATGCCGCCGAGTGGATCGACGACGCCTTGGTGCAAGAAGTACCCCCAGGCCAACACACACAGCGCGGTGGCCAACAGATTGGCCGGCAACGAGTCGGTCCTCTTCATCGATGGCGAGATCACCCCCAGCAGATCTTGCAGCATGAAGCGTGCCGCTCGGGTACCGGCATCGACTGCCGTCAGAATAAACAACGCCTCGAACAGAATGGCGAAGTGATACCAGAACGACACATTCATCAGCCCGCCCAGCGCGCCATGCAGGATATAGGCCATGCCGACCGCCAGGGTCGGCGCCCCACCGGCGCGTGAGATGATGCTCTGCTCCCCCACCTCCTCGGCGATGGCGTGTAGGGCATCGGGGGTGATGTGGAAGCCCCAGCCGCTGACGACCTGCGCGGCGGAGGCCACCACATCGACGCTCCCGGCGGGTGCCAGCAGGGCCAGCGGGCTATTCATGGCGAAGTAGACCCCCGGATCGATGACGCAGGCCGCAACCAGTGCCATGATGGCGACGAAGGATTCCATTAACATGCCACCGTAGCCGATGAAGCAGGCTTGGTTCTCGTTGGCCAGCATCTTCGGGGTGGTGCCGGAGGCGATGAGTGCGTGGAAACCGGAGACCGCGCCGCAGGCGATGGTGATAAACAAGAAGGGGAACAGATCGCCCGCCCAGACCGGCCCACTGCCGTCGATGAAGCGGGTCAGCGCCGGCATCTGTAGCGTCGGGCGCATGATCAGGATGCCGATGGCCAGTCCGACGATGGTGCCGATCTTGAGGAAGGTGGAGAGGTAGTCGCGTGGCGCCAGCAGTAGCCATACCGGTAACACCGAGGCGACAAAGCCGTAGCCTACCAGCAGCCAGGTGAGCTGAACGCCGGTAAAGTCAAAGTAGGGCGCCCAGGTCGGACTTTCCGCCACCCATCCGCCGGAGATAATGGCGAAGATCAGACACAGTAGGCCGATGATCGACACCTCACCGATGCGCCCTGGGCGCAGGTAGCGAGTATAAATCCCCATGAACAGCGCCAGTGGAATGGTAAAGGCGACGGTATAGGTTCCCCAGGGGCTGTGTGTCAGCGCCTTGACCACGATCATCGCCAGCACCGCCAGGATGATCACCATGATCATGAAGGTAGCGACCAGGGCAATCACCCCGGCGGTGTTACCCATCTCCGTTTTAACCAGCTCACCCAGTGAGCGGCCATCGCGTCGCGTGGAGACGAACAACACCATGAAATCCTGTACCGCCCCGGCTAACACCACACCGGCCAGCAACCACAGCATACCGGGGAGGTAGCCCATCTGCGCCGCGAGCACGGGGCCGACCAAGGGACCGGCGCCCGCGATAGCCGCGAAGTGATGGCCGAAGAGCACCTTCTTATCCGTCGGCACGTAATCCAGGCCGTCATTATGACGCACCGCCGGGGTCATGCGTGTGGCATCGACGCCCAATACCCGTCGAGCGATATACAGCCCATAGTAGCGGTAGGCGATCAGATAGACACAAACCGCCGCGATGACGATCCACAGCGCGTTGATCTGTTCTCCACGATGGAGGGCGATATAGGCGAGAGAGGCGGCGCCGAGTAGCGCCAGTACGATCCAGATGAGGTATTTGCCGATCTTATCCATAACATTCCTTTAGCCTTTATTTTTTATGCATAGATCAATGAGGTTGCAAATAGTTAACGCCGCATAGTGGAGCATAGTGGATCGCGCCAGCGACATGGTTACATTTTGCAATATTGCTGTGGGATTGCAGGAGTGATCACTGATCATCTCTGCATTGATGTAACGCGAGGGCTTGTTACGTGATAGGGCGGGGAAGAAGGCATGAGAAGGCTAGGGGTATGCGCGAGCCGTCTTGGGGATGAGCCCGTGTCGAGTAAGGAAGGGAGGAGAGAGTACGAGGAGAGAACATGCGAAGGCCGAGCATCATCGGCCTCCGAAGCGGTCGATCAGGCGTGAGTTAATTCTCGCGGGCTTTCGTAGCCGTGCGCCTGAGCATCATGGATACACTCGGCGCGTTGGCGGAAGGTCTTTTCCGAGCAACAGATGATATAGCCGGTGTTCTCGACTTTACACCAGCGCCATTGACCATTGGTGGTGTTATAGAATTTCCAATAGGTTTCGTCTTGAGATTGATTCATTTTTTATAACCTGAAGGTCGACATGCGCATGACTTTGCCGGTCAGGCGCGATGGTTAACTGCGTTGAGATAATCGTGGGCGGCGTGAAGCGGTTTTGCCTGCCGGCAAGGAACCCATCGGAATGATGATGGATACGCCGCGTTTGCGCAACGCGCAATGGCCTGCAATATGTAACAATCTTCACAGCCGAATAGCGGCAGAGGCCGCCCTACGGTGCATGATGCGCGCGATGGCGCGTCAGCGTTAGTTATTTTACTCTGCAGAGTGGGGGGGAACAATGTGCCATTGTTAACAGTTTATAAAAAATAACCCTTTTTATTGTGGGTGATAACGCGCGATTATGGTATCGCGCATGCATGGTCACGCCGATTGCGCAAACGGAGAGGCAGCATACAGGCATGCTAGGGATGTTCTCGCTGCGGGCAATGTTCTACCATTACGTTACTCCAATCTATTTGACCTGATCCTATGGAATTATCATGCGTCAATTAATCGTACTTATCCCCCTGATCACTCTGCTCAGTGCCTGTAGCAATCATCCTGCGAAAAACGCCACCCCAGAGACGGCGGCGGAGGCCTTGAGCCGTAGTCAGAGCGGTGGCTTTGTGTTGCAGCCGGAACATAACGACTACCAGCCTAATGGTGACTTTGCCCGCGATCCCGCCGCCGCTCAGTTTATCGATGAGATGGTGCAGCAATATGGCTTCGATCGTCAGCAACTCGCCACGGTGCTCTCGCAGACCCAACGCTTGGACTACGTGCTGCGTTTGATGGATCGTCAGGCCCCGACGGGCCGGCCAGCCGCTGGCCCCAATGGCGCCTGGCTACGCTACCGCGCCAAGTTTATCACCCCGGATAACATCCAGAATGGGGTACAGTTTTATAATCAGTACTATGCCGAGTTACTGCGCGCGCAGCAGATCTACGGTGTGCCCCCCGAGATCATCGTCGGTATCATCGGGGTGGAGACCCGTTGGGGGCGAGTGATGGGTAAGACGCGGACCATCGATGCGCTGGCGACCTTGGCCTTCGCCTATCCACGGCGTGCCGACTATTTTCGTGGCGAGCTACAAACCTACCTACTGATGGCGCGGGAAGAGGGGAAAGATCCGTTGACGTTGCGCGGTTCGTTCGCTGGGGCCATGGGATATGGCCAGTTTATGCCGTCGGCCTTCCAAGCCTATGCCGTCGACTTTAACGGCGATGGACATGTCGATCTGTGGAACCCGGTGGACGCCATCGGCAGCGTGGCCAGTTACTTTAAGGGGCATGGCTGGACGCCGAATGGCGTCGTGGCGGTGCCGGCAAAGGGGCAGGCGCCGGGATTGGATCATGGCTTCAAGACGCGCTATACGCTGAGCGATCTGGCACAGGCGGGTTTGACGCCTCAGGGATCGCTGGGGGATTATCGCCAGGCTAGCCTGTTGCGTCTCGATGTCGGGGATGGCTATCAATATTGGTATGGCTTGCCCAACTTCTACACCATCACCCGTTATAACCACAGTACCCACTATGCCATGGCCGTCTGGCAGTTGGGTGAAGCGGTGGCCCGTTCGGCGGGACATTGATCGGCCCTCTGCTCGTATCGCTCCCGCCGCTCAGCATCCGCGCTGGCGGGAGTCCCCCTTTCTTGCCCTCCCTGAACATCATTGCGCGATATCGGCTTGCCAAGTACCGCTTATTTTAGTATTTTCTTAATTAAGAATTATCTAAACTATGGGGCGACGATGAGCGAGACGAGTGAGTTGCAACAGCTACAGGCTAGTGCCAGTCAGGCGGCGGCCTTACTGAAGGCGATGGGGCATCCGCAACGTTTGTTGATCCTGTGCATCCTGTTGGGGCAGCCCCGCACCGGTGCCGGCGACTTGGCGCGTGCGGTCGGACTGACTCCCTCGGCGACGTCCCAGCATCTGGCACGCATGCGAGCCGAGGGGCTGATCGACTCCGTCCGTGAAGGTACCCATGTGCGTTACATGATCCAGAATCCAGTCGTCGCGCAACTGATCGCCACGCTGAAAACACACTATTGCCCATAACGGGAGGTTGTCATGCAAGTCAATGTGCTTAACGCACGTCAGGCCAGTGAAATGGTGGCTCAGGGCGCGCAACTGATCGATATTCGTGACGCGCAGGAGTATGCGCGTGAACATGTCGCCGCGGCGACGTTGGTGCCGTTGACCCAGTGGCAACAAGGCAGCGCCTTACCCGCATTAAAACCGGAGACGGCGGTGATCTTCATGTGTCAATCCGGGATGCGTTCGGATAGCCATGCGGCGCTGTTGGCGTCACGTGTCGCCCCGGCACCAGCCTATGTGTTGCAGGGGGGGCTGAATGGCTGGAAACAGGCCGGTCTGCCGACGATCGAGGATCGGCGTCAACCGTTACCGCTGATGCGTCAGGTGCAGATCGCCGCCGGCTCATTGGTGTTATTGGGGGTGATTCTGGGATATGGCGTGTCGACGGGCTTTTTCCTGCTCTCCGCTTTTGTCGGCGCGGGACTGTTGTTTGCCGGTGTGAGTGGTTTTTGCGGTATGGCGCGTCTGTTGATGAAGATGCCGTGGAATCGTGGCCTGAGCCGCTAATCGCAACGTATCTAATCGCCGCCCGGCGAGCGCACGGGCGGCGGTAAGGGTACTGCTTAGTGGGTATCCGGGAAGGCGCTCTCGTCACGTTGCGCCATCGCCTCATACTCTGCCCAGCGTAGATCGACCACCCGTTGAGCGCTGGCCATCATGCGTTGCGCCTCTTGCGGGTGCGCGCTCATCAATGACTGGTAGCGGGTCTCATGTTGCCGGTACTCCAGCAACGGCAGGGATGGCCGTAGGCTATCGAGGATGAATGGATTGACGTGCCGTTCGCGTAATACCGGGTTGTAACGCATCAATGGCCAATGGCCGGCATAAACCGCGCGCTTCTGCTGTAACAGCCCTTGACGCATGTCGATGCCGTGGGCGATGCAGTGGCTGTAGGCGATGATCAGCGAAGGGCCCGGATAGGCCTCCGCCTCGCGTAGCACCTCCAGTGTTTGCTGCGGATTGGCGCCGAAGGCGATGCGTGCCACATATACGTCGCCGTAGGCGATGGCCTGCATGGCAATGTCCTTCTTCGCCATGGTCTTACCGCTCGCGGCAAACTTCGCCACCGCACCCAGAGGGGTCGATTTAGACATCTGCCCCCCGGTGTTGGAGTAGACCTCTGTATCCATCACCAACACATTGACATCACGCCCGGAGGCCAACACGTGATCCAGACCAGAGGATCCGATGTCATAGGCCCAGCCATCGCCACCGACGATCCACACCGAACGGCGCACCAGGTGATCCAACAGGCTCAGCAGGTTATCGACCTGCGCACTGCGCAGCACACTCAGTCGCTCCCGTACCTGTTGTAGGCGGGCGCGTTGGGCGCGGATTTGGCTCTCGCGTTGTTGCGGGGCCTGTAGGATCTCGCTGACCAGCGCCTCCCCGATCTGTGGGGCCAGCGCCTGGAGTTGCGTCTGCGCCATCGCACGGTGTTGATCGGCGGCCAGGCGGAAGCCCAGACCGAATTCGGCGTTATCTTCGAACAGCGAGTTGGACCAGGCGGGGCCGCGCCCTTCCGCGTTATGGCTCCAGGGCGTGGTCGGCAGATTGCCACCGTAGATGGAGGAGCAACCGGTGGCGTTGGCCACCATCATACGATCCCCGAACAGTTGGCTGAGGGCTTTCAAATACGGCGTTTCGCCGCAGCCGCTACAGGCGCCGGAAAACTCAAACAGCGGCTCGAGGAACTGCACGCCGCGTACGTTGGAGAAATCCACTCGCGCCCGATCGGGCCAAGGGAGTTGTTCGAACCAGTCGAGCGCCCGTTTTTCTGCGTTGAGATGAGGCAACTTCTCCTGCATGCTGATGGCCCGTTGGGGCTCCGTTTGACCCGGCTCGCTGTGGCGTACCGGGCAGGCTTCGACGCACAAGCCGCAGCCGGTGCAATCCTCGGGATAGACCTGGAGGGTGTAGCGTGTTTCGGGGAAGCCACGCGCACTGATCGGGGCAGAGCGGAAGTCATCCGGTGCGCCAGTGAGCCGATCTTGATGATAAAACTTGGCGCGAATGGCCGCGTGCGGGCAGACAAAGGCGCAGTTACCGCATTGAATACACAGTTCGGGGCGCCAGATGGGGATCTCCAGCGCGATGTTGCGCTTCTCGAAGCGGGTGGTGCCGGTGGGGTAGGTGCCATCGGCGGGGATCAGCGAGACCGGGATACGCTCGCCGCGATCGAGTAACATCGCTGCGGTCACCTCACGCACGAAGCGGGGGGCGCTCGCGGGCAGTTGCCAGCCCTGCTCCTCGGCCTGGGTATCGCGGGGCGGTGGCGTGACGGCGTGTAGATTTTCCAGGGTCTTATCCACCGCCAGGAAGTTTTTGCGCACCACCTCCTCGCCCTTTTTACTGTAGGTCTTGCGGATGCTGCTCTTGATCAGCTCGATAGCCTGCTCTTTCGCCATCACCCCCGAGAGCGCGAAGAAACAGGTCTGCATAATGGTGTTGATGCGGCTGCCCATCCCGACGGCCTGAGCCACAGACGCCGCATCGATGACGTAAAATGCCAGCGACTTGGCGCGGATCTGGCGCTGCAGCGCGGCGGGCAGATGCCCCCATACCTCCTCGGCCGGATAGGGACTGTTGAGCAGGAAGGTGGCGCCGGGCAGCGCATGCTCCAGCATCTCCACGGTGTGGACAAAGTTAAACTGATGGCAACCGATAAAGTTGGCGCTACCGATCAGATAGGGGGAGTCGATGGGGCGCGGGCCGAAGCGCAGATGCGAGGTGGTTCGTGAGCCGGATTTACGCGAGTCATAGACGAAGTAGCCCTGGGCGTAGTAATCGGGTTGACCACCAATGATCTTGATGCTGTTCTTGTTCGCCCCGACGGTACCGTCGGCGCCGAGGCCGAAGAACAGCGCCCGGATCTGATCGTCCGGTTCCGGTTTCCAATCGGCGTCCCAGGGCAGGCTCAGCCCGGCGACGTCGTCGTGGATACCGATGGTAAAGAAGGGACGGGCCGTGGCGGCCTGTTGCTGTTCGAACACGGCCCGCGCCATCGCCGGGGTGAACTCCTTGCTCGACAGGCCATAGCGCCCGCCGCTTAGGCGTGGCAAGGCGCGGCGTAGGCCATGTTGCACACCATAGACCAGGGTGGCCAACACGTCTTGATACAGTGGCTCGCCTTGGGCGCCCGGTTCCTTGGTACGGTCGAGCACCGTTAATACCTCGCAGCTGGCGGGCAGCGCCTGAAGGAGGGCCTCACTGGGGAAGGGGCGATAGAGATGCACCGTCAGTACCCCGTAGTGCTCACCGTCGCGGTTGAGTAGGGCCGCGGTTTGACGCAGGGTGGCGGAGGCGGAGCCCATCACCACCACCACATGGCGGGCATCGGCCGGGCCGTCGTAATCCACCAGGTGATAGTGGCGCCCGGTCAGTTCACCGAAACGCGCCATCTGGCGCTCGACGATGCCAGGTACCCGCTGATAGTAGAGGTTGACGCTCTCGCGTCCCTGAAAGTAGGTGTCCGGGTTCTGGGCGGTGCCGCGCATCATCGGTTGATCGGGGTTTAACGCCCGGGCACGGTGGGCGAGGACCTGATCGTCGTCGATCATGGCGCGCAGATCGTCCTCGCTCAACTTATGGATCTTATTGACTTCATGAGAGGTACGGAAGCCATCGAAGAAGTGGACGAAGGGGATGCGAGACTCCAGGGTGGCCGCATGGGCGATCAGCGCCAGATCCTGCGCCTGCTGCACCGAGGCGCTGCTCAGCATGGCGAAGCCGGTACTGCGGGCCGCCATCACGTCCTGATGGTCGCCAAAGATCGACAACCCCTGGGTCGCCAGTGAGCGCGAGGCGACGTGGAACACCGCGCTGGTCAACTCGCCAGCGATCTTATACATGTTGGGCAGCATCAACATCAGCCCTTGGGAAGCGGTGAAGGTGGTGCTGAGGGCACCGGCTTGCAGGGCGCCGTGTACCGTACCGGCCGCCCCGCCTTCGTGCTGCATCTCCATGATGGTGGGAATGTCGCCCCACAGGTTGGGCATGCCCCGACTGGCCCATTCGTCCGCCAGCTCCGCCATGGTAGAGCTGGGAGTAATCGGGTAGATGGCGCAGACTTCACTCAGTTTATAAGCCACCCAGGCGGCGGCTTCATTGCCGTCTAGCATGACCTCGTTATCCGGCTGGCTCATTCGGCTTCCTCCTCGCTAATCATCTCAATGGCATGGCAGGGGCACTGCAGGTAACAGGCGCGGCAACCGGTACACTTGTCGTAGTCGAAGCGGTAGCGCAGCCCCTTACCTAGCTTGATCACCGCCCCCTCAGGACAGGCACCGTAACAGCCGTCGCACTCGAAGCAGTTGCCGCAGGAGTAGCAGCGGGCGGCCTCATAGGTGGCCTGTTCGCCGCTCAGTCCGCCGATGATCTCGTCGAATCCGGCACGTTGTTCGGGGGAGACCTCCGGTTGGCGTGAGGCATCGGCATCGGTCTTGAACCACAGGTGCAGCCGGGGATACTCCAACACCGCCCCGCTGGGCGCCTTGTGATAGGGGTGGCCACGCAGCCAGCCGTCGATGTGGTGGGCCGCCTTCTTGCCATGCCCGGTGGCGATGGTTACGGTGCGCTCGGAGGGCACCATATCACCGCCGGCGAACAGCCCCGGGACGCGGGTCATCATGTGTTCATCCACCTCGACGATGCCGTCCGGACGCAGGGCGATCCCCGGGATACGCGTCAGTACGCGCGTATCGACGTCCTGTCCTAACGCCAGGATCAGACTGTCGGCTTGTAGGGTTTCGAAGCGGCCGGTTGGCTGTGGCCGTCCTTGCTCGTCGATGGTCATCTGTTCGACGGTAACGGTGGTACTGTCGATGTCACGGATGGTACGTAACCAGTTGATCTTGACCCCTTCCTCCATCGCCTCCTCCGCCTCAAAGGCGTGGGCCGGCATGTGGGCCATGTCACGGCGGTAGATGATCATCGCCTCATCGGCACCGAGGCGGCGCGCGGTGCGTGCGGCGTCCATCGCAGTATTGCCGCCGCCATAGATGGCGACGCGCCGCCCTAGCTGGGGGGCTTCACCGCGTTCGACGGCGGCCAGGTAGCTGACGGCGTCGAGGATCTTGCCGGCCTCGCGCGCAGGAATGTCGGTCTTCTTCGCCAGATGGGCGCCGATGGCCATAAAGACGGCGTCGAAGCCGCCATCGCGCATCTCTTGTAGCACGTCCTCGACTTTATGATTCAGGGTGAGGGTAATGCCCGTGGCGAGGAGGGCGTCGATTTCACGATCGAGGATGTCGCGCGGCATGCGATAGGCGGGGATGCCAAAGCGCATCATGCCGCCGGGCATCGGCCCCGCCTCGCGGATCTCGACCTGATGGCCCAGGCGGCGCAGGTGCCAGGCGCAGGAGAGGCCTGAAGGACCGGCGCCGATCACCAGTACCTTCTTGCCGCTGGCGACGGCATCGAGGCGTGGGCGCCAATGCTGCTCGAGGGCCATGTCGCCCAGGAAGCGCTCTACGGCATGGATGCTGACCGGTTGATCGGCCTGCAGGCGGTTACAGGCCTGTTCGCAGGGGTGGTAGCAGACGCGCCCATGGATCGCCGGCATCGGGTTGTTGGCGATGAGGGTTTGCCAGGCTTCTTCATAGCGTTGTTCTTGCACTAGCGCCAGCCAAGCTTGGATATTTTCCCCAGCGGGGCAGGCATGGTTACAGGGTGGCAGGGAATCCTGATAGACAGGGCGTTGGCTGCGGATGGGGCCGGTGCCGAGGGTGGCGCCCAGATCCGGTGGCAGCGTCATATCACGTTGGTTTTTGCTCATCATATTGCTTCTTTATCAGTTGTTGTACAGGGAAAGAGACAACCATAAAACAGACCGCCAGCGTCAGTGCGCAGCAGTCGGTGTCGAGTGATAAAAGATAGCGGCCCGACGCGATTGGCGTGGCAAGCGGGTACGGGGCGGCAAACAATAAAAATGAGATTGTGGATAAAATTACGCCAAACTGGCGGGTAAAAACTGCGTCAGATCAATAATGGCGCCGTTTCTTCTTCTGAGCGAGGCTGGCGAATCATTCTATTTTTTAGAAATAGAACAAATAATATTACATATCAATCTATTAGGCCGATTTTGCCAGCTCGGATGCCGGTGCGAGACGGCGAAAGTAGCTAATTGAAATAACTCATATAATTAACCATTAATCTGTGTAAATGGGATGTATTCCCCTCAAGGAACATGGCGCGGCAGTGTGTTTAAGAGCGTCTCAGCCAGCACCTGGACGCGGTGCGGCAGGGTGTGGCGTTGGCGGTAGATCAGGTAACTCCGCATCGGCAGGCTCGCGGCGTCCGTCAGGCAGGCCTGTAGCGTTCCTGCCTGAAGATCGGCGGCCACCGCGTAATAGGGCGCATAGAGCAGCCCGATGCCCTGGCGAGCCAATTCGATGGCCGGCAATAGGTTATCGCAGATACAAACACCGTTGACCTCACACTGCTGTATTTCACCGTGCGCAGCGCGGAAACGCCATAGGTTGCGTTGACCGCCCAGCATGCTGAGGGTGATGCAGCGGTGCGGCGCCAGATCGGCGGCCTGTCGCAAGGTTAGCGGATGGTGCGCCAGGTAATCGACGGAGGCGAAGATCCCCATGCGGAAGTCGATCAGCGGACGCGCGATGAGATTTTCATTCTGTGGCTGAAAGGGGCTGATCAGCAGGTCGCAGTCACTGTCGAAGATGGCGCCATATTGGCGTTCGGTGGCGCTCGGGATTCGGGTGCGCAGATCGAGGACCAATTCGGGTATCTGCGCCTGTAGGGGGGCCAGCAGATGACGCGCCAGGAAGGCATGGATACCGATGGGGGCGCCGAGGGTGACGCCCCCTGCGAGGCTACGTTTATGTTGATCGGCGAGTGCTTGCAGGGCACGTTGTTGTTCCAGTAGCTGTTCGGCTTGTAATAGGAAGTGCTGGCCGAATTCGCTGGGCGTCAGGCCATGTTTATGCCGGTTGAATAGGGGCAGCCCTAAGCGACGCTCGATGGAGGCCAGGGCGCGCGATACGTTAGGCTGGGGCATCAGCAGCAATTGGGCCGCCCGCGTGATACTCCCTTGCCCGGCGATGGCGAGCACAATACGTAACTCATCGAATTTATAATCTTTCATTCTGAACTCGACCATAAGATATATATCAATATCGATATATATCTTTAGCATAAATATTAGCTGATGGTGTCAGCGACTCAGGCTATGATGCCGGCGAATGATAACCGCTGCAGGGGGCGAGCGCCTCAATGGGCCGAGCCGGCGAGGCACTTGCCCCTTTTTCCCCCGCTTTCAGCGGGGATTTTTTTAGCAGATTTAAGGTGTTATCGTCATTCCGTCGCACCGATGCTTCTTGGCGTTCGTCCTGTTCTTTTGGCCAGGCCGCGCCCTATTTAGCCTGTGCTACGCTTTTATTATCCCGCCGGCGGGTGTGGAGATCGTGTGTGATAGCAGATGGCGACGCGTCCCGTGATAACGGTGAGGCGGGGTGCCCTGTGTCTGGCGTATCGCTGATGCCGTGTCGTGGATGGGGATTTCTCTGAGGTAACGGCGCCGTGACTAAAGGAGCGGTGGAAGATGAAACGATTAAGGTTAAAGACGTTAGGGTGTATCGCCTTGCCGGCCTGCTTGCTGTTAGCCGGTTGCGCCTCGACGGTACCGAGTAAGGATCAATACGGTAACTACTTTACCCCTTACGAAAACGTGACGCGGGGGAACACGGCATCGGGGCAGCCGGTCTTGTATTGGCGTGCGCCCGGCATCGATATGAAGCAGTTCAACAGCCTGATCTATCAGCCGGTGATCTATGCGCCGCGTCCGAAACCGACAGCGCAAATTAGCCAGAGTACGCTCGATCAGATCCTGGCTTACACCAACCAGCAGGTGAAGGCGGCGCTGGCTAGCCATTATCCGCTGGTGGATAAGCCGACGGGTAAGACGTTGATCTTCCGTGGGGCGATCACCGCCATCGATACCCAAAAACAGGGGTTGCAGTTCTATGAGGTATTACCGGTTACGCTGTTGATCGCCGGGACGCAGGCGGCGACGGGGCACCGTACGCTGGATAGCGCCGTCTATCTCCAGGCGGAGTTTATCGATGCGGCGACCCATAAACCGGTGTTGAAAGTGGTACGTAAGATCTCCGGTAATCCGCTGCGCAATGAGCAGACGCCATTGCGGTTACAGGATATGCAGCCCGCGTTGAATGCGTTGGGTAAGGATATCCGAGCCTTTAACGGTTTTGGCCAGTGAGGCATCACGCGGGGGCGTCAGACGACGTCCCCCGCACGTCGCGGCTCCCGACGCGCGGGTTAGAGATCGAGATAGAAGTCGACGGAGTCGAAACGCCAGTATTCGATATCAATCTGTAGCAGGGTACGCAGCATATCGGCGCGAAATTTCTCGACCCGGATCGCCGGTGTCGTGGTATTGCCGCCGATCACCCGACTGGCGGTGGCATTGAGGCGAGTCGGCTTGAAGGCTAGGTGGCTGGTGATGGTCTGGCGTTGGTAATGCTGCGACCATACATCGGCCAGGGCATTCTCGCCCAGGCAGTCGAGGAAGTCGGGGGCCGTCAAGGGGTTGATATAGCTCTCATGGTACAGGATGCGGTGTTCCTCTAACGCGCCCCATCCACGGATACGGTAGAGTCCCTGGGTTGGGTCGGCTTGAAGTAACGTCTGGATATGTACCGGCGCATCCCCCACCCGAGACTGCTCCAAATAGCCCCAGGAGGGAACGCGACCCTGCTCGATTGCCGCCTGCTTGTAGCTGGTGGTGGCGTTAGGGTTATAGCGAAAACGAGGCTGGGCGACGAACCAGCCGCAACGATCCTTGCGGAAGATTTTCGCGTCGTTCTCCAGTGCTAGCAGGGCCTGGCGTAGGGTCATGCGTTTGACGTTTAATTGTTCGCTTAACTCTCGCTCTGCCGGTAAGCGTTCCCCCGCGCCGAATCGCCCCTCATCGATCCACCGACTGATCTGAGCCTTAGCGAGCCCAGCGTGCGAGGCCATCTCCATAATATCATCCTTTGGTTTAAACCAGTCTTGTACGTTAGCGTCGTTGTGGACGCGAGACAAGGGAAATCGTGTGGCTAAACCGCCCGTGTAGCACGGACGGCGGCGTCGAGTGTTTAAAAGAGGCTGGCGCAGACATTGATCGATAGGCCGAGAATGGTCATGTTAAACACGAAGGAGATCACCGACTGTAATAGCACGACCTTACGCATCTCGCGGGATCCGACGCAGACATCGGCGGTCTGAGAGGCGACGGCAATGGTAAAGGAGAAATACATAAAGTCCCAATAAGAGGGGGTCAGCATCTTATCGGGGAAGAGGAGCCAAGGCTCTTCCGTGCGTGGGTTGGCATAGAACAGATGGGCATAGTGCATGGTAAAGCCCATCGGTAACAACAACCAGGAAGAGATCAAGGTCGATCCGGTGATGATGAAGTGGAGGATCTTTAGGTGGCCACTGGTCTGCCCGGCCGTAGCGAGCTCCAAGAAGAGTACCAGGACGCTAATACAGCAGCCGATGACCACAAAGAAGATCACCATCTTAGCGCTCTCATCCTCTAGCCGGGTGATCTTGCGGATATCATGCGCCTTGCGATTGATGATCTTGACCAGTAGAAAGATGATATAGAGCCAGGCAAAGACATTCCACGCGAACATCAGGCGAATGGCCGGAGAAAAGAAAGGTAATAGGCACAAGTAGGTGATCGTGGCCATAAAGAGGGAAAACAAGAAGCGGGGTCGCCCATGCAGGTAGTGTCTGATCCTTGGGCAGCGGTGGAAAAACGGTCTATTCATCCCTTAAGTATCCTGCAGGCTTAGAAATAACAATAATTTCATTCTGATTCGGTGATTGACCTCATTTTAGCATGCTAGTCCTCTGGCGAGAGGGGGGAAATACAGGGGGAAGTCATTCCATCACAGCATGCTGGCGTGGAATAGGATCGCGTATCGCCACACTCCATTGTGCGCGACGCGTCAACGCAAGCCAGGGTGCCGAGCGTGACGGTAAGCCGGAGGATGACGCCATGCCTCGTTGCGGGAAGCGAATCTCAGAAGGGGATAGGCAAGGCGGCGCTCGCTTTCGTCGGCTCGGTATAGTCCGACGAGACTCCAGGCCAACTCACCGATTGGGCTGGGCTTTCGCGTCTGCGCCCTGCAGATACCGCCATATTCGAGGTGAAAATCAGCGATAAAGTGAATTCCACCGGTGGCAATGTCGCGCTCTGTACTGCCCAACCGGTTGTAGTGAATAAATCCTATTGGGTGTGAGTATCCCCGTTGCCGACTACTGCGGCCTAGCAATACGCACACTTTCTGTTATCCCTACTTTGGTCATGGTGTTCAACGTAGACTCTCTGGTCAGACCCTCGGCAAGCTAACCATCGTCATCGCACCGAGTCAGAGCCTTCCAACCACTGTTTAATCCGGTACATGTTAATACGCTATATCGCCGTTTGCGCGAGTAAGGGGGATAATCGGTTGCCCATTGCCCATTGCCCATTGCCCATTGCCCATTGCTCATTGCTCATTGCTCATTGCTCATTGCCCTCGGGATGGCATCCGCTCAGGCGCTGATCCGTAACGGCCCGGCTGCGGCCTGCCTTCTAATTGATCATTCTGAACGTCTGCTTTGCCATGGTACGACCTGTGGTATCAGGATGCGGTGTGATCGGATCGTTCACCTCGGAATCGTTAGACTGATTCAACAGAGTTATTTTCCCGATGTCCTCCTCGGGAGGAACACAATTATCCTGGGCGATAAGGCGATAAGGCGATAAGGCGATAAGGCGATAAGGCGATAAGGCGATAAGGCGATAAGGCGATAAGGCGATAAGGTGAGGGACGAAACATAGGCGGATGAGCCATCGGCCGCTCGTCGTGGCGGAACTCGGGCAAGTGGAGAGGTTGCAATTTTTATTGTGAGAAAGTGGGGGGGCGATGTTTCTTGATGATGTTGGTTATTTTACCACAGCACTTATATTATTTAGATAATAGATGTCAACGTATATCCCCAATGAGTTCGAGATATTAATTAATATTGTCAGATTAATTACCACAAATAATTTTTATGTGCTGATGTGGTCATGATTACTTTATTGGTGTGATGATGACTGATGGCAATATAAAAACACGGAACTGTTTTAGGTGAAGATTATCTATGAGTGGTAATCCTGACAGCATGAACCATTACTTTACTGTTATTTCAATGTGTAAAACATAACATCTGTTGTTATTCTTATAACGTGAAATTTGAAATCTGTCACATAAAACTTCAGTTTGTGTAAATATAGTAGCTAAATAACGTGCCACTTACCCTACATACTGAAAAAGAGATTATCATCATGTTAAAAAAATCACTGATTTCTTTTGCGTTGGTCGCTGCCGGATTGATGTGTTCTGCGACGACTTTCGCTCAATCGCAGCCGGAAGGTAGTGAACAAGGTGCGACCTTAACGCAATTGACCCAGCAATATCCAATCCACTGGATTTCCATTGAGCAGATTGCAGAGAGTTTGCATGGTAAGGCTCCTATCAGTGTAGGATTTGATATTGATGACACACTGTTATTTTCCAGTCCGGTATTTTTCCATGGAAAACAAAAATTCTCCCCGGACAGCAATGCCTATCTGAAAAATACTGATTTTTGGAATGCGGCTAGCAGTAGCGGATGGGGCCGTTTTTCCTTGCCAAAGGCATCGGGGCGCGCGCTGCTGGCTATGCATTTACAACGTGGTGACCATGTCTACTTTATTACTGGCCGGCCGATGCCAACGAGCGGCAAAGAGGATTTGACCAAAATCCTCCAGGATGACTTTCGTATTCCTGCGGCACAGTTGAACCCGGTTATCTTTGCAGGGACCAAACATAACGCTAAAGTTGAGTATATGAAACAACATCATATCACCATGTTTTATGGCGACTCAGATAATGATATTACCAATGCGCGTTTAGCCGGTGCTGAAGGCATTCGAGTTCTACGCCCATTGAACTCAACCAATCAGCCAATGCCAAAAAATGGTCGTTTCGGAGAGCGTGTCGTCATTAACTCACAGTTCTGATAATGAGCGACTATTCCAGGTAATCGAACACAACAATCTAGCTTCGCGAGCATTAATAACCTATGAGCTGTTAGAGTATCGTCGTCACTTTTTTCTAGGGTGATCATCGCTATAGGTTAAGTTAACGTCAGCGTGGAATGGTCTTAATTTCTTTCTGTGCAATACACTTATCGTCGGGTATCGATGCTAGCTATTTGCATAGCTATATTTTTTATCTAGCTACTCGACGGACGATAGGTGTTAATAACTCAAAGATAGAACCTATGAAAATAGATAAAAAAATATTAATCTCTGTCGCTATTGCAGGACTGAGCTTCGGCCAGAGTCAGGCGATAGCGGCCTCCGCTGAGCAGGCACCATTAGCGTCACCCGCGATGCAGGAGACGTTAACCCATCAGCAAATTGTAGAGAAAATTGCACTGTTGAATAAGCGTGCGCAAGCTATCCGTGAAAAGTTGATTAAAGCCCGTACGCTCCAGACTCAGCAGCCTTTTCTTGACTATCACTTCGCCGGTCGCTCTATCCCTGTAGGGCATGTCGGGGATGATGTGAAGATGTTGAAGTATAAGCGTTATCTACCAAAGGATCATTATCCAGAGGCTTTGTTCGGGGTATCAGCCACGGTAAAAATGAGTTATCACGATAACTTTAACGATAAAAATCAGGCTAGGCCGTTTGCCTATAAGCACTCGATCGCGAAGTTTAAGGGAGCGGTCAACTTTAACTCTTGGCTTGCCGGGGCGGCCTATTATGCCTTGAGTGACTCCGGTAGAGATGAGTTACGCGTTGCCAATTTTACCATTGGCGACCTGAACCGCTCACCGTTCTATTTTGCCGTAGGTAGAAAATATATCGACTTTGGCCTGATGAATGCGCCATATGTCGATGAAAGTACAGCGGAGGGACAGTTTGAACTGGTAGGGAATGCGCTCACTGCTGGCTATGCTGGCGAGCATATTGTCGCCACCGTTTCAGCCTTGCAAGGAGAGAACAGCTCATCCAGCTATAATGGTAATAAGGCATTGAATGGCTCGATTAATGCTTGGAATAGCCAGCTGGTTTACGCTACCCGGGGTGGTCTATTCGATCGCTTTAAAGCCGGTATCGGTTATGCCAGTGATGTGCGCGGCTTTGAATATAACCACCTGGCAACTGCCCGTGGATCATCTGCGAGCCATAAGATACCTGAAGGTACATTATTTACCAATTTTACCATCGGTAGTAATGAGATCTATGCAACCTACAGTAAAACCTTGGATGGTGTGCTTGGCGCTGAGATTAATGATAATCAGCGTTTCGCTGATAGTCACCCTTGGGGTGTTTCTCTGGCGTTTACTCACCACTTCGATCTGTTCCATAAGTGGAACGGTGTCTCTTTGGTATATAACACTACCGGTGGCTTTAATGATAGTGAGATTGATTATAGCGATGCGGCTAAATCTGGTGCAACACCCTATGCCGCCATGCGTAATCAAGTTTCATTAATTTGGGATCTTCCTTTGCATAAAGGGGTATATCTCTCGAGTGAGATCTATGGTGGTAACTGGTATCGGAAACACCAAGCAAATAGTACTGACTTTGAATCCGGATCAACCCGTTATATTGGTACGGCTGTTGAAATTAACGTTTCTATCTAGGAGCACAGATGAAAAAGGTTATCTCTCACCTGGCGACAGTGATTGGCCTGCTGGTTATCTCATCTTCTGTGCTGGCCGAGCAACAGTTGTATGTTGAACCACAAGTACAGCAGAAACCGATTCTTAACTTGATACAGCAGAGTAAGAAGAATATTGATGTTGTAATCTATGAGTTCTCCGACCCCACGCTGATTAAAGCGTTAGGAGAAGCCGAGAAACGAGGTGTGAAGGTACGCGTACTGATGACCTCTCGAATTCATGGTAACTATGCCCCTATTTGGAAAAATATCCATGAATTTCAAGATGAAGGTATCGAGGTTAAACGGACTAATCCGGACTTTACCTATACTCACCAGAAGACCTTTATCTTTGACAATAAAAAGGCATTGATCAGTACAGGGAATATGGATTTTGACCGATATCCCAATAGTCGTAACTTTTTGGTTTTAACCGATGAGCCACAAGAGGTGAAGCAGATCGTTGATGTTTACCATGCAGATTGGCAGCATCAGCGTCCACATCTAACGCAACAACAGTTAACGGCCTCGCAACTCGTCTGGAGTCCGATTAATGCTACCTCTGCACTGGTAAAACTTATTAATAGTGCACAGCATAGTATGGATATTTATGCTTTGGAGATGAGTGATCCGGCGATTGTATCGGCTCTCGAACAAGCCCTGAAGCGTGGGGTGGATGTGAGCATTATATACAGTAAGGCGCCGTTTGCTTGGAGTCAGCAGGATCTGATTAAGCTATATCGTCAGGGCGCTAATCTACGGGTATTGGAAGATAGTGCACCATTTATTCATGCTAAGGCGATCTTAGTCGATGGCAAACAGGCATATATCGGTTCGGAGAACTTCACGACTAACTCACTACAGCGCAACCGTGAATTGGGCATTATTACTCAGCAGCCCACAGTACTGAATACGCTGAAATCGACGCTGGCACATGATATGGCTACACCCGCCTACCGGGTATCAGAACTTGTGAGTTCCCCACATCTTGCCTTGCCACACCAGACACAACATTAATCTTGCATCGGACTTAAAATCATGAATAAAAAAATTATTACCTCACTGATTGTTGCTACGCTGGCCATGCAAGGAATGGCGTATGCCTCGACTCAGGATGATACAGCTGCGTTGCAGAAGCAATTGGACCAATTAGAGCAGCAAACACGAGTATTGGAGAAACGTGCCGCGCGAGCCGTCACTGAAAGTCAAGAAAGTAGTGAGTTGAAACAGAACCTGGTTAGTAAAGCGGTGCAGAAGCTCCATCCCAAGGTTTTAACGCGTAATCAGTTTACTCATGCATTGGACGATAATAACCAATCGATACTCCAGTATAAGAAGCATAATGCGGCTCCGTTACTGATGATCGGGGGGATTGCGGATCTCACGCTGACTTCTGGCTGGATTGCCGATCGCTATCAGGTCAATAGCTCCAAGTATTTACCTTTTATGCAGTCTCAGGGTCATTACAGCACCCAGACCGAAGTACCGCAGATTAAGGCTAAAATTGTGATTAACCCGGTACAATGGGCCACCATGAGTGTGCTCTACGATTTTCGCTCTAGCGAGATGAAGTCGGCGGTGATTACCCTGGGGGATTACAATACATTGCCCGTCTATCTGAGTGCTGGTCTGGAGTATTTGGACTTTGGCGGCCGTGGACATCAGACCGTGATTGCCAAGAGTGCCGAATCCTATATGGATCTGCAAGGCTATGCGGTGACCTTAGGCTATCATGGCGATAATCTGTCTGCGAGTGCTAGTGCGGTTGAGCAAAAGATCTTTGGCAAGGCAACCAATATTGGCTCTTATCTCTTCGATACCCACTATGACTGGTGTTTGGGACCTGTGGGTGGGCGTCTAGGTGGATCTTATATTACCGATATTAAGGGCATCGGTAGTACCGATAGTGATGATATTGGCATGCCGGACAATAACATGTTTGAGGCGGTAACTCAGCCCAACGGGCGTTTGCCAGCCTATGCCCTGTACGGTCGTTTGGATATTACTGATCAGTATCATATCTACTCTAACTATATGAAACTGGATGGTGACCTTGCCCAAGGCTGGAAGGGGAGTGAGCGCGTCCGTCCTTCATTACTGACGGTAAATGGTAGCTATAATTTTGATCTTTTAGGTGTGCAGAATCAGATTATCGCGGGTTATGATCGTAGTAGCGATGCCTTTGGCTTGAGGAATGATTTGAAGTATATGTCTAAATACAATAAGTACTCTCCGTTAACCTCTGATCTGTATGCACATCAGTACAGCTTAGAGCTTTCCTCACGGCTGAGTAGTAATTTGTATTTGACGGAGGGGGTATATCTGCAGCATGACTATGATAGCAATGATCATACCGGCTTTGGGGTTAATCTAAGCGGTGTCTTCTGATGATATCATCTGGCGGCACATGCTTTGCTGTGCCGCAGTTAGTGGCTACATTCCTTATTGGTTTGCTTGCGAATTTGATGCCTGATCCTCGCTGTATTATTGCCGGTATATGCCGGCAATTTTCTTGTCAATAGAAAACGATAAGTGATAGATCGGGGGGCAGTAAGATTTTACTTATTCTAAATGTCGTTATTGCTGGCTCTCATCAGAGTGGTAGGGATGCTTATTTTAATAAGTCATTCTGGGGTGTAATCAATACCCTCTATCGATAACGCCGTATTTGATGATGCTGATCATAGTATTTAAATATAATGATATTACCTTCAGCGCTACTTGAGTAACGCTGAAGGTAATAGGAGGAGGTATTAGTTATGCTTAGGCGATTGATAGTTTTTGCTGATGTCTAGCATTTGTGTATAAGGGCCATTCCAATCGGTATCGAACAATCTCCCTAAGATTTGTGCAGGTTGTTTACCATTGATTAAGAGCGCGATATTACGAGTGGTATAAAAATATCCCCACTCCCAGTTACTGGTGGTTAACCAGCTGAGGTCATTATCGACCACGAAGTATTTCTCATGCTCAACCCGTGAGTAGGGGATGTAGCGGGACTTCAGAGGTGGGATGGTGCTGATTTTTACCTCGACATTGGGGAGTAGCTGGAGCGTTTTCATAAAATCATTGGCCGGTTGGCTGTTATTCCAATCCGCTACGATGATTTTGACATGTACACCACGTTGCGCCGCATTGGCGATAGCATTGTAGAGTTCATCCCAATATCCAACATAACCATATTTTTTAAACCCAGAAAATGTCATTACCTGCATTTTTAGATCATGATGGGCATTGTCGATCGCAGCAATCATTTGTGAGATCTCACTGTCAGTCCCATTCGGACGCATGTCTACGGGGCTGAAAGCGGGGTGGACCAGCAGTGTCTCATGATGATAACTGACCATGGCCGGTCGCTGTGCCGTTACCCACATTGTTTTTTGCATATTATTACGCAGATGATGATCCTGTGGCCCATTATTATTTTCAGCCAGTTGCCAGTCGAGGTTAAAGACGGCCAGGATTGTCGTGGCGAGTTGGGGATTGCGAATGCGGACACCGATATTATGGATCTGAGAAAGCGAGATCCAACTCCAGTTGGCACTATTGACGGCAACGTTTTCGTTATCGACTATCATATACTTGGCATGCATCACGCCCCCGGCGATTTTTTTATAATCGACCTGACGTACAGTGATGTTAGCAATGTTCTGGAATAGTTGCACGGGATCGCTGCTTCCTCCTAGATGCATAGCTTCGGTTAGGATCCGAACTTTTACGCCTCGCCGGGCGGCATCTTTGATCGCATTAATAATGGGTTCTAATTTTTCTCCAGGTTTATTAGTAATATAAAATGTACCAATATCAAGAGAATGCTTGGCCTGTTTGATCATTTCTAGCCAGACTGTGGCCGTGGAGCTTATCTCCGGCTGTTGGAAAACATGCTCAGTATTTTCGGGTATGGCTTGCATTAGTTCAAAGTCAGCCTGTTGTGCCTGGCTAGCATAGGTCGAAAAAGAAATGCTGGCAATGATAGCCGCAAGAGTGAGTTTCTTCATTTATATTTATCCTCTGGGTAGGTTCTATCTATACTTCACGTAAATATATCTTTGATGTTTTCAATTCGTATTATTTAATAAGATGAATAAAAAAACAAGCATCATGGCAGTCAGCTCCTGACACTATTCTTACATCATTAAACCAGGGTGTTATCGTCGCATTGATATTTATATGTGAACTTCGCGAGATGAAATTATTTATAGGTGGGATGTTTTTGTCGCGTAATCATCAGAGTCTGATATATCAGTATATATGTCGGCTTTAGTGCTATTCCCTCGCCGTTGGCCATATCGGAAGCGCAGAACCAGAGTTGGCCTGTCGATTTTATGTATGATGTCCTGATTTATGGTCGTCGCTTTCGCACGTTCAATGTCATTGATGACGTTAACCGGGAAGCGTTGTCGATTGAAATCGAGCTGAATCTGCCAGCCACCCTAGGTGGTGTATGTACTCGACAGGAGCGCGGGAAAGCGTGTCTATTCAGCTATGTTTCACATGGATCATGGCCCGGAGTTTATTTCTCTGGCATTGGCTGATTGGGCCGAGAAACAGGAAATAAAACTGGAAGTTATCCAACCGGGTAAACGGACGCAGAACGCATTCATTGAATGATTGAATCGGACATACCATACAGAAACATTCGATCTTTATCTGTTTAGAACGTTGAATAAAGTACGGGATATTACGAGGAGATGACTATCAGCATACCACCATAAACGCCCGCACGAATCACCGAATAACATGATATTGGAGGTGTTCCGCCTGCAAAATAATAAGGTAGGATCTCAAAAAGTGCATGGCGCTAAAACGGGCCTATTTACAGTCGCCACGCCGGTTGGCTAGTGGATGGGATACCGATCACACTAGAGACCAAAAAAACCGGAGCCACGTTAGCTCCGGTTTTCTTATATAGGCTCTATCTATCTGTCTACTCCGGCTCTAGCCATCTTCGTTATCGCAGGAGATCGAGCCTATAAAATTAGTTGATAGCAACTACGTTTACGGCTGAAGGGCCTTTAGGGCCATTCTCTACAGAGAACTCAACCTTTTGTCCTTCATCCAGGGTACGGAATTCATTGCTTTGGATAGCAGAGAAGTGAACGAAAACGTCCTTGCTGCCATCAGCCGGGGAGATAAAGCCGAAGCCTTTATCTGCGTTGAACCATTTTACAGAACCAGTCATTTTATTAGACATTGTTATTACCTTCTAAATTTTGTGAGTCACTCAGGGTGACGAAATGGGCCTGCTTTGACAGAAAAGCTTACTAAGGCATTGAAGGAGGAGACTCACGATAAAGGGAAATCAGAAGATAACACTGGAGCTGAGGCTACTTGACTAAAACTGCTTTATTAAGGTCTGTTCTGCAAACCGTGATGTCATTAACTCATATGGCGTCGGTAAGCACAAGCTTTATTTTAGCCATCCGGATGTGCCGATGCTTGGAGGTCTGCCATTTTTGCTCTTGGCCAGCATGTTGTGTTATGGCGCATCCCTGATGCATAAAGCAATCTGGACGGTAGTAGCTGCTGGTAAGGGCGTATGGCGGTCATATGTGGGACAGATTTGGGGCAGCCATCTGTTGAGCGGTAGTTTTCTGGATTGCCAATTTTTTGCACTTGGGACGGTGTGAGCGCGGCCTAGTGCGGTAATGGGTTGTGTGACTGGGCGGGAACTTAACGGACTTCTGCGGATGCGTGCGAACGGTGTAATGGCGTTCCCTGCAGGAATCGAACCTGCAACTAGCCCTTAGGAGGGGCTCGTTATATCCATTTAACTAAGGGAACACGCGAATAAGATTAGGCATTATGACGCTATCTATGCGAAAGCCGGGAGCTATCCTAGCGTATTCCTTCTCTTTTTTTCAAGCCAATCCTCGGCGTGGGGGGCAGGGTGCAGTATTTTTATGCAGTTCCGTCTATTAAATAGTCTGTCTGCTAAATAGACGGCCTGCGGCGTGCCGAAAGCAGCACGCCACAAGGGCGAGCGACGCCTCGACGATCAAGCGCTTAGCGCGGAGGAGGGGACCTCGACTTGCTCCCAGCGTTGGATACGTGTCAGCATTAACGGTATCGTCGATACCCTTCTGCGCCACTGTTCTTGTTGTGCCGGGTCTAGTTTACTGTACATGCTGATAATAATGTCGGTACGACGCTCCAGACGAGCCAGTATCTTACTGCGATCCGGGTTACGCTGGCTGAGGAAGCGCTGCCGCTCCTTCGCCCAACCTGCGATCTGCGCCTTGAGGCGTGTCTCGGTATCATTCACCACCAGCAAACTGAGCGTGGCGGAACTGATGGTGATGACGGCGACCAAGGCAAACAGGAAGGTGGTATAGCCATTGAAATAGTCATTGCCAGGAACGTAGTTATGGCTGTTGGCGTTGACCATGACAGCGACGGCGAAGGCGATAAAAGGGATGGCTCGGACTTTATATTGCCCATTCATCACAAAGGCCATCGGGAAGTAGATAAGCAGCATGCTCAGCCAAAAGGCATTGGCATCGTGCAGGTTCGGTAATAGGAAAACAAAGATCGGGAAGGCGAACAGCGTGCCGATACTAAAGCCAATGGCGAAACCCTTGGGTGACATGCGTTCACCGTATTGGCACATCACCAGGAGTACCGCCGTCAAGAGCATCACCTGCGGACCACCAGGCCAACCATAACGCCAGAGTAGCAGACTCAGTATACAGCTGACGAAGAATAGCAGTGCGCTGGTAAAGGCGGAGTCGGTTCCCGCGCTAAACATCCGGTTTTGCCACTGCCAACGAAAGCGGCTTTGCGCATCGGTGGTCGCATTTTTTTCTACTATGCCTTGCAAATCAGCGGCGATCAGCGTCAGTAATGAGGCATAACGTGGGGAGTGCGCCATCTCAATCGGAGGGATAGCCTCGCGCGCCTTGGCCGCCGCGATGGCGGCATTAATCCATGCTTTGGCCTGATCATCTAGGGCATGTTGCATACGCAAGGAGTAGAGGTGGCGACTGAGCTTCTCCAGCGCGTAGATACTATTGATCAGGTTGTATTCCTGAGCGTAGATACTGCGATAATCGCTATAGTTTAGGGATAGCGACTGGCGCAACAGGTCGATCTTTTGTGACAGGTCCAGGTATAGCGCGACCGCATCCACATCCTCTTTATTGAGTAGGATAGCTAACTTTTCCAGAATAACGTGATATTGCTTCTGCCATGATGCGGCGTACTCCAAAGGCCATACGAGGTTGAAGATGAAGATCACCGAAGAGCCGATGAAGACACACCCTACGCGGTCGAACAACACGCTGAAGGCGTGGCTGGGATTGGAGAGGGAGGCGCTAAAGACGATGATAAAGCCGATGATCACCCAGCGCCACATGTCCTTGTATTGGAAATGTGTCAGGCTGATATAGGTGCAGACGCTGCCAAACAGCGCGGCACAGAGCATGATGGTGAAGGGGTCTTGGGCTAGCCACCAGATGACGAAGAAACCGAGGCTGCCACCGACAAAGTTACCGACGATGCGTTGCCACCAGCGGCTGCGGATTTGGCCGATCGTCCCCAACGAGACGATCAGCGCGCTGGTCACCGCCCAATCCGGTGAGTGCATCCCCAGCCGTATCGCGAGATAGAGCGAGAGCATCACGGCGAGGGTGAGTCGGAGGGCTTTTAGGCTTTGTAGTAGCATGGGGCGCCTTATTTAACGATATCGACGGTAGCACTGAGTCCCGGAATAAAATTCTCCATGTTACTGCCAGGATCTAATTGAATATTCACTGGTACGTTTTCTGCCAGGCGAACCCAGTCAAAGACCTGGGGCAACTCAGAGAGTAAGCCGGGATTCGGCAACTCTTTGGAGTTGATCGCCGAACCGATACTCTGTACATGGCCATGGTAGGCAACATGGGTATCGGCCATCAGATAGACCTTGGCCTTATCGCCGGCGCGAATGCCGGCGATCACGGTTTCAGGGAAGGCACCCTCTACCCAGATGTTATCGGTATCGACCTCGGCCAGCAATGCGTTACCGGGACGGGCGTAGTCGCCGACGTTGAGATTGACCGTGGCGATTTTTCCGTTGCTAGGCGCATAGATATGGGTACGCGAGAGATCCAGTTCGGCTTTAGCCAGTGAGGCCTTAGCGGCCAATAGCTGTGCGTTGTCATCCCCGAGTGCGCCACGAGCGGCGATCGCCTGTTGCAGCCGTGCCTGGGCGGTGGCGACGTTGCCTTTACTCACATTGAGATCGGTCTCGGCCTGTTGGTAGTCATTGGTTGAGGCGAAGTTACGCTGCTTCAAGTTACTGATGCGTTGAAAATTCGACTGCATATAGCTGTATTGGCTCTGTGCGTTTTGTAGCGCGGCCTTGGCCGACAGGACCGCCGCGCTCTGCTCTAACAACTGCTGCTCGACATTCGCCAGATTAGCTTGGGCATTCTGCACATTGATCTTATAGTCGCTATCGTCGATGGAGAACAGTAAGTCACCCTTTTTGACCGTTTGATTGTGGCGTACATTTACCTGTGTCACCAAGCCGCTTACTTGCGGCGTAATATCGATGATATTTGCCCGTACGACGCCATGGCGAGTACTCAGCTGCTGGTTGTATTGATGGATGCCAAAGATAATGATCGTGGAGGTAATGGCGAGAAATAACGCCGTACGTGAAGCGGGTGACTTTAGCATATCATGACCTGTTAGAAATGAAGGATGGCGATAACCAGTAATGCATAGATGGCCGATGCATAAGCCCAGACGATGAGGCGTGGGTGCCAGAAATAACTTAATAGACGATAACGTGCGGCAAATTTCACCGACAGTTGCGTGATAATGAAACAAAGAATACCTAATACCACCAGCTTGGGGATAAAGGCATTCAGTAGCACGACGTCGTTAAAGAGTTCCATAATGGCCTACGATTATTATAGTAGTTCTATTCGGGTATTATATAGCACACTATTGATAATGTGCATTATTATTTCATAGGGATAATGAAACAGGGCTTTATGTGCCGCGTAATTAGGCAATCTCGCCTGGCGTTCGCTGTCTGCACTTGTTTCGATCCGATAAAAATCATTTTATTTATTATGCTATTATAGATGCTCACCGCTATTGTGCCAGTGTGATGCGCGAACACCTCTAGCTTCGCTAGGACGCCTCCCGTCATCATTGGGGGCGGTTGTGCGCAGGGGAGGGCGTGTCCGATTTTTAATCGGTGATAATAATGTTTATTTCCATAATATATATTCGATATATATCAAGCTGATCTAATTAAGAAATAGTGAAATCTTTCTTTATTGTGCCTAATGATGATTGTTGATTAGGATGAGTGGAGCGCAGTACAGCGGGAATGACATCGCTGTCGGGGGATAACGGTGTGCTAGGTCCTCTCGCCGTGATTAATACACTGCGCTTTCCTCGCTCTCTTGCCCGTTAGCGACTGACTGCATGCATGCCAAACGGTAAAATGTGAACTGCGTCGGTATGGGCGGCATTTCCAGTGCCTTAGCGGGACAGACCCGATGATTATCCTTGATCTGGCGCATTATTTTACCCCGAATGAGTTAGGTCGCAGGGCGTGTACAGGGTTCGGGGAGAGGGGGGCTTATGCTATTATGCAGCGATTCCAATCAGAGCAGAATCTATCCATGTTGACGATTTCCCGCCTGGGCTGTCGGCGCGATGAGCGCGTGTTGTTTGAAGATCTGAGTTTTCGGGTACAGCCGGGAGAGATGGTGCAGATCGAGGGGCCGAACGGCGCCGGGAAGACCACACTGCTACGCATGTTGGCGGGGTTGTCCTTGCCGGACAGCGGCGAGATCATCTGGCAGGGGGCGTCGATCCGTCGTCAACGGGAACATTACCAGCAGCACCTGTTATATCTAGGGCATCACCCCGGCGTGAAGAGTGTGATGACGGCCTTTGAGAATCTGGCGTTTTATTGCCGAGTATTGGGCCAGCGTGATGACGAGGCTATCTGGCAGGCGCTTGCCCAAGTCGAACTGGTCGGTTTTGAAGATGTCCCCATCGCCCAACTCTCGGCGGGGCAGCAGCGGCGCGTCGCGCTGGCGCGCCTATGGTTGAGTGAGGCGCCCTTGTGGATCCTGGATGAACCGTTGACGGCGATCGATAAGCGTGGCGTGGCACGTTTACTCGCGTTGTTCGCGCGTCATACCGCCAGCGGCGGGACGATTATCCTGACCACCCATCAGGAGCTGAATTATTCCAATATGCGTCGGCTATGCCTGCGTGGTGAAGAGAGGGCGGTATGATCTTGGCAGTGATTCGGCGCGAGCTGAGGATCGCCGCACGTAGTGGCGCTGAAATTATTAACCCGCTGTGGTTCTTTCTGATTGTCGTAACGCTGTTTCCTTTGAGCATCGGCCCTGAGCCTCAGCTACTGGCGCGCATCGCACCGGGTATCGTCTGGGTGGCCGCATTGCTGGCGTCGCTGCTCTCGCTAGAGCGGCTGTTTAAAGATGACTTTTTGGATGGTTCGTTAGAGCAACTGGTGTTGATGCCCGCCCCGCTGACGTTAACGGTCCTCGCCAAGGTGGTCGCGCATTGGCTGCTGACGGGATTGCCGTTGTTGATTCTGTCGCCGTTGGTCGCACTGTTGCTGTCATTCAATGTCGCGACGTGGCAGGCGGTCGCGTTGACGCTGCTGCTCGGAACACCGACATTGAGCTTTATCGGCGCGATCGGGGTCGCGCTGACGGTGGGGCTGCGTAAAGGCGGGGTATTGCTGAGTCTCTTGGTGCTGCCGCTGTATATTCCGGTGCTGATCTTCGCCACCTCGGCGATCGATGCGGCATCGATGGGGATGCCCATCGGAGGGTATTTGGCGATCTTGGGGGCGATGCTGGCCGGGAGTATGACACTGGCGCCATTCGCCGCCGCCGCCGCATTACGTGTGAGTATCCAGTAAGGTGATAGTTATAGGGCGATCTTTACATGCAGCGATAACTAAAACCTTGTTGCTGCTGTGGCTATCAACAGGACAAAATTTGCGGCGTTTCTCTTGGATTAACGCTGACTTTGAATGACTTTTCATCATTCCGGGCGCGAGCCCGGACCATTCATTATTATTTGTGAGCAAATCGCTATGTGGAAATGGCTTCATCAGCTTGCCATGCCGGAACGGCTCTATCGGCTGTGCGGCAGACTGACTCCCTGGTTGGGGGGGCTTGGTATCCTGTTTCTTCTGGCCGGTCTGATCTGGGGCTTCGGCTTCGCGCCCGCCGATTATCAGCAGGGGAATAGCTACCGTATCATGTACCTGCATGTCCCGGCAGCCATCTGGTCGATGGGGATCTATGCCGGGATGGCCATCGCTGCCTTCGTGGGATTGGTGTGGCAGATGAAAATGGCGGATCTGGTCAGCGCCGCCATGGCACCGGTCGGGGCCGTCTTCACCTTCATCGCGCTGGCGACGGGGTCGGCGTGGGGCAAGCCGATGTGGGGAACCTGGTGGGTATGGGACGCCCGTCTGACCTCCGAGCTGGTATTGCTGTTTCTCTATCTGGGTGTCATCGCGCTGTATCACGCCTTTGACGATCGACGTCTCGCCGGGCGCGCCGCGGGCATCTTGGTGTTGGTGGGGGTAGTCAACTTACCGATCATCCATTTCTCCGTCGAGTGGTGGAATACCCTGCACCAAGGCTCCAGTAATATGCAGCAGAGCGTCGACCCGAGTATGCGCGCCCCGTTGCGCCTCAGCATTTTTGGCTTCCTCTTTTTCTTCATCACGTTGACGCTGATGCGTCTGCGTAACTTGATCCTACAGCAAGAGCGTCATCGCCCATGGGTGACGGCATTGCTGACGTCGGCGGGTTCGCGAGGGAGGCGCGCGCAATGACTCCATTCTTCGATTCTTGGCAGGCCTTCTTTGCGATGGGGGGGTATGCCTTCTACGTCTGGCTCTCGGTCGCGTTGAGCCTATTGCCGTTGTTAGGTTTGGTGCTGCACACTACCCTGCGTCGGCGTGCACTGTTCCGTGAAATCCGTCGCCATCAGGCGCGCGAGTTACGCATGCGTCAGGCGCAGTCAGCGGCGGCGGACGCCGATCAAGGAGGATATACATCATGATGAATCCACGGCGTAAAAATCGCCTGTATCTGGTTATCGGCGTGCTGGTCGGCTTAGTGGTGACGGTGTCATTAGTGTTGTATGCCTTGCGCGCCAACATCGATCTGTTCTACACCCCGAGTGAAATCTTGATGGGGAAGGGCGAACAGCATGAAAAACCAGAGGTGGGGCAGCGGTTGCGTATCGGCGGAATGGTCATGCCGGGCTCGGTACAGCGTGATCCCAATAGCCTGCGCGTCAACTTCAAGCTGTACGATGCTCATGGTGTGGTCGATGTCACCTATACCGGCATCCTGCCGGATCTGTTCCGCGAGGGGCAGGGCGTCGTGGCTCAGGGCGTGCTGGAGCCGGGCAATGTGATCCAGGCGAAAGAGGTGCTGGCTAAGCATGACGAGAAATACACCCCGCCAGAGGTGGAAGCGGCGATGAAAGAGAATCATCACATGCCGCAGGCGGGTACGACTGAACAATCAACAGGGCGGTAACCCATCATGATCCCTGAGATCGGTAATTTTCTTCTGTCGTTGGCGTTAGCGGTGTCGGTGCTGCTCAGCGTCTACCCTAGCTGGGGCGCGGCACGTAACGACGCGCGGATGATGGCGCTGGCGCGGCCATTGGCCTTCGGGTTATTCGCCAGCATCACTCTCGCTTTTGCCTGCCTGGTGTATGCTTTTGTCGCCAACGACTTCAGCGTAGCCTATGTGGCGGCCAACTCTAACTCGCAGTTGCCGGTCTACTTCCGTATCGCGGCGACCTGGGGCTCGCATGAGGGCTCGTTGCTGCTGTGGGTCATGCTGCTGAGTTGGTGGACGCTGGCGGTGGCATTGTTGAGCCGCCGCATGCCGCAAGACTCGGTCGCCCGTGTGCTCGCGGTGATGGGGATGATCAATATCGGCTTTTTGCTGTTCATCCTGCTTACCTCGAATCCCTTTATTCGCACGTTGCCTGGCTTTCCCATCGACGGACGTGATCTGAACCCCTTGCTGCAAGATGTCGGGCTGATCTTCCATCCGCCGTTGTTGTACATGGGCTATGTCGGTTTCTCGGTGGCCTTCGCCTTCGCCATCGCCTCGCTGATGGCCGGGCGGTTGGATACCGCCTGGGCGCGTTGGTCGCGTCCCTGGACCATGGCCGCCTGGGTATTCCTCACCCTGGGCATCGTCCTCGGTTCGTTCTGGGCCTACTATGAGTTGGGCTGGGGTGGCTGGTGGTTCTGGGATCCGGTGGAGAACGCTTCGTTAATGCCGTGGCTGACGGGGACCGCGTTGCTGCATTCGCTGGCCGTCACCGAAAAGCGTGGGGCCTTCAAGGCTTGGACGGTGTTGCTGGCTATCACCTCCTTCTCACTGTGTCTATTGGGCACCTTCCTGGTGCGCTCCGGGGTGTTGGTCTCGGTTCACGCCTTCGCCTCCGATCCGGCGCGTGGCATGTTCATCCTCGCCTATCTGGTGGTGGTGATCGGTGGCTCGCTGCTGCTGTATGCGCTGCGCGGTGGCCAAGTGCGTAGTTATACCCGCCATGAGCTGTTCTCCCGTGAGACGCTGTTGCTCGGCAACAACGTGCTGTTGGTGGCGGCCACGCTGGTGGTGCTGCTGGGTACCCTGCTGCCGTTGGTGCATAAGCAGCTGGGGCTGGGCAGCATCTCCATCGGTGAGCCGTTCTTCAATACCATGTTTACTTACCTGATGGTGCCGTTTGCCCTGCTGTTGGGGATTGGGCCATTGGTGCGTTGGCGGCGTGATACCTTAGGTCGGCTGCGTAAACCGCTGCTGTGTGCCCTGGTGATCAGCGTGTTATTGGCGTTGCTGTTGCCGTGGTGGCTGCAGGATCGCATCGTGGCGATGACGGTGGTCGGGCTAGTCATGGCGTTGTGGGTGGTAGTGCTGACGCTGGTGGAGTTGTATCAGCGGGCGACTCATCGTGACGGCCTATGGCGTGGTCTGGGTAAGCTATCACGTAGCCATTGGGGCATGGTGCTGGCGCATCTGGGGGTCGCGGTGACGGTGATTGGTATCGCCTTTAGCCAGAACTATAGCATCGAGCGCGATGTGCGGATGAAGTCGGGCGACAGCCTACAGATCCGCGACTATCGCTTCGTGTTCCGTGATGTGCATGAGATCAGCGGTCCCAACTATACCGGGGGGGAGGCGTTGATCGATGTGATCCGTAACGATCAGCTGGAAACCATTCTACGTGCCGAGAAGCGCTTCTACACCAATGCGCGCAGCATGATGACCGAGGCAGCGGTGGATGGCGGTCTGACACGCGATCTGTACGCTGCGCTGGGTGAGGAGTTGTCCGACGGTGTCTGGGCGGTGCGTCTGTACTACAAACCCTTTGTTCGTTGGATCTGGTATGGCGGCGTGCTGATGGCTGTGGGTGGGCTGTTGTGTATGCTGGATCCGCGTTACCGTTCGCGCCGTACGGCGGAGAGTCAGGAGAAGAAAACAGCATGAATCGTAAATGGCTTTTTGTCCCGCTGGTGCTGTTTTTACTGTTGGTCGTGGCCTTCCTGGTGCAGTTGCAGCGTAATGCCGACGGGGAAGATCCGACCCTGCTGGAGTCGGCGTTGATCGGGAAACCGGTACCCACCTTCCGTTTGGCCTCGCTGGATACGCCGGGGAAGACCTATAGCCAGTCGGTATTGCACGATGGCAAGCCGCTGCTACTCAACGTCTGGGCGACCTGGTGTCCGACCTGCTATGCCGAGCATAAGTATTTGAACACGCTGGCAGCCCGCGGGGTACGTGTGGTTGGCTTGAACTATAAGGATGATCGTCAGAAGGCGATCAAGTGGCTGAATGAGCTGGGTAATCCTTATGCCCTGAGCCTGTATGACGGCGATGGCATGTTGGGGTTGGATCTGGGGGTATACGGTGCGCCGGAGACCTTCCTGATCGATGGCAACGGCATCATTCGTTATCGCCACGCCGGTGATCTCAATGAGCGAGTCTGGAAAGAAGAGATCGAACCACTGTGGTTGAAATATCAGGGAGGGCAATCATGACCGCACTACGCAGTGCGCTACTGGCGCTGGGGCTTCTCCTGCCGGGGTTGTTGTGGGCGGCGGTGATCGACACCTACAACTTCACCAGTGAGCAGCAGGAACAGCAATACCGCGAGCTGACGGAGCAGTTACGTTGCCCCAAATGCCAGAATAATAGCATTGCCGACTCTAACTCTATCATTGCCTCGGACATGCGCCAGAAGGTGTATGAGCTGATGCAGCAAGGGTATAACCAGCAGCAGGTGGTGGATTATATGGTGGCGCGTTACGGCAACTTTGTGACCTATGAGCCGCCGGTGACACCGGCGACGTTGATCCTGTGGATCGGGCCGGTATTGGCGATCCTCGGCGGGGTGTGGATCTTGGTGCGTCTCGCCCGCCGTCGCCCCGCTTCGCCGGCTGAGGGGGAGGGCGTGACGCCTTCAGCGCTTAGCGCCGCCGAGCAACGGCGCCTACAGCGCCTGCTCAACCAGGATGATGACGGAGAGCATCGATGATAACCTTTTGGCTGATAGTGCTGCTGTTGCTGGTGGGTGCGGCGGCGTTGTTCTTGATCCCCGCGTTGCGCACCCCACGCGAGCTTAGCGCGGCGGATCGCGATCGTTTGAATACCCAACTCTATCATCAACGCCTGCGTGAGCTGGAACAGGATGAGGCGCAGGGGATTGTCGAGGGGCATGCGGAGATGCTGGCCGATCTGCAGCATAATCTGCTGAATGACGTGCCGGGTGAGCAGACTCGGCGCGCGGCCCCGCTCAGTCGCTGGGCGTTATTACCGGGCTTGGTGGTATTGGTGGCCTTGTCACTCGGCGTCTATCTGAAGACCGGTGGTTGGCGTCAGGTCGCCGAATGGCATCAGGTGATGGCGCAGATGCCACAACTGCGCGAACGGGTGATGAATGAGGCGCAGAAGCCGCTGGATCGTGAAGAGTTGGCGCGTCTGGGATTGGGGTTGCGTACCGAGTTACAACAGCATCCTAACAACGTGGCGGACTGGGTCATGCTGGGACGTATCGGTATGGCGTTGAATAACGCCACGACGGCGACACAGGCGTTCGCCCATGCCTATAAACTGGCGCCCAATGAACCGGAGGTGGCTCTGGGCTATGCGGAAGTGCTGACGCGATCCAGCGATGAGCAGGATAACCGTGACGCGTCGGTCTTGCTGCGTCGCTTGCTTAGCCAAGATCACCAGAATACCCAGGTGCTGAGTCTGCTGGCCTTTAATGCTTTCGAGCAGGGGGAGTACCGTCAGGCGATTGGCGCCTGGGAGATGATGCTGAAGCTGTTGCCGCCGGACGATCGGCGTCGTGACATGATCGAGCGTAGTATCGCGCAGGCTCGGGTACAGGCCGGGATCGATGCCGCCCAGATACGGGTCGATATCGCGATGGCTCCCGCCTTGGAGCGGCAATTAGCGCCGGGGAGTCAGTTGCTGATCACCGTAACCGACGGTAAGAACCCGTTGCCAGTGGCGGTCAAGCGTCTGCCGTTAGGTCACTTCCCTCAGTCGGTAACCCTGTCGGACAGCGATGCCATGATGCCGGAACACCTGCTCTCGTCGTTAAGCCAGTTCCAGGTGCGGGTGCAGGTAGCCCCGGCCGAGGGAGTGGCAGAGGGCGCGAGCAATGTGTTCGGAGAAAGTGCAGTTTTACCCTATACTAGCGGTAAAACGGTAGCGATAACCCTCAATAGGCAGACGCCGTAAGCGGCTCACTGCTGGAGATGTTGGTATTAAGGGCGCCCCGTACAGGGGCGTTCTTGTTTATGGAGTGAATTATGAAATATCGTCTGGCGGGAGTGGCTCTGGCAAGCGTGGTATTGGCTGGCTGTGCGACGAGCACTTCCCAACCGGATTCCCAAGGGCGAACCGATCCGCTGGAAGGGTTTAACCGGGCCATGTTCAGTGTCAACTACGACTATCTCGACCCTTATGTGGTACGACCGATGGCGGTGGTATGGCGCGACTATGTTCCCCGTCCGGCGCGTAACGGACTGATGAACTTCTTTGTTAACCTGTCCGAACCGGCCAGCATGGTGAATAGCTTTGCCGAAGGACGTATCTATGATGGTTTCCGTCATTTTAACCGTTTCTTCCTGAACTCCACTCTCGGCCTGGGCGGGTTGATCGATGTCGCCGCGATGGCGAATCCGACGAAGCTGGGCAAACAGGATCCGCAGGGTTTCGGTAGTACGTTGGGCTATTATCATGTGCCTTATGGTCCCTACCTGGTGCTGCCTGTCTACGGTAGCTTTACCTTGCGTGAGGATGGCGGCGATGCCGTGGACCATCTGTATCCCCCGTTGAGCTGGTTGACCTTCTGGATGTCGGCCGGTAAGTGGGCCTTGGAGGGCATTGAGACGCGTGCGCAGTTGTTGGATTCCGATGGGCTGTTGCGTAGCTCGCCCGATCCTTATATCACGGTGCGTGAGGCTTACTTCCAGTACAACGACTTCCTGGCGAATGGCGGTCAGGTTAAACCCGAGGTGAATCCGAATGCGCAGGCGATTCAGGATGATCTGAAGGATATCGACTCGGCAAACTGAGGTCGTGTTGCTGAGGATCGGCGCCCAATGGGCGCCTTTTTTGTTTCTCGCGTCCCCTGTTAGGGCGGGGATGCGTTGCTCTTACCCGCGTCCGGGAAGTGCATTCCCGTTATCTAGGGTGTGAGGGGACATCGGGTATTGAGGCGGGGCGGGGTAATGAACGGTGCGGGTAAGGCGGGGCAGGGGGAGATGACATCGCGGCATAAAAAAGCGCCCCGAAGGGCGCTACTGAACGATTAAACGCGCTAGCTAGCCTTAGAAGGCGTAGTTGACGTTGGCACCGTACAGCCAGGCTTTGCCGACAGAGCGGAACTGATAGGGGCCTTCTTTGAAGTTAACGTGGGAGCCGTGCATATAGGAGGCGCCGACGTCCACGGAGAGATCTCGATTGAAGGCGTAGCTAAAGCCGCCGCTCAGCCAGGCACGGTTCTGATCCGGGATGGAGATAGAACGGTGCTCAGCCGGTACCGGCGTGGCATCGAAGGCGACGCCGCCACGGAAGGTCCAGTTATCGTCGTAGTAATAGGTGGCACCCAGCGCCATACGATAGGCATCGTGGAACTGCTCGTCTTTTTGGAACAGGGTATCGTTGTCGTTATCGGTCGCCTTCAGTTCTTTGAACTGACTCCAGGTGGTATAGGCGAGGCTATAGTGGATGGCCCACTGCGGTGCTACGCGGTTATAGCCGGAGACCTCCAGCATTGCCGGCAGCGTCATGCTCAGCTTGCCCGGAATGACCTGGCCATCGCTACCCATCGGCAGACCGATCAGGCCGAGGATTGGGTTCGCCTTGGAAGGCAGCGCGCTGCTGTAGTCGCCTTTGAAGTCAAGTTTCACTTCGGAGCGGTAGGTTAGGGCGTAGCGGTTACGCTCGTCGATCTGATACAGGATCCCGGCGTTCCAGCCATAGCCCCAGGTGTGACCTTTCAGGTCGGCGATCTGGGTATTCGGTTGGATACCCATGGCGATATTTTGGTACTTTGGCGGCAGTTTGCTGCCGATGATCAGCGGCAGATCGCCGGCATAACGCTCGATCTTCGCTTTAGCGTAGACCGCGTTGACGCCCAGACCGAAGCTCCACTGCTGATTGAGGCGGTAGGCGGTGCTCAGGTTGAAGTTAGCCGTCATCAGATCGGTGGTGCCGCCAAAGGCACCGGCGGTGTAGTTATCGCTGAACTCGGTAGCCAGACCGTAGTTACTGGTGGCGGAGGCACCGATGGACCAATGGTCATTCAGCGGCTGCACATAGTGCAGGTTAGGGATCAGGGCGCTTGGCGCGATGTTGTGCGCATTCAGGCTCTGTCCCGTTGGCGAGGTACCGGTGATATCGACGCCGGGATCGATATAGATGCCGCCGACGGAAAGGGCCGGACGGTCGAAGGTACTCAGTACGGCCGGGTTACGACTAGCGGAGGCCGGTGTATCGATCATCGCCCCCTCACCAGAGAAGGCGCGTCCCAGCCCCGCGGCCGAGAACTCATTGAGCTGAAAACCCGCGGCATACGCGTTGGCGGAAGAGAATAGAGCTACTGCTGCGGCTAACGCCGATCGAGTAAACAGTTTTTGTGGGCGCATAATCCGAAGCCTCGCAGAACTTTTTTTAAGCAATGTTACACATCGTAACAAGGAGCGGCGGATTGTAGGGGTGTACGGCGGTCTAACAAATCAGACCAGTCGTAGGATTCGGCGAATTTCAGGTTGAATGTTATGAAAATGTGCTAGTGATTCATGCGCTTATTGTATATTAATTGTTGGTTTTTCTTTGTTTTTGTTGTGTTTTATGACGAGAGTGGGTAAAAAAAGGCCGATTTATCGCTGAGGATCGGCGTTACGCGACGACATACAATTCCTCGTCTCTGGTGCTAGTGCGGGCTAGGTAGTCGAGGTAAAATAAGCGTAAATATCTTATTTTTTGAGCCAGATCATCATTGGCACGACTATCGGGGCCTCTGCCCCCATGAGGAGATAAGTGAAATGACCGATGCCATCAATAAATGCAGCGCGACTGAAACGGCGGCATGTTGTTGCGTAGACGTAGGTACCGTGATGGATAACACCGACTGCACCGCATCTTATCGTCATCTGTTCGCCAGTCAGGGAGAGGCCGAGGCCATGCTGGCGACGCTGACGGAGAAGGCGCGAGCCGTGGAGTCTGAGCCATGCCAGATCACTAGCAGCATCATCGAGAGTGAGCAGGGCTACGAGCTGAACATCGACTTTGTATTTTGCTGCCAAGCCGAGACACTGATTTTCCAACTGGGTCTGCGCTAAGTTAGCCTCAGCAGAATCACGGACGCACGGGAAACCGTGCGTTTTTTATCGTCGCATGAATCTCGCCTCGTCAGTACAGTCGCACGTTATGACGCGTGGATGAGAGGCGGATCACTGGCTGCAACTCTTTTCCCCGGCAATGCTGTACAGCTGTGGGTGAACGGGGTAGTTTCCCTTCCTACGGCACGGAGTTAGAACGTTGCCGGCAGTATCAAGCGGTCGCGCCGCGCAACCACAATAACCAGGCGACGACCCGATAGTTATCCTTTGCTCTTCCGGTGAATGCCGGTAAAGGATGCATTGAGCAACGATATTTTCTTTCCATCAGGGTGTAAGGGCCACGCACGGTAGCGTCGGTGTTTACCCATAGTAGCGGTGCAATATGCAAGTTTTTATTATGCGTCATGGCGAGGCGGCGCTTGAAGCGGCAAGCGATGCGCAACGTCCGTTGACGCTGGCGGGTCATGATGAGTCGGTACGTATGGCGGCGTGGCTGGCGCACAGAGTGGCGCGAATCGATCGCGTATTAGTCAGTCCCTACCTCCGCGCGCAACAGACGCTGGCCGCATTGCGGGAAGTCTTGGCGCTGCCGCAAGAGGTCGAGGTATTGAACGAGCTGGTGCCCGGCGGTGATGCCGATGTGACCGCCAGTTACCTCGAGGCATTGGCGGCGCAAGAATCGCAGCACGTCCTGATCATCTCTCACCTTCCGCTGGTCGGTTACCTGGTCTCATCCCTGTGCCCACAGGAAGCACCACCGATGTTCTCTACCTCGGCGATCGCAGCCGTTACCCTGGCGGAAGATGGCGGGGTCTTCGAATGGCAGGTCAGCCCGGCGCAGATCGCGGATATCGCCTAATCGTCTGTGTGCTTGGCCCGATGACGACGCCGCCATTCCCTCTAGCGGCGCGGCGTCTCCCGCTCGTCAACGTCGATCAATACCAGCAGTGCGGCATCGCCGCCCCATTCGCGCGGCGCCTGATAAAAGGCGCGCACATCGGGGTGCTGGGCTAACCAGAGTGGGGTTTGTTGTTTGAGCACGTGCTTGCCGTGACCGTGCATGACGCAGGCACAGCACAGATGCTCCCGCCGACAGGCGGCGATCAAGGCCCCTAGCTCCTGTTTGGCCTGCTGTTGGGTCAAACCGTGCAGATCCAGGAACATCTCTGGAGAATAGTCCCCCCGTCGCAATTGCTTGAGCTCAAAATGGCTGATGTCTGGCCGCACGTAGCGGGTCGGTCCCTCGCTACTCAGATTGGGCTGAAACTCATCGGAAAAATAGAAGCTGGCATCGATCTGCTCCTGTAATACCTTCTGCGGTGCGGCCTGACGCGTAATACGTGCAGGGCGGTGCGTGACGGTATCTTGACGGAATCGGCGCGTTCCGGCGATAGAGGTACGGAACAGCGCCGCGTCATCGCTGCTGATGGAATGTTTCTTGCTCATTGCTGTGAGTATTCGCTGATGGCTGACCTAGAGCGAATAGTGTAACCGCAGATGGGCGCGACGCTAAGTAAAACCGCGGTCTTAATGGATTCCTTGCTGATTTGTCCGTGGCTTCATGGCACACTACGCCGTTACGGTGCCCGCCTGGGCACGAGTCAATTCTATCTGTAATCCATGCCGTGAGGCATGACTTTCCGAGCGCTGCTGGAGGCTACTTTGGACAAAATTTTCGTCGACGAAGCGGTAAACGAACTGCACACCATTCAGGATATGCTGCGCTGGAGCGTCAGCCGCTTTAACGCCGCGGAGGTTTACTACGGCCACGGCACGGATAACCCCTGGGATGAGGCGGTGCAACTGGTGCTACCGACCCTCTACCTACCGATGGATATCCCCGAAGAGATGCGCAATGCGCGCCTGACCCTGAGTGAGCGCCATCGCATCGTCGAGCGGGTGATCCGCCGAATCAATGAGCGTATCCCGGTTGCCTACCTGACGAATAAGGCGTGGTTCTGCGGGCATGAATTCTATGTCGATGAGCGGGTCTTGGTACCGCGCTCGCCGATCGGTGAGCTGATCGACAACCGCTTCGCCGGCCTGATCAGCGGCTCGCCGCAACATATTTTAGACATGTGTACCGGTAGCGGCTGCATCGCCATCGCCTGTGCCTATGCCTTCCCCGAGGCCGAGGTGGACGCGGTGGATATCTCCGGTGAGGTGTTGGAGGTGACCGAGCACAACATCCAGCAGCATGGCCTGGAGCAACAGGTTACGCCGATCCGCTCCGATCTGTTCCGTGAGCTGCCGGCGTTGCGTTATGACCTGATCGTCACCAACCCCCCCTACGTCGACGAAGAAGACATGTCCGATCTGCCGGATGAGTTTCGTCATGAACCGGAACTGGGCCTGGCCGCTGGCAGCGATGGCCTGAAGCTGGTCCGCCGTATCCTGGCTTGCGCGCCGGACTATCTGAGCGACGATGGGGTGCTGATCTGCGAGGTCGGTAACAGCATGGTACATCTGATGGCGCAGTATCCGGACATCCCGTTCGTCTGGTTGGAGTTCGATAACGGCGGCGACGGGGTATTTATGTTGACCCGTCAGCAGTTGCTGGCGTGTGCCGATCACTTCGCGCTTTATCGCAGCTGATCCGTCGCGCAGGCGCTATGCCTGCCCCTAAACCGAGTGCAAAGAGAGGCAGTCCCCTGATGGTGTCAGGGTAACCAGGAGAGTGACATGGCGGGAAACAGCATTGGGCAGGTATTTAGGGTCACCACCTTCGGCGAGTCGCATGGTGCGGCGCTGGGGTGCATCGTGGACGGTGTGCCGCCGGGCATGGCGTTGAGCGAAGCGGATCTGCAACACGATCTCGATCGTCGTCGTCCCGGCAGCTCGCGCTACACCACTGCGCGACGGGAGGCGGATCGTGTACGCATCCTCTCCGGTGTCTTCGACGGGGTCACGACCGGTACCAGCATCGGCCTGTTGATCGAGAATACCGATCAGCGCTCGCAGGATTACGGCGCCATCAAGGATCTGTTTCGCCCGGGGCATGCCGACTACAGCTATGAGCAGAAATATGGCCTGCGCGACTACCGGGGCGGTGGCCGCTCCTCGGCGCGCGAGACGGCGATGCGTGTGGCCGCCGGCGCCATCGCCAAAAAATACCTCAGCCAGCAGCATGGCATTACCATCCGCGCCTGCCTATCGCGCATGGGGGCGATCGCCTGCCAGCAGTATGACTGGGAGCAGGTTGAGCACAATCCCTTCTTCTGTCCCGATGTGCAACAACTGGCGGCGCTGGATGCGTTGATGCGTGATCTGAAGAAAAGCGGCGATTCGATCGGCGCCGAAGTGATGGTGATGGCGACGGGCGTGCCGCCTGGATTGGGCGAGCCGGTGTTCGATCGCCTGGATGCCGATCTGGCTCATGCGTTGATGAGCATTAACGCGGTGAAAGGGGTGGAGATCGGTGACGGTTTCGCGGTGGTGGCGCAACGCGGCAGCGAGCATCGCGACGAGATCACGCCGGCGGGTTTCTTGAGCAACCATGCCGGTGGCATCTTGGGTGGGATCAGTAGCGGTCAGCCGCTGTTGGCTCGTCTGGCGCTGAAGCCAACCTCAAGCATTATGGTGCCGGGGCAAACCATCACGCGTGAAGGGGAGGCGACGACCATGGTGACGCGTGGTCGCCACGATCCCTGTGTCGGGATCCGTGCGGTGCCGATCGCCGAGGCGATGATGGCCCTGGTGCTGATGGATCACCTGTTGCGCCAGCGGGCGCAGTGTGCGGATGTGGTCTGCACGGTACCGCGTTGGTAAAGGAGTGCGGACGATGAGATGTGGCTGGGGATTATTACTGGCGCTCTGCGTCTGGCCGGTATGCGCCCAGACGCCTTGGCAGCGCATCACTCAACCGGTGGCGGGGCCCGCTCAGGCCATCGGCAGTTATGCTAACGGCTGTATCATCGGCGCCCAGGCGTTGCCGTTGGCCTCGCCGGATTACCAGGTGATGCGTAGCCAACAGCGGCGTTACTTCGGCCATCCGACGTTGCTGGCGTTTATCGAGCGCTTGAGCGAGCAGGCCAAGGTGCAACATCTGGGTACCGTGCTGATCGGCGACATGGCGATGCCGGCAGGTGGGCGCTTCAACGGCGGTCATGCCAGCCATCAGTCGGGGCTAGATGTGGATATTTGGCTGCAACTGCCTCAGCAGCGCTGGAGTCAACAACAGTTACGCCAGCCGGTGCCGCAGGATCTGGTGGCGGTCGGCGGGGAGCGGGTGATCCCCTCGCGCTGGTCGCCCAAGATTGGTGAGCTGATTAAGCTGGCCGCCGAGGATGCGCAGGTGTCACGCATCTTCGTCAATCCGGCGATCAAGCGCCAACTTTGCGACACGGCGGGCGACGATCGCCAGTGGCTGCATAAGGTGCGTCCCTGGTTCGCCCATCGGGCGCATATGCATGTGCGGTTGAATTGTCCACCGGGCAGTACGACCTGTGAGGCGCAGGTGCCACCCCCGCCGGGTGATGGCTGCGGCGCAGAGCTAGCTAGCTGGTTCTTGCCGCCGTCGGCGCCCAGCGCACCGGCTAAACCGCGCACCCCACCGCCGTTGCCGCCGGCGTGTCAGGCGTTACTGGCACAATTGCACGACTAAGCATACGGCATCGCCACGTCGGCCTGATGAGCCGGCGTGCGCAGGTTACTGCGCGCGCTAAGCCGCGGCGCGACGTGATGCCAGCCTGTTTCCGCCTCAGATCCTCCTCGGCGACAGCCGCATAGCGCCGCTAGCCAGCGGCGGACACGGCGACATGATAAAAGTCAGTTACGTCGTATAAATAGTTTGTCATGATAACGCGCTAATTAGCGGTCTAAATCACATAACGCTGCATATGATTTTTATGCCTGATAATGCCGGTGTGATACAGGACAGACACAACACGATGTGACGGTTTAGGCAAGGATTATGGAAACATTGTTGCTTTCCCCCGAGTTGATCGGGATTCTGTTTTGCGTGGCGTTATTCGCCGGTTTTATCGATGCCATCGCCGGCGGCGGTGGCCTGCTGACGGTGCCGGCATTATTGGCCGCCGGCCTGCCGCCGGCACAGGCGCTGGCCACCAATAAGTTGCAGTCGGTGGGAGGATCCTTTTCCGCCAGTCTCTATTTTGTGCGCCGTCGGGTGGTGAATCTGGCCCAGCAGAAGTGGGTCATCTTACTGACCTTTCTGGCCTCCGCCATCGGTACCGTGCTGGTGCAATGCCTCCAGGCCGATATTCTGCGCCAGTTGTTACCCTACTTAGTTATCTGCGTCGGTATTTACTTCCTGTTGACCCCGTCGTTGGGTGCAAGCGAGGGGATACCGCGTATCGGGATAGCGCTATTCGCTGTCGTCGGGGGGGCTTGCGTCGGCTTTTATGATGGCTTCTTCGGCCCCGGGGCGGGGTCATTCTACGCCCTGGCCTATGTGATGCTGCTTGGTTTGACCCTCCCCAAGGCGACGGCGCACGCCAAGGTCCTTAATTTCACCTCCAATGCGGCCTCGCTCCTGTTCTTTATCCTCGGCGGGAATGTCGTCTGGGTTGTCGGATTATTGATGCTGGTGGGGCAGGTGATCGGCGCGCGCTTCGGCGCACGGATGGTGCTCACCAAGGGGCAGAAGCTGATCCGACCGATGATCGTGACGATGTCGCTGATCATGAGCGCGAAGTTGCTGTTTGACAATCATGGCGATGAAATCCTGACCTGGCTGCGGCAATGGGGGTAACGGGTGCAAGCCGCTGCCGCCTGTGCGACAATCGCCGCGCACGGCACGGCGCCGTCCCTTACTTCTTTATGAGAGTCGTAGATATCCATGTCTGTAACCCATCATTATCAGCAGTTAATCGATCTGTTCGCGCAGACCTTCGGTCAGGAGTATCAGACTCGCCTGGTGGCCGGCGAGGAGGAACCCATCTACCTGCCCGCCGATGAGACGGATGCGCAGCACCGAATCATCTTCGCCCATGGCTATTATGCCAGCGCCCTGCATGAGATCTCCCACTGGTGTATCGCCGGTGAGGCACGACGTCGTCTGGAGGACTACGGCTACTGGTACTGCCCCGACGGACGCGATGCTGCGACGCAGGCGCAGTTCGAAGTGGTCGAGGTGAAACCGCAGGCGTTGGACTGGCTGTTCTGCGTTGCGGCCGGTTACCCTTTCAACGTGAGTTGCGATAATCTGGAGGGGAATTTTGATCCCGATAGGATCGCCTTTCAGCGTCGGGTTCGTGAGCAAGTCTTGGTCTACCTGGCGCAGGGGATCCCGCCGCGTGCGGCGCGCTTTGTCCAGGCGTTACAATCGTTTTACAATACCCCAGCGCTGAGTCCGGACGCCTTCCCTTACCCGGAAGCGTTGCAGTGACGGCGGGCGTAATCGATCCCCCAATCCAAGGAAACGCAATGATTGCAGAGTTTGAATGCCGTATTCTGGCACTGATCGACGAGATGGTTGAACATGCCAGCGACGATGACCTGTTTGCCGGCGGCTACCTGCGCGGCCATCTGACCCTGGCGGTGGCGGAGGTGGAGCCTTTACCGCAGGCGACGCCAGCCCAGCTGGACGCGGCGGTGCGCGCCAGTTTGGCCCGCGCCATTCATGCCGGTGAACTCTCTCCACCCGATCAGGCGTTGGTATATAACTTGTGGCAAGACCTCTACCAGCGCGCGCAATAACGGCAGAGATTGAGGCGGGGTGAATGATCTCCCCCGCCTGCGTTGCCGTTGGCGCGCGTCAACGCCGTCGCACATCAGTGGTGTACGCGGGTAGCGTCATCGCTATCGCTGGCTGACGCTGACGCTGACGCTGACGCTGACGCTGACGCGGCGCGGGACTCGCGCTGCTCCTTTCCCTTTAACCACTTACGTACCCAGAAACGGTTGGGGCTGAGTGCCGCCAGCAGATCCTGCTCCAGCGGCAGCGCCTCATCGTGGATCTGGGCGGCCAGCAGTTCGGCGCACAGCGGCGCGCTGCACAAACCGCGCGAGCCGAGCGCGGCGAGAATAAACAGATCCGGATGAGTGGGCGCTAATGGCGCCGTCGTGGCGTCGTAGCGCGCGTCGGGGGCGTAACAGGCTTGCAGCGCAGGCTGATCCGGTAACGCACCGACTAAGGGAAGATGGTCGCGCACGGCGCAACGCACGCCGACCCGCGCCTCGCCAGCGCTGACATCGACCTGTTGGGGCCAGCGACTCTGCGCCAGGCAGTCGATCAGCCGTTGGCGATTCTCCTGTTGCTCCTGTGGGCTATAGGCGAGGTCACGGCAGTTTCGTCGGTAGCTGGCGCCGATACAATGGCTACCGTAGTCCGGGCTACAGGGCGTCAGGTAACCGTCGTAGCATAACACCTGACGTAGCCCCGCCAGTGCCGGCGCGCTGGGAATATGACTGACCTGGCCACGCACCGGATAGAGCGGCAGTGCACGGCTTTGGCTAAATTGATCCATCTCGGCGCCCGCGGCCAGTACTACGCAGCCATGCCGCCGTTGCGCGCCGTCGGCCAGTTGTAGCAGCCAACCTTGTGGCTCGCGTTGCAGTTGCGTCACGCGTTGGTTGAAGTGCAAGACGGCGCCCTGTTGTTCGGCCAATGCCAGCGCCTGGCGGGTCAATTGCCCCGGATCCAGCCAGCCGCCGCGTGGGTAGCTGACGCCGCCTTGGGGTAACGGCAGGGCACAGCGCTCACTCAAGGCGGCGGCATCGCCGCCTTGGACTAGCCACGCAGGCCAACCGGCGGCCAGCAGCTGCGTAATCTTGCGTCGGCTGGCGTCATCGTAACCCAGTTGACTCACGCCACACCATTGATGGGCGAACGTCATGCCCTGCTCGGCCAGCGCATCATAGCAGCGCCGGGCGTAGGGAAAGGCGCGGGCATAGAAACGCTCTAAGGCATCGCCACGTCCGTTAAGCAGGGGATAGAGCGCCCCTTGGCGATTACCGGAAGCCCCTTCGCCAGCGCGGGCATCTGCGCAGTACAGGGTGACGCGGCTACCACGGCGTAATAGCGCCAAGGCGCACAGGGCCGAGGCGATCCCGCCGCCGATCAGGGCCACCTCATCCGGGCGTGTCGCCGCCGGACGGGCATACCAGGGCGCGCGGGCGGGAGCGGCGGGGAGCGCCAGGGGGCGACGACCCGCCAGGCACTCACGTTTCTGCCCGAATCCCTTGACCTTGTTGACCTCGAAGCCAGCCTGTAACAAACCGCGCCGCACGAAACCGGCGGCGGTAAAGGTGGCGAAGGTGGCGCCGGGACGCGCCAGCCGCAGCATGGTGTCGAACAGCGTCTGGGTCCACATATCTGGGTTTTTCGCCGGGGCGAAGCCATCGAGAAACCAGGCATCGATGTGGCCATCTAGCCCATCGGGTAACTGTGGCAATAGCGTGTTGATATCGCCGAACCACAGATCCAGGGTGATGTGCGGCGCCGGATGTAGGCGGTGGCAACCGGGCAAGGCATCGGGCCATACAGCGCACAGTTGTGCGCTGAATTGGGCTAACTCCGGCCAGGCGGCGTGCGCCGCCCGCAGATCGTCGCGTTGCAGCGGATACTTTTCGAAGCTGATGAAGTGCAGGCGGCGCGGCGCGTGCTCGGGCGCCTCTTGTAGGCAGGCCGCGTGGGCTTGCCACAGGGTGAGGAAGTTGAGTCCGGTACCGAATCCGGTTTCGGCGACGGTAAAGCTCGCTCGGCCCGGCTCCTGCCAGCGCTGAGGTAGCGCATTGCCCTGTAAGAAGACATGGCGCGTCTCCGCCAGTCCATCCTGATTGGAAAAGTAGACGTCGTCAAACTGCTGTGAAACAGGGGTACCCTGTTGATTCCAGCTCAGCGATGCACCCTGTATCGATGTATGGTTCACATTTTTTTACCGCGAAATCAGCCAGTGCATGATTTTAACGGTCTGTGGACGGGGCAGCAAATTTCACGCGATCTGGTTTTACCAGCGCTGATCGGACTTGCCTCGGCGTACAGGTGTACGCTAAAGTGCGACTCGTATCCCGAATGACATAATTTTTTCACGAGGTAATGAATGAAACGTGCAGTGATTACTGGCTTGGGTATTGTTTCCAGTATCGGTAACAACCAACAGGAGGTGCTGGCGTCTCTGAAAGAAGGGCGTTCGGGGATCACCTTTGCGCCTGAATTGCAGGAAGCCGGTATGCGTAGCCAGGTGTGGGGCAACATCAAGTTGGACACCACTGGTCTGATCGACCGCAAGGTGATGCGTTTTATGAGCGATGCATCGATCTATGCTTATCTGTCGATGCAGGAAGCGATCAAAGATTCTGGCCTGACGGACGAGATGGTTTCCAATAACCGTACCGGTCTGATCGTCGGCTCTGGCGGCGGTTCTCCGCGTAACCAGGTTGCCGGTGCCGATGGCATGCGTTCTCGCGGTATTCGTGGCGTTGGCCCTTACATGGTCACCAAGGCGATGGCTTCGGGTGTCTCTGCCTGCCTGGCGACGCCGTTTAAGATCCGTGGTGTTAACTACTCCATCAGCTCCGCTTGCGCCACCTCGGCACACTGTATCGGCAATGCGGTAGAGATGATCCAGCTGGGTAAACAGGACGTGGTCTTCGCCGGCGGCGGGGAAGAGATGTGCTGGGAGCTGGCGTGTGAGTTTGATGCCATGGGGGCGTTGTCTACCCATTACAACGATGCGCCGGAAAAAGCGTCCCGTACCTACGACGCCAAGCGTGATGGTTTCGTCATCTCCGGTGGCGGCGGCATCGTGGTCGTGGAGGAGTTGGAGCATGCATTGGCGCGTGGCGCGCACATCTATGCCGAGATCGTCGGCTACGGTGCGACCTCTGACGGTTACGACATGGTTGCCCCGTCAGGCGAAGGTGCGGCACGCTGCATGCAGATGGCGATGCAGGATCTGGATAAGCCGGTTGACTACCTGAACGTACACGGTACCTCCACCATGGTTGGTGACGTGAAAGAGCTGGGTGCCATCCGCGAAGTCTTCGGCGATCAGACGCCGGCTATCTCCTCAACCAAGGCCATGACGGGCCATGCGTTGGGTGCGGCGGGGGTTCATGAGGCTATCTATACCCTGTTGATGCTGGAGCATGGCTTTATCGCACCGAGCATCAACATCGAAGAGCTGGATGAGCAGGCTGCCGGGATGAACATCGTCACCGAGATGACCGAGCGTGAGCTGGATGTGGTGATGTCCAACAGCTTCGGCTTCGGCGGCACCAACGCCACGCTGGTGATGCGTAAGCATAAGTAAGCGTATCGGCCAAGCCTACCCGCGATGGCGGGTAGCGTAATGATATCTCCCCCTTGTCGACCGCGTTGTCGGCAAGGGGGTTTTTCTTTTCAACGCCTCTGCCTCTGCCTCTGCTGTTGTCGCTCTTTTTATGGCTAACCACACGGTGAGGGAGTGATCTCAAGGGGAGAATACGGTTTAGCTGTTTACGTCACTTTGTGCGCCAAACCGCGTTTTTTATGCCTGGTATCCGGCGTCGGGATCGGTACACTCATAACCACGGCGCGATGACGCCGGCGTCATCACCCAAAGGAAAAACTATGGGACAGCTCAACCATTACGCTATTGCCTATCAACAAATCCGGGCGTTGATCCGTTATCCCGAGGCGCTGTATCAGTTTCTCGCGCGCCAGTGTACCCACCATGATCGCGCGTTAGATCTGGGCTGTGGCAGTGGTTTCTCCAGCGCGCGTTTGCAGACCTATTTTTCCCAGGTCGCGGGTTGCGATCGCGATGAGGCACTGGTCGCGTTGGCACAGCAGAATTACCCGCAGTTGACCTTCGATGTGGCGAAGGCCGAGCTCTTTACCCCGCCGCAACCGGTCGACTTGTTGACCTGTGCGACCGCCTTCTACTGGATGGATCGGCCATTGATGCTGTCGCGGATGGCGCAGTTGTTGCAGCCGGGAGGGATCTTCTGCGCCTACCGTTATGAGTTTCCGTTGGTCTACGGGCCGCTGCGTGACGTGGTGGAGTATGAGCTGGCGACGCGTTGGGCGCCGTTCCGCGATCGGCGTTTAGTGGACTACGATGACACGCTGGAGCTGATGCAGATCCAGCCCAATCTACAACACAGTCAGCGTCAGCTATTCCCCAATATTTTGACCTTGAGCGTGGCGCAATTGGCGACGTTTTTCCTGTCGACCAGTTATGTAACACGCTATATGGCGGAGCAGGGGGGCCCGGAGTATGCCAAACGCTTGTTGGCATTGCTCTCCGCCAGCGGGGAGCGCGATGTGCGGGTTAACTTCGACGTGACGGCCTTTATCTGCCGCCTCCGCCGTTGAGGATCGGCGTGCGACCGAGGTGAGATAAAAAAAGACACCCGAGCCTGATGGTCGGGTGTCGAGGGGGGCATGCTGAGCGCGCGTTTAGGCTTTGGCAGCGGCCTTCTTGTGATGGACTTTCTTGGCGGCCTGGGCTTTCTGAGCTACGGCAGCCTTCTTGTGGTGCACTTTCTTGGCGGCCTGGGCTTTCTGTTCTACGGCAGCCTTCTTGTGGTGCACTTTCTTGGCGGCCTGGGCTTTCTGCTCTACGGCAGCCTTCTTGTGGTGCACTTTCTTGGCGGCCTGGGCTTTCTGCTCTACGGCAGCCTTCTTGTGGTGCACTTTCTTGGCGGCCTGGGCTTTCTGTTCTACGGCAGCCTTCTTGTGATGGACTTTCTTGGCGGCCTGGGCTTTCTGCTCAGTCGTCGCCTTCTTATGATGCTTCTTGCTGTGATGTTTGACCGCGCCAGCATCCTGAGCGGCTGGGGTGGCGCTGTGTGCGACCGGGGCGGCGGCCGGGGCGGCAGTCTGTTCGGCAGCGAACGCGGCAGAAGAGAGGCCCATCGCAGCAGCAACAACCAGAGCTAATACTTTATTCATTTTGCTATCCTCAATATTCGCTGTTTGATTAGCCCCGCAGTGGAGCCGTTGAGGATATGTTAGGTATTGGCGTTACGATTGTCCGTGTGTGTTTGGTGTCGGTAAGTAACCGTATGTACAAACGCTCGAGTTAGCGTGCTGGTGGTTCGGGAGGCGTCTGAATGGCCAGCCAGTATGCCAGCAAGGCTAAGATGTACAGCTTCTCCCCGCCCGTTAACGCGCGATCGGCCGGGATGTGGTGCCACTTCGCGAGGCAACCGCGGCAACAGGTGGCGGTGGCATGCTGGGCGATAAAGACCGGGTGTCCTCGCATCGGGGTTTGGCGGCCATCGTTGGGCGGTTGAGCCGGAGCGAGGCGTGCATCAATAAAGTCGTGAGCGTGGCGCAATACCTGAGCCATGCCTTGGCGCTCCAGGTAGCGCCACTCGGCGTTGCTGAGGCGAAAGCGGCGTCGGAACCTCGAGCGTTGTAGCCGTTGCCAGACGTCGGCGGAGAGGGGTAACACGCTAACCTCCATGCCAGATAAGGAGCTATTACCATGCCCCTTTTACGCAGGGATGACAATCTGTGCGTTTGGCCGAGGCGTATTCAGACAGAGGATTGTGAATTACGCTCGCTCGGGTAAGATAACCTCAGTAAATCATGGGGGTGGCGATGGTGCGACAGACAAGGATGGCGAAAGTGTTGTTGGCGCTTGCTTGCCTGGTGGTGCTGGTCTGCACCAGTCAGCGTATGGCGGGCGTACCTCAGCTTAGCGTGTCGCCGCCCTGGGCCGCCTCGTCGTTCTCTCTCTCGGACAGTCAAGAAGAGGGAAGCGCGCCGGCCGCCTGTTCGTTGGGGGTCAAGATGTTGCTGAGTGCGCCACCGCTAGCCGTCGAGCATCTGGCGCTCGCTTTGCTGACCTTCCTGCTCCTGCTTCTCTGCCCATTGCGTCGTCTTAGCGATCTCATCGGCCATCGGCCACCGGTCTGCTCACCGGCGCAACGGCGTCTCCATCTTAGGTTGTGTGTCTTCCGCGAATAACGTCGGACGTGAGTACGCGTCCTCTCTTACGTTTATTGGCGGAGAATAATTATGTCTTTGATTTTTCGGGTACTGGCCATCGGCCTGTGCCTCTGGCTGCCCCTGGGTTGGGCGGCGGATAGCGGCTGGCTACTGGGTGACAGTAGCGGCCAGGCTCGGGTACGCTTCAGCGCCGCCCGACAGGATACACAGCGGGTCGATCTGGTGGTGCAGGTGGCGCTGGCTGCAGGGTGGAAGACCTATTGGCGCGCGCCCGGTGAGGGAGGCGTCGCCCCCAGTATCGCGTGGCGTACGCCGCCGGCATCGGTGAATTGGCGCTGGCCGGTGCCGCAGCGCTTTACGGTTGCGGGGCTGACGGCGCAGGGGTATACCCAGGATGTCAGCTTTCCTCTGCAGGTTGATACCTCGGCCCTGCGCTTACAAGGGGTATTGACTCTGCCGCTGTGCAGCAACGTATGCGTGCTGCATGATTACCCCTTCGATTTAGATCTCACGGCCCCTCCGACGGCGGCGTTCCGCCATACCCTGGCGCAGGCGGAGGGGGCTTTACCGCTGAGCCACGGCATGGTGGCGCGGGTTAGCGCGGGTTATGACGCCGGAAGCTTGACGCTACGCGTCGAGCGGCCCGGCGGCTGGCAACAGCCTGCGATCTTCCTGGCGGGCCCCGAGGGGGCGGAGTTCGCTGCCCCACGGCTGTGGCACCAGGCGGAGACGCTGTATGCTCGTGTCGCCGTCAGCGACGGCTGGCAAGGGGCCGCACCGGATCTGCGTGGCGTGCCGTTGGCGCTGGTGATCAGCGACGCCGGTGTGGCGCGCGAGATCACAGTTACTCCGGAGGCGACGCCTGTCGCACCACCGGTGCCAAGCGGATCGAGTACGACGCTACTTAGTGCGCTGCTCCTGGCGCTGGCCGGTGGCCTGATCCTGAATCTGATGCCCTGCGTGTTGCCGGTCTTGGCGCTGAAGTTGGGGAGTGTGCTGCATGCCCCTACGCGCGCGGTCGCGTCGTTACGTCGCCAGTTTCTGCTTTCGGCGGCGGGGATCATCGCCTCCTTCGGCCTACTGGCTGGCCTGATGAGCATCCTGCGCCTCACTCAGCAGGCCGTCGGCTGGGGGATCCAGTTCCAGAGCCCGTGGTTTATCGCGCTGATGAGCGTGATCACCTTAGGGTTTGCCCTCAATCTGTTCGGCTTCTTCTCGGTGACGCTGTCCAGTCGGTTGATGACTCGATTGGCCAGCCCCTCACAGGGGCACTTTTGGCAGGGGATGTTCGCCACGCTGCTGGCGACGCCATGCTCGGCGCCCTTTATGGGGACGGCCCTGGCCTTCGCCTTGGCGGCTCCGCTGGCGCAACTGTGGTTAGTGTTCTTGGCGCTGGGCGTGGGGATGAGCGCGCCCTGGCTGGCCATCGCCGCCTGGCCGCGCCTGGCGACCTGGCTGCCACGCCCTGGCCGCTGGATGCTGCATCTGCGGGCGATCCTGGGGGGGATGCTGCTGGCTTCCAGCCTATGGTTGCTGTCACTGCTGGCGGCCCATGTCGGCTGGCCGATCATCATGATGTCGATGGGCGTATTGGCGCTGTTGCTGTTAGCGGCGAGCTGGCGCCGTTACGGCATACGCGGAGTGGGATGGGCGCTGTTGGTGACGGCCTTGCTGTCCGTCGTCCCGGGGGTGATGTATGGGGGCGCGGCGCTGACACCGCTACGCGACCGCGTCGATTGGAGGCCGCTGAGCGAGCAGGCGTTGCAACAGGCGTTACAGCAGCACAAGCGTGTGGTTATCGACGTGACCGCCGACTGGTGTGTGACCTGCAAGGCTAACAAGGTGAATGTGTTACTGCGTGACGACGTGCAGCAGGCGCTGAGTGCCGAGGATGTGGTGGCGCTGCGCGGCGACTGGACGCTGCCCTCGCCGTCGCTGGAGGCCTTCTTGCGCCAGCGGGGCGCGGTGGCGGTGCCTTTCAATCAAATTTATGGCCCGACGCTCCCTCAGGGCGTGGTGTTGCCCTCACTGCTCGATCGCCAGCAACTGCTGGCCCAATTGGCGGCAGCCAAGGAGTAAGCGATGAAGATCAGATTGCATTCTATGATGACGATGATGCTGTTGCTATTAACGCTGGCAGCACCGGGGGCGATGGCGGCGGATGAGGCGGAGACGCTGCTATTCCATAACCCGGCTACGCCGCGCCTGGGTGCTAGCGATGCGGCGCTGACGGTGGTGGTGTTTACCGACTATAACTGCCCCTACTGCAAGCGCCTCGATCCGCTGTTGGAGCAGCTCGTCGAGCGTAATCCGCAGGTCGCGGTCGCCTTTAAGCTGTTGCCCTTCAAGGGCGAGAGCTCCCACCAGGCGGCTCAGCTTGCGCTGACCCTGTGGCGTCAACAGCCCGAGCGTTTTCTGGCGTTACATCGGGCCTTGATGGCCAAACGCGGTTATCACTCGACGCGCTCGATACAGGCGGCGTTACAGCGCAGCGGCAACGCCGATCTCCAGGCGGATAGTCAAGGGACGATTCAGGAGTTGCGCGATTCGTTGCTGTTGGCACAGGTGTTGGGGGTGCAGGGGACGCCGACGTTGGTGATCGGTAACCAATTGATCCCCGGGGCGATCGACTACGACCAGTTGACGCAGGCGGTCGAGACTGCGCTGGCGCAGCGGCCATGAGGCGCTGGGGCCGCTGGGTGCGGCAGGCGTTAGTGATGTTGCTACTGTTGGCAGTGGTTGTCGGCGTGATGGACTTTCTGCGCCGTCCTCAGTTGCCGGCGACGCTACCCACACAGTTAACCGATCTGGCGGGACGCCCGGTAGCGCTGGCGGCGCTCAGCACCGAGCGTCCGCTGTTGATCTATGTCTGGGCCAGCTGGTGTGGGATCTGCCGGGTGACCAGCCCGACGGTCGAGGCATTGGCGCGCAATGGCGAGAACGTGGTGACGCTGGCGCTGCGTTCGGGCGATGACGCCCGCCTGACGCAGTATCTGGCGCGCCGCGGGCTGCACTTCCCGGTGATCAACGATGCCGATAGCCGCTTGAGCGCGGCGTGGCGAGTCGGCGTCACGCCGACCTTCATCGTCCTGGTGCGCGGGCAGGTTGTCGCCAGTACCACGGGCTGGAGTAGCTACCCCGGCTTATGGTTACGCCTGCGTTGGGCGCAGTGGTTCGCCTAGTCCGTGTTGGCCCGGCGTCGAGCAGGGCGTCGGGCCACTGTCCCCACGATGTGTGACCGGCTGTGGTTAGGCCTGCGGTTGATTTAGTGGCAGAATTAGCACAGCTCAATCCAAGCTGCATAGCGGGTAGGAGAAACGATGAAGATTGTAGTCGATGAGAATATGCCGTATGCCGAGGCGTTGTTTGGCCGCCTCGGCCAGGTACATGCGGTGCGGGGCCGTCCGTTGCCCGCCGATGCGTTACGCGGGGCCGATGCGTTGATGGTGCGCTCGGTGACCTCGGTCAATCAGGCGTTGTTGGCCGATCAGGCGGTGCGTTTTGTGGGCACGGCTACCGCCGGTACCGATCATGTGGACACCGACTGGTTGGCGCAGGCGGGTATCGGCTTCTCCGCCGCCCCCGGCTGCAATGCCATCGCCGTGGTGGAGTATGTTTTTTCGGCCTTGATGATGTTGGCGGAGCGCGATGGCTTCGCGCTGCGCGATAAGACGGTAGGGATTGTTGGGGTGGGCAATGTGGGCAGCCGCTTGCAACACCGTTTGGCGGCGTTGGGCATCCGGACCCTGCTGTGCGATCCTCCGCGTGCCGATCGGGGCGATAACGAGATCTTCCATAGTCTGGCGGATCTGCAACGCGAGGCGGACATCATCACCTTCCATACTCCGCTGAATAAGTCCGGCCCCTACCGTACCTGGCATCTGGTGGACGAGGCGTTCCTTGCGGCGTTGCCGCCGGGGCCTATCCTGATCAATGCGGCGCGTGGCGCCATCGTCGACAATGCGGCGCTGTTGTGCGCCTTGCAGGCGGGGCAGGATCTCCGCGTGGTGTTGGACGTGTGGGAGCCGGAGCCGATGCTGTCGCTGCCGCTATTGGCGCATGTCGATATCGCCACCCCGCATATCGCCGGCTATAGCCTGGAAGGCAAGGCGCGTGGTACCACTCAGGTGTTCGAGGCCTTTAGTGCCTTCCTCGGGCGGCCGGAGCGGGTCGCCTTGGCCGAGTTGTTGCCGCCGCCGCCGGTGGCGGAGGTGCGTATTCAGGGCGCGCTCGATCAGGCGATGCTCAAACGTCTGATGCATCTGGTGTATGATGTGCGCCGTGACGATGCGCCGTTGCGCCGCGTCGCCGGGCAGGAGGGGGCGTTCGATCGTCTGCGTAAACACTATCCGGCGCGGCGGGAGTGGTCGTCGCTCCTGGTGATATGCGACGATAGCGCCACGGCTGAGCTGTTGACGGCGTTGGGATTTAGCGCGCGCGTCGCCTGAACGGCGTGCGGACAGTGACATTTTATCGCCAGTGCGTCGAGATACGCACTGGCGATTTTTGATGGTTATGGAGAGGACGGCGTGGTTCGCGTTAGCCGTCCGAGGAGAGTGAAAATGAGCGAAGGCTGGAATATTGCCGTATTGGGCGCGACGGGCGCCGTTGGGGAAGCGTTACTGGAGCAGCTCCAGGCGCGTGAGTTCCCGTTGGGAGAACTGTATCTGCTGGCCAGTGAGCGCAGTGCCGGAGAGAGCATTCGCGTCGATGGTCGCCAGATCCTGGTGCAGGATGCCGCCGGTTTCGATTGGGCGCAGGCCCAGTTGGCGTTCTTTGTCGCCGGGCGCGAGGCCTCACTGCGCTATGCCGAGGAGGCGGGTAACGCCGGGTGTCTGGTGATCGATAGCAGCGATGCCTTTGCCCTGGAGGCCGATGTGCCGCTGGTGGTGCCGGGAGTGAACCCGCATGCGCTGGCCGAGTACCGTAACCGCAATATCGTGGCGGTGGCCGACAGTCTGACCAGCCAACTGTTGACGGCGATCCACCCGCTGAGCGCGGAGAATGGCCTGGCACGCATTGGCGTGACCTGCCTGCTTTCGGCTTCTGCATACGGCAAGGCGGCGGTGGATGAGCTGGCCGGGCAGAGTGCCCGCCTGCTGAACGGTATGCCGTTCGAGCCGGGCCTGTTCCAGAAGCAATTGGCGTTTAACCTGCTGCCGCTACTGGCGGATGAGCAGGGCAGTGTCTGTGAAGAGCGCCGCCTGGTGGATCAGGTACGCAAGGTGTTGCAGGAACCGGGGCTGCCGCTGACGGTGAGCTGTATTCAGTCTCCGGTCTTTTACGGCCATGCGCAGTGCGTGCAGTTGGAGACCCTGCGTCCGCTCAGCGCCGAGGAGGCGCGCGAGTTGTTGGCACAGACCGGCGACATCCGCCTGAGCGAAGAGGACGATTACCCGACACAGGTGGGAGATGCCTCGGGTAACCCACATCTGAGCATCGGCTGCGTGCGTAACGACTATGGCTTGCCGGAGGCGGTACAGTTCTGGTCGGTGGCGGACAATGTTCGTTTCGGCGGCGCCCTGATGGCCTTGGAGATCGCCGAGCGTCTGATGCAGGAGTACCTGTACTGATGACGCAGCCATCGTTGGCCGGGCAGGAGGAACGTCCGGTATATCACATTGCGCTGGGCATTGAGTACGATGGCAGCCGCTATGCCGGCTGGCAGCGTCAGCAGGAAGTGGACAGCGTGCAGGCGCGTCTGGAGGCGGCGCTGTCGCGCGTCGCCAGCGAGCCGGTGACGGTGTTCTGTGCCGGGCGTACCGATGCTGGGGTACACGCCACCGGGCAGGTGGTACACTTCACCACCCACGCCAGCCGCCAAGAGGGGGCGTGGACCATGGGGGTCAATGCCCATCTGCCGAAGGACATCGCGGTGCGCTGGGTCAAGGCGGTCAGCGCCGATTTTCACGCGCGTTTTAGTGCGACGGCACGGCGTTACCGTTATGTCATCTATAATCATCGCTACCGTCCAGCGGTGTTGCAGAGCGGCGTGACGCACTTCTACCATCCGCTGGATGCCGAACGGATGGCGCGCGCTGGCCAGGCATTGCTGGGAGAGAACGACTTTAGTTCGTTTCGCGCCGCCCAGTGCCAGTCGCGTACCCCGTGGCGTAACGTTTCCCACTTATGGGTCAACCGTTATGGGCCATATGTGGTGGTCGATATTAAGGCTAACGCCTTTGTCCATCACATGGTGCGTAATATCGTCGGCAGCTTGCTGGAGGTGGGATGCGGTAATCAACCGGAGGGCTGGATCGCCGAGTTGCTGGCCGCCCGAGATCGCACTCTGGCAGCGGCGACCGCCAAGGCCGCCGGCCTGTATTTAGTCGCCGTGGATTACCCGGCGCACTTTGCCCTACCACAGCCGCCGATGGGGCCGCTGTTTTTACCCGATTGATAACCGGAGCCGTGATGGAATACTTACAGTGGATTGTTGATTTTATTCTGCATATTGATGTGCACTTGGCGCAATTGGTGGCCCAGTATGGTGTCTGGATCTACGGCATACTGTTCTTGATCTTGTTCTGTGAAACCGGTTTGGTGGTGACACCGTTCCTCCCGGGAGATTCGTTACTGTTCGTCGCCGGGGCATTAGCGTCGTTACCGAGTAACGATATGAACGTGCATCTGATGGTGGCGTTGATGGTCACGGCGGCGATCCTCGGCGATGCGCTGAACTATACGATCGGTCGCCTGTTTGGTGAGCGTTTGTTTAGCAATCCCGACTCGCGCATCTTCCGCCGCAGCTACCTGGATAAGACCCATGCGTTCTATGAGCGTCACGGCGGAAAAACGATTATCTTGGCGCGTTTTGTGCCCATCGTGCGCACTTTTGCGCCCTTCGTCGCCGGTATGGGGCATATGACCTATCGTCATTTCGCCGCCTATAACGTGATCGGGGCGCTGCTGTGGGTGCTTTCTTTCACCTACGCCGGTTATCTGTTCGGCAACGTACCCGTGGTACAGGAGAACTTGAAGCTGCTGATCGTGGCGATCATCGTGGTTTCGATTCTGCCGGGCGTGATCGAGATCTGGCGCCACAAGCGTCAGGCGCGGCGCGCAGCGCTGCGTAAGTAGGTCACAGAATCGCCACCCCTCGCTCACGCTGAGTGGGTAAAAAATGTAAACTCTGCACGGTTCGACCAGTTTTTTATCTACACGGTCGAACCGTTGTGGTTTAATGAACGGCATTTATGGTCTGTTACCTGCCGGTAAAAAATGGCCACTCTCCGGCGATTAAAGGAGACACGGGCTAAAACCAGGCTCAGCGTTAGCTGGGTCTTTGCATTTTGTTCCCCCGGCAGGGGCAGAGGACTGGCATTCCGCCAGGTTCAAACAGAAAGGTCATCGATGAGCTGGATTGAACGCATTCTTAATAAGAGCAATATCTCTCAAACCCGCAAGGCAAGCATTCCGGAAGGGGTATGGACCAAGTGCGATAGCTGTGGTCAGGTCCTCTACCGTGCCGAGCTGGAGCGCAATTTAGAAGTCTGCCCGAAGTGCGACCATCACATGCGCATGACGGCGCGTATGCGTCTGAATACGCTGCTGGACGAGGGTAGCCATGTCGAATTGGGCAGCGAGCTGGAGCCGAAGGATGTCCTGAAGTTTAAGGACTCCAAAAAGTATAAGGATCGTCTCGCCGCCGCTCAGAAAGAGACCGACGAAAAAGATGCGCTGGTGGTGATGAAAGGGACCCTGCATGGTATCCCCGTGGTTGCCGCCTCCTTCGAGTTCGCCTTTATGGGGGGCTCGATGGCATCGGTGGTGGGCTCCCGCTTCGTGCGCGCCGTCGAGCAGGCGCTGGAAGATAACTGCGCCCTGATCTGCTTCTCCGCCAGCGGCGGTGCCCGTATGCAGGAGGCGCTGATGTCGTTGATGCAGATGGCGAAGACCAGTGCGGCGTTGGCGAAAATGCGCGAGCGTGGCCTGCCCTATATCTCCGTCTTGACCGATCCGACGATGGGTGGGGTTTCCGCCAGCCTGGCGATGCTGGGCGATATCAACATCGGCGAGCCGAAGGCCTTGATCGGCTTTGCCGGTCCGCGCGTCATCGAGCAGACGGTGCGTGAAAAGCTACCGGCAGGATTCCAGCGCAGTGAGTTTCTGCTGGAGAAAGGCGCTATCGATATGATCGTGCGCCGCCCGGCGATGCGCGACAAGCTGGCCAGCCTGGTGGCCAAGATGACCGGACGCCCGACACCGTTGGAAGAGGCGGCACCGGTCGTGGCAGCGGCGGAAGAGGGCGCACAGGCATAATCCCCCTGGCGTGCTTCCCCCGGCTTAGCGCCGGGCGCGGCGCAGGATTATCGCCTGCGCCGCACATCTTAGGGAACCGGCCCGTTCCGGGGCCGGTCACCCTCCGCAACGGCTAAATTACGGGACGTAAAACAGCATGAATACGCTTCCTACCCCACAGGCGACCTCGCCACTCTCTTGCTGGCTCGAGTATCTTGAGCAGCTACATACGAAAACCATCGATCTCGGTTTGGAACGCGTGCGGCGTGTCGCGCAGCGTCTGGACCTGCTGACGCCTGCGCCCGTGGTGTATACCGTGGCGGGTACTAACGGTAAGGGCACCACTTGCCGCACCTTGGAGGCCATCCTGATGGCGGCGGGCTATCGGGTGGGGGTCTATGGTTCTCCCCACCTGCTGCACTATCGCGAGCGGGTGCGCATTCAGCATCGTGAGTTGGATGATGCGGCGCATGCCGCCGCCTTCGCCGCCATTGAGGCGGGGCGTGATGGCGTATCATTAACCTATTTTGAGTTTGGCACCCTGGCGGCGTTGTATCTGTTCAAGCAGGCGGCGTTGGACGCGGTGATCCTGGAGGTTGGCCTCGGTGGGCGCCTGGACGCGACCAATATCGTCGATCCCAGCGTGGCGGTGGTGACCAGCATCGCGCTGGACCATACCGATTGGTTGGGCGATTCACGCGAGAGTATCGGCCGGGAGAAGGCCGGTATCTTCCGTGCCGCTAAGCCCGCCGTGGTGGGTGAGGCACAGATGCCTGAGTCTATCGCGGCGGTGGCGGCGGCGTGCGCTGCCCGGTTGCTGCGGCGTGGCGTCGATTGGGACTTCAGTGCCGAGGCGACGAGCTGGCGCTGGTGCGCCGGGGAAAAGACGCTTGATGATTTACCGTTGCCGCAGGTGCCATTAGCGAACGCGGCGACGGCGCTGGCGGCGTTGGCCGCCGGGCCGCTGGCCGTCGATGAGGCGGCTATCCGCCAAGGGTTGCGTCACGCCGCCTTGCCGGGACGATTTCAGCAAGTTGGGGACGCACCGCGCCTGATTCTGGATGTGGCGCATAATCCGCATGCCGCCGCCTATCTGGCGCAACGCCTGCAAGCATTGCCGCGGCCTAAGCGGCTGCGGATGGTGATCGGCATGCTGAGCGACAAGGATATCGCCGGCACCCTGGCCTGCCTGACGCCGTTGGTCGATGAGTGGTACTGCGCGCCGCTAAGCGGGCCGCGCGGAGCGCCAGCGTCTGCATTGACGGCGCATCTGCCGGCTGGCGCACGCGTATTCGCCGATGTCGAGCAGGCCTGGCGCCAGGCGATGGATGAGGCTGACGCCGAGGATACGGTGGTGGTCTGTGGCTCGTTCCACACGGTTGCGCAGGTGATGGCGGTTCTACCGTCAGGAGGACGGGGTGGCGAGTAAGTTCCAAAACCGACTGGTCGGGACGGTGATCCTGGTTGCGCTAGGGGTGATCGTACTGCCGGGCCTGTTGGATGGTCAGAAGAAGCATTATCAGGATGATTTCGCGGCGATCCCGTTGGTGCCCCGTCCCGGCGAAGATGATCCGACGGATGCCATTCCGCCGGTGACGCAGCCATTGGGCGAGGCGCCCAGTACGGCAGCGCATGGCGGCGTGAATAGTACGCCAGCTGGCTCGGCAACGGCGCCCTCGTCGGCATCTTCCGCTGCGGCCGCACCGACACGTGGCGCCGGTGAGCTGGTGGAGTTGAAACCGGTCGAGAGTCGCGCGCCGGAGCCGCGTCAGGTGGCGGAAGCGCCGACGATGGCACCGGCTCCGATGGTCGAGAGCCGTCCTAAACCGAGCGAGACGGCGCGAGCCGCGGAGAGCCGTGCGAAGCCCGTCGAACCGGCGAAGCGAGTGACGCCGCCGCCGCAGGAGACGCGTCCGGCCCCGGCGCCCACACCGGCCCCGACGCCAGCGCCCGCCCCGGCCCCACGGGCGGAGCAAGCGCCAGTCGGTCAGGCATATGTGGTACAGCTGGGTGCGTTGCGTAACGCCAGCAAGGTGAACGAAATCATCGCCAAGCTGCGCCTCTCCGGTTACCGGGCCTACAGCGTGCCTGCTACACCGGTTCAGGGGGAGATCACCCGGCTATTCGTCGGCCCGGAAGCCTCGCGCGCCAAGTTACAGGCGGCGTTGCCGGAGCTGAATAGCCTGAGCGGGCTGAATGGACAAATCCGCAATTACAGCGTGCGCTAAGCCACGCAGCGGAGAGGGATACGGCGCTGTCCGCCTTGGCGGGCAGGGCCGTTTTTTTGATGAAAACGGGGGTGTAGCAGGGCGGATTTATTTACGCCGAGCGCGGGAAATCTGCTACGCAAACGTTTTCTTTTTCTGTTAGAATGCGCCGCGAGTAGGATAGCGCGGCAATTCATGCTTTGGAATTATCATGGTTTGGATTGATTGGGTCATTATTGGCATCATCGGATTTTCTGCTTTAGTCAGCCTGATCCGGGGATTCGTGCGCGAGGCGTTGTCACTGGTTACCTGGGGGGCGGCGTTCTTTGTTGCCAGCCATTTTTACTCTTATCTGGCTGCCTTTTTTACCCGTTTTGAAGATGCGCTGGTGCGTAACGGTATTGCGATTGCGGTGTTGTTTATCGCAACCCTGATCGTCGGTGCTATCGTTAACTATGTGATCGGTTCCCTGGTGGAACGTACCGGCCTAAGCGGTACGGATCGGGTGCTTGGCGTCTGTTTCGGCGCGTTGCGCGGCGTGTTGATCGTCGCGGCCCTGTTGTTCTTCCTGGATACGTTTACGGCGATGGCGCAGAGCGAGGAGTGGCAGCAATCCCGGCTCATCCCGCAGTTCAGCCCTATCATCAGGTGGTCGTTTGACTATCTGCAAAGCACGTCGAGTTTCTTACCGGAGCATATGCCTGCCATGCCGCTCCGGTAACGCTGATGAGGAAATGACAACATGTGCGGTATTGTCGGTATCGCCGGTTTTACGCCGGTAAACCAGTCCATCTATGATGCATTGACGGTGTTGCAGCATCGCGGCCAGGACGCCGCAGGCATCGTTACCATCGATGATAACCATACCTTTCGCCTGCGTAAGGCTAATGGGCTGGTGAGCGATGTGTTCGAGGCGCGTCACATGCAGCGCCTACAGGGAAATATGGGGATAGGGCATGTGCGCTATCCCACCGCCGGCAGCTCCAGCGCCTCCGAGGCGCAGCCGTTCTATGTGAATTCCCCCTTTGGCATCACCTTGGCGCATAACGGTAACCTGACTAATGCCCATCAGTTGAAGCAACAGCTGTTCGAGCATGCCCGGCGCCACGTCAATACCTCCTCCGACTCCGAAATCCTGTTAAATGTGTTCGCCTATGAGTTGGATCGCTACGATAGCTATCCGCTGAGCGAGGAGAACATCTTTGCCGCTGTCGCCGCGACGCACCGCCAGATCCGCGGGGCCTATGCCTGCGTGGCGATGATCATCGGTCATGGCATGGTCGCCTTCCGCGACCCCAACGGTATCCGTCCGCTAGTGATCGGTAAGCGCGATCTGGCGGATGGCCGCACCGAGTATATGGTCGCCTCGGAGAGCGTGGCGCTGGATACGCTCGGCTTCGACTTTATCCGTGATGTGGCGCCGGGGGAGGCGATCTACATCAACACGCTGGGGCAGCTGTTTACGCGCCAGTGTGCGCAGGAGCCGAAGAATCACCCCTGCCTGTTTGAGTATGTCTACTTCGCCCGTCCAGACTCCTTCATCGACAAGATCTCCGTCTATAGCGCCCGGGTACGTATGGGGCAGAAACTGGGCGAGAAGATCGCGCGTGAGTGGGAAGATCTGGATATCGATGTGGTGATCCCGATCCCGGAGACCTCTTGCGACATCGCCCTGCAAATCGCCCGTATTCTGGATAAGCCTTACCGTCAGGGGTTCGTTAAGAATCGCTATGTCGGCCGTACCTTCATCATGCCGGGTCAACAACTGCGGCGTAAGTCGGTACGCCGTAAGCTGAACGCTAACCGTGCCGAATTCCGCGATAAGAATGTGTTATTGGTGGATGACTCCATCGTGCGTGGCACCACCTCCGAACAGATCATCGAGATGGCGCGTGAGGCGGGCGCCCGTCGGGTCTACCTGGCTTCCGCGGCGCCAGAGATCCGTTTCCCGAATGTGTATGGCATCGATATGCCGAGCGTCAGTGAGCTGATCGCGCATGGCCGTGAGGTGGATGAGATCCGCCAGTTGATCGGCGCCGATGGCTTGATCTTCCAAGATCTCGACGATCTGGTCGACGCGGTCCGCGAGGATAATCCCGACATCGAACAGTTCGAGTGTTCGGTATTTAATGGCGTCTACATTACACGCGATGTGGATCAATCCTACCTGGATTATCTACAGTCTCTGCGCAGCGACGACAGCAAGGCGTTGAGCAATCAGCAACAAGCCGAGGATTTGGCGCTGTATAACGAAGGCTAACGCACGTTTCGTCTTCCTTTCCCGATGACGGGCCGCCGATGCGGCCCGTTTTCGCTTGCGCCATCTGTCGGCTTGCGGCAAAGTCGCAGCAGCAGAGTGAATGAGAGTGAGTAACGGGCGATGAAACGACTGATTATCGGTATCTCCGGCGCCAGTGGCGTGATTTACGGGATCCGTTTGCTAGAGGTGTTGCGTAGCCACCCAGAGGTAGAAACCCACCTGGTGATGAGTCAGGCGGCACGCCAGACCTTGGCGTTGGAGACGGATCGCAGCCTGCGTGAGGTCTTGGCCTTGGCGGATGTGGTGCATGACGTGCGCGATATCGCCGCCGCGATCTCCTCCGGCTCCTTTAAGACCGCCGGCATGGTTATCTTGCCTTGTTCCATCAAAACCCTCTCCGGCATCGTGCATGGTTACAGCGATACGCTATTGATCCGCGCCGCCGACGTGGTGTTGAAGGAGCGTCGACCATTGGTGCTATGTGTGCGAGAGACGCCGTTGCATCTGGGGCATCTGCGTATGATGACCAGTGCCGCCGAGTTGGGGGCGGTGATCATGCCGCCGGTACCCGCCTTCTACCACCGTCCACAGCGGATCGAGGAGATCATCGATCAGACGGTGAACCGGGTATTGGATCAGCTGGATATCACCCTGCCGCACGAGTTGTTTCCTCGTTGGCAGGGCGGGCATCGGACGCCAGATAGCGCGACCTGAGGCGCTTATTGGGCGGCGATATCGAATTGCGTGCCGTTGACGGCGGCGGCCGCCGGTGAACAGAGCCAGAGCACCAGATCCGCGATGCTGTGCGTCGTGGCGGGGCAACCGAGGATCTTCTCGTCACGCGTCGCTGTGAGCGACGGGAGTGGGGTTGTGACGCTGGGGATCAACTGATTGACCGTGATGCCTTGTGGCCCGAGATCTTGCGCCATGGCTCGGGTGAGGGCGCCCAGCGCGGCTCGTCCCATGGCACAAAGTGCGTCGCTGTGATCGGCCTCTTGCCGTGTGCTGCTGATATGGATGATGCGTCCCCCTGCCGGCATCTGGCGTGCGGCCAGTTGGCTGGTGAGAAACACCGCCCGGACATTGATCTCCATGCTCTGTTCAAATTCACGCAACTCGATCTCATCGAAGGGCTTACAGATGATCACGGCGGCGTGATTCACCAGAATATCGATGCGCCCCCACAACTCTAACGTGCGGGTGATGGCGCGCACGCAGGTCTCTGGATTGCGTGCGTCGGTACGCAAGGCGACGGCTTCGCCCCCCTGCTGGCGGATCTGGGCGGTCAGTAACCGGGCTTCCTGCTCCGAGTGGTGGTAGGTCAGCGCGACGCGTGCGCCCGCGGCGGCGAGTGCGCGGACGATGGCCGCGCCGCTCCCCTGTGCGCCCGCAGTGACCAGCGCGACTTTATCGTGCAATAAGGCTTGGTTCATAGATGCTCCACTAATGGGGCGCCGTGCCCGAATCGGGTACCCGGGGGATCGTAGCCGCCGACACTTGTCGCCGCGGCTAGGTATAGCGCCAACTGTCGCGGGGACTCTGTACGGTCTACACCGTCTAGAGGCACCCGACCATCAGTGTAGTCAACGTGCTACATCGCTCCGGACGTCCGGTGCGCTCGCATGCACATTCGATGCTTTACCAGGCTATTTGACGATGTCATCCAATGCCTCGCGCAGATCGTAGTAGCGGAAACCGAATCCTGCCTCCTCCAGGCGACGTGGCAATACGCGCTGGCCGCCGAGCAACATCAGGCTTGCCTCACCCAATAGGGCGCGTAGCGCTAGCGCCGGTACCCGCATCAGGGTGGGGCGCCCCAAGACCTCGCCCAGTGTCGCGACAAACTGCTCATTGCGTACCGGGTAGGGTGCCGTCATATTAAACGGCCCATGCAGGGTGGGATTATCGAGCAAGTAAAGGATGGCATTGATCATGTCATCGATATGGATCCACGACAGATATTGATGGCCGCTGCCCAATTCGCCGCCGAGCCCCAGGCGGAATAACGGCAGCATTCGCCCCAGGGCCCCGCCATGCGGAGCCAGCACGATGCCGGTGCGCATCAGGCAGACCCGAGTCTGCTCGCTCTCGGCCTCGCGAGCCAACGCTTCCCAACGAACACACAGGCGATGGGTGAAATCGTCTACGGGTGCGTCATCTTCATTGAGTGGCGTATCGTCCTGATTGCCGTAATAGCCGACGGCAGATCCGGAGAGTAACACGCTGGGCGGACGTTGGCTGGCTCGGATCAGGCTGGCCAGGCGTTGCGTGATCTGCCAGCGGCTATCGCATAGCCGCTGTTTCTGCGCGGCACTCCAGCGTTTATCGACGATCGGCTCCCCGGCGAGGTTGATGACGGCGTCGTAGCCATCCAACGTGCTGAGGGTATCGAGCGAGCTCAGCAGGGTGACCGCCTCGCCGAGCCGTTGCCGGGCTCGCGTCACGTCACGCGTCAGGGCAGTCAGCTGATGGCCAAGGATCTGTAGTCGGGCGCAAAGCGCGCTACCGATAAGGCCGGTGGCGCCGGTGATCAAGATCTCCATAGGTAGGCTCCTTGCGGTGCACGCCGGTGCACCATCCGCGTCGCTTAATCCCCACGGCTATAGCGCATGGTCAGGGAGACCGAGTCGGCATAGCGCAGGGCGTAGAGTTTATCGACCTCTACTTCAGCATAGGTGACCCAGGGATGTTCACAAGCGATGGTTAACACATCCTGCGTCAATTTCTCTAGCAGCGCGAAACGGTTTTGCTCCACATGGGCGATGATCCGTTTGGTGATGGTGCGATAGTTGAGCGCATCGGCGATATCTTCGCTGTGGCGAGCCTGCTGGGCTGGGTAGTGGATCGCGATGTTGATCACCACGTCCTGGCGGTTGGCGATCTCCTCTTCCTTGATACCGATGAAGGTACGTAGACGCAGGTTCTTGATTTTAATGATGGCATCGGGAAAGTGTTGACTCATAAGACATCCTGGATGGTAACAACAACAGTGGGCGGTACGGGCCGCCCGTGCTCATAAATGTAGGCGGTTACGCCTGGGCGAGTCGGTAGGCGCGCTGGGTCGCGGGGCGCGCCTGGATAGCGTGGAACCAGCGCGTGACCGCCGGGTAATCGGCCAGATCGACCCGTTGGCGCGCATGCGGTACCACCCAGGGGTAGGTGGCCATATCGGCGATGCTGTAGGCCTCGCCCGCCAGGTAGGCGTGGCGTTGTAATTGACGCTCTAGCACGCCGTACAGGCGTAATGCCTCCGTCTGGTAGCGCTCGATGGCGTAAGGAACCGGTAACGGGGCATAGTAGTTAAAATGGTGATTCTGCCCGAGCATCGGGCCGAACCCGCTCACTTGCCAGAACAACCACTGTAGGGTGTCGGCGCGCGTACGCAGATCGCTGCCGAGGAAACGCCCACTCTTCTCTGCCAGATAGAGCAAGATGGCCCCAGACTCGAACAAACTGAGCGGCGCGCCGCCATCGGCCGGTTGCTGATCGACGATCGCCGGGATCTTGTTGTTGGGCGAGATGGCGAGAAACTCAGGGGAAAACTGTTCGTCGGCATCGAGCGCGACGCGGTGTAAACGGTAGGGGAGATCGCACTCTTCCAGAAACAGGGTAATCTTGTGGCCATTGGGGGTCGGGGCATAATAAAGATCGATCATCATCTCTTCCTGCGAGTGGGGGGATGTCTGGCGACTATAGAGCAAATTGCAGGGGGAAAAAAGGACGATGTTAACAGATTGTTTTCTTATAGCACGGATTTAGCTTGTACGGCATTTATCGCCAATGAGCGGGTAAGCTGGCGTTTCGCGGCGGATGAAACATGGCATACTGTGTCCGAGAGGGCGCCGCTGTCGCCGGACGTTGCGTGTATGCCTGCCCGCTGTTGACTGCCATCAGGAGTGTTTATGAATGCCTCTGCGATTGTGCTCTATTCCGATAGCCGTTATCTGAGTCCCTACGTGATGTCCGTCTTCGTCGCCCTGCAAGAGAAAGGGCTGCGTTGCGAATTGATACCGGTCGATCTGGCCGAAGGAGAGAACCGCCAGGAGCCCTATGCGGAGATCTCGCTAACACGCCGTGTCCCTACCTTACTGGTCGAGGGGTTTGCCTTGTCGGAGTCTTCCGCCATCTGTGAATACTTGGATGAAACCTTTTGTGCACCGCACTATGCGCCACTCTATCCGCGTGAGCGGCAGCCCCGCGCACGGGCGCGTGAGGTGCAGGCCTGGCTACGCAGCGATCTGGCCGCGTTGCGCCGGGAGCGGCCCAGCGAGGTGGTCTTCCGCGCTCAGCGCTTTGCGCCACTCTCCGCCGAGGCGGAGTATGAGGCGGCTCGCCTGGTGGCGGCGGTGGAGCGTCTGTTACCGCCTGGGCGGCAGAATCTATTCGGCGAATGGTGCATCGCGGATACCGATCTGGCGTTGATGCTAAACCGTTTAGCGTTACATGACGACGGCCTGCCCGAGCGCTTGGCGGAGTATGCACATTTTCAATGGCAGCGCGCCTCGGTATGCCAGTGGCTGGCCTTGGGGCGGCGCGGCGCCTGAGGCTGGTGTCCGCTTCCCGGGCTGGGTACACTGTGCCTGAGCAGGATGCCCTCGGGTTGGGGGCAGGCTATGGTCGATTGTTTGTTGAGAATTCCACGATGAAACTGATGTTTATCTCCGATATCCACGGCTCGCTCAGTGCGACGGAACACGCCTTGTCGCTGTTCGAACGCAGTGGCAGCCACTGGCTGATCCTGTTGGGGGATGTGCTGAATCACGGGCCGCGTAATCCGTTACCGGATCGTTACGATCCGCCCGCAGTCGCCGAATGCCTGAACGGTTATGCGTCTCGCATCATCGCCGTGCGCGGCAACTGCGACAGCGAGGTCGATCAGATGCTGCTTAACTTCCCGTTGATGGCATCGTGGCAGCAGGTGCTGTTGCCGCAGCGGCGTTTGTTTCTGACTCACGGCCATCTTTATCATCCGCAACAGTTGCCGCCACTGGCCGCCGGCGATGTGCTGGTCTACGGTCATACTCATCTGCCGCAGGCGCAGCGCCAGGGGGAACATATTTACTTTAACCCCGGCTCCATCAGCCTGCCGAAAGGGGGCAACGTGCCGAGTTTCGGGATGCTGGAGGGGAATCAGATGTGGGTTCAGGCCCTGCACGGTACAGAGAGACTGGCAGAGGTAAGATGGTAATTTGCTTTGGCGAGGGGCCATGCCACCGCAGGGTGCAGAGGCAGAGTGCGCGTGAGCGCGAGTGAGAATGAGTCATAGGGTAGCAGAGGATGGTGGATCAACAGGTTAACCGCGAGATCGAGTGGGTGGACATCGTCGATGAACACAACGAGGTGATCGCACAGGCCAGTCGGCAGCAGATGCGTGCGCAGCAGCTACGTCATCGCGCCACCTATATCGTGGTGCATAACGGTATGGGGCAAATCTTGGTGCAGAAGCGGACCGAGAGTAAGGATTTCTATCCCGGCTGGATGGATGCCACTGCCGGCGGTGTGGTGCAGAGTGGCGAGAATATGCTGGAGTCGGCGCGCCGGGAGGCGGAGGAGGAGCTGGGGATCGCCGGAGTCCCCTTCGCCGATCATGGCCTGTTTTACTATCAGCAGGCGGATTGCCGGGTGTGGGGGGGGCTATTTAGCTGCGTCTCTCATGGCCCCTTCGCCTTACAGGAAGAGGAGGTGGAGTCGGTCTGTTGGATGACGCCACAGGAGATCGCCGCTCAGTGTGATAGCTTCACACCCGACTCTATCCACGCCCTGTCGTTGTGGATGGCGCGTAACAGTGAGGGTGAGGCGCCTGCGTTATGTACGCGTTGCAGCGAGGTGGATGCGAGCCAGCCTCCGCTGGTTTCGACCCCGCGTCTGGCCGAGCGGGAAGCCGGCGATGACGCCGACCCCGTAGGTAGCGAACAGGCATGATCCTCGTGCTGTGCCGCGAATCAAGCCATCATCAGGCATAAGGCAATCATCAGGTTTATAAATGGCATTTGCTACAATTGTCACATCTATTTGTTATTTAAAAAGTTACCGTGAGAATGGGATTTTTACATAAGGAAAAATGATGAAACCTGTATTGCCTCTGGTCGCTGGCATGATGCTGGCCGCCCTTTCCTCTTTACCGGCTCAGGCGGGCTTATTCTCTTCATCCGAGGTGGATGCGGAAAAGCAAGCGGTACAACTGGCGCGCGAGACTGTAAACGGTGAGTATCAACTGCTGACGGTGCAGGAGCTGAAGCAGTGGATGGATGAGAAGAAGCCGCTGCTGATCGTCGACACCATGCCGTTTGCCGACTCCTATAAGAAACAGCATATTCCGGGGGCGGTGAACATGGCTTTCCCGATGAGCGACATGAACGTATGGGATAAGGCGACCATGGGGGCGACGACCCAGGCCGATTTCCTCCGTCTGCTCGGCACGGACAAGGCCCGTACGCTGGTGTTCTACTGCGGCTTCGTCAAGTGCGCGCGTTCACATAACGCCGCGTTGTGGGCTAAGAAGCTGGGCTATCAGCATGTCTACCGTTTACCGGGCGGTATCACCGCATGGAAAGAGGCGGGCTATCCGCTAGAGAAGGGCGGGACGGCGGCGCCGACCGGAACCGCACAGAGCGATGCGGCTAAGGGCGCGACCTGTACTCAGGGATGTTAGGCGCGGCGTTATGCCCTCATCTCCGCGCGTGACGCGTGCGACGCACGCTTTGATCGCCATAAAAAAGGCTCCCTTGAGGGAGCCTTTTGGTTGTCAGCTTTAAACCACCTCCTCGGGAGGTGGTGATTGTCCCTGTGAGGCTATAGCCTGAAGGAAGCCCATGCCAGAAAATTCCAGCTTACTCACCACAAGTAAGAAGGAAATCACTGACATGAGCAGTTATAGAAGTTCAGCACATGTATTCTGGCGTTGCAAATATCACTTGGTGTGGACGCCAAAGTATCGCTACAAGGTTTTAACAGGGGCGGTAGGTAAAGAGCTTTATCGCTCAGTTTATATACTTTGCAATATGAAAGATTGTGATGTACTTGAATTGAATGTTCAGACAGACCATGTTCATCTTGTCGTGATGATCCCACCGAAACTCTCGATCTCAACGCTGATGGGCGTCCTGAAAGGGCGCACAGCTATTCGTCTCTACAACAAGTTTCCGCATATACGAAAGAAGCTGTGGGGTAATCATTTTTGGGCGAGGGGATACTTTGCAGACACAGTTGGAGTGAACGAAGAAATTATCAGACGCTACGTGAGGCATCAGGATAAGAAAGATCAAGAATACGAGCAGTAAATGGCGTTATTACAGGATTAAAACGAACAAGGCCCCCTTTTAGGGGGCCCCATTTAAAGCCACCTCTTCAAGAGGTGGATTTTTACTTATGCCTGAGGCGAGATTACTTCTGCTGAGCAGACTGGATCGCGGTCAGGGCAACGGTGTAGACGATATCGTCGACCAGGGCGCCGCGAGACAAGTCGTTAACCGGCTTACGCATGCCTTGCAGCATCGGCCCGATGGAGACCAGATCGGCGGAACGCTGTACCGCTTTGTAGGTGGTGTTACCGGTGTTCAGATCCGGGAAGATGAACACGGTGGCTTTACCGGCGACCGGTGAGTTCGGCGCCTTCGACTTGGCGACGTCGGCCATGATGGCGGCGTCGTACTGCAACGGACCATCGATAACCAGATCCGGACGTTTCTCCTGCGCCAGACGGGTGGCTTCGCGTACCTTCTCGACGTCGCTACCTGCGCCGGAGTTACCGGTGGAGTAGGAGATCATCGCGACACGCGGGTCGATGCCGAAGGCGGCGGCAGAGTCGGCTGACTGGATGGCGATCTCGGCCAGCTGTTCGGCCGTCGGATCCGGGTTGATGGCGCAGTCGCCATAGACCAGAACCTGTTCCGGCAACAGCATGAAGAAGACGGAGGAGACCAGGGAGCTTCCCGGTGCCGTCTTGATCAGCTGTAGCGGCGGACGAATGGTGTTGGCCGTGGTGTGTACCGCGCCGGAAACCAGACCATCGACCTCGTTCTGCTCCAACATCAGGGTGCCCAGCACCACGTTGTCTTCCAGCTGGTCGCGCGCGGCGACTTCGGTCATGCCCTTGCTCTTACGCAGTTCGACCAGACGCGGCACATACTTCTCGCGTACGGCGGCCGGATCGACGATTTCGATACCGTCACCCAGCGTCACGCCTTGTGCGGCGGCGACGCGCTGGATGTCATCCGGATTACCCAGCAGCACACACTGTGCGATGCCACGTTCGGCGCAGATGGCGGCCGCTTTCACGGTACGCGGTTCGTCGCCTTCCGGCAGGACGATGCGTTTGCCAGCCTTGCGAGCCAGTTCGGTCAGTTCATAACGGAACGCCGGCGGAGAGAGACGACGTGAACGCTCGGAGGTGGCGCTCAGGGAGTCGATCCACTCGGCATTGATATGGCTGGCGACGTAGTCTTGCAGCTTCTCGACGCGCTGATGATCGTCGGCCGGAACTTCCAGGTTGAAGCTTTGCAGGCTCAGAGAGGTCTGCCAGGTGTTGGTATCGACCATAAATACCGGCAGGCCGGTCTGGAAGGCACGTTCACACAGCTTGCTGACGCGTGCATCGATTTCATAGCCGCCAGTCAGCAGCAGGGCACCGATCTCGACGCCGTTCATGGCGGCCAGGCAGGCGGCGATCAACACGTCCGGACGGTCCGCAGAGGTAACCAGCAGGGAGCCCGGACGGAAATGTTCGAGCATGTGCGGGATGCTGCGTGCGCAGAAGGTGACAGACTTGATACGACGAGTCTGAATGTCGCCGGCGTTGATCACGCGTGCCTTGAGGTGGCTGGCCATATCGATGGCGCGGGTGGCGATCAGCTCCAGGCTCCAAGGGATGCAGCCCAGTACCGGCAGTGGACTGTTAGCAACAACCTGGGCGACGTCGAGGGTCACGACGCGGCTCTTGGTGGAGTCGTCGAAAATTTCTGACAGATCCGGGCGGGTGCGGCCCTGTTCGTCGACCGGTGCGTTCAACTTATTGATGATCACACCAGAGATATTCTGGTTCTTGCTGCCACCGAAGCTGGAGCGAGCCAGTTCGATGCGCTCTTTCACCTGATCGATGCTGTCGTTGCCCATCGCCATGACGAAGACGATCTCGGCGTTCAGGGTCTTGGCGATCTCATAGTTCAGCGCGTTAGCAAACTGATGTTTGCGGGTCGGTACCAGGCCTTCAACCAACACCACTTCGGCGTCTTTGGTGTTCTCGTGATAGCGCGCGACGATCTCTTCCATCAGCACGTCTTGCTGGTTAGAGCTCAGCAGTGCCTCGACGTGCGACATGCGCAGCGGCTCGGCGGCCGGGATGGTGGAATTGGCGCGGATGATGGTGGTGGTCTGATCCGGCGCATCGGCATCGGTACGCGGCTGAGCGATCGGCTTGAACACACTCAGGCGCACGCCTTTCTGTTCCATGGAACGAATGACACCCAGGCTAACGCTGGTCAGGCCAACGCTGGTGCTGGTGGGGATCAACATGATTGTACGGGACACGATAGCAACCTCTTTTGAGTAGTCCACCGCGGCGACGGGAGCGGCGGCGGTAAAAGGGAGTCTTGCCGGTGGGCGGGACCATGCAGCCCCGCCGCCAGCGACGCCGCCCACGAGGGACGGCGTAGGCGAGTTAGGCGGTCAGACGGGCTGCGTCTTGTGCGATAACCAGCTCTTCGTTGGTCGGGATAACCATGGCCAGGCGGCTGCCATCTTTGGTGATCACGCCTGACTTGCCGAAACGGGCGTCCAGGTTGCGCTGGTGGTCGATTTCCAGACCCAGCAGTGCCAGCTTGTCCAGCGTCAGTTCACGCACCATCGCGGCGTTTTCACCGATACCACCGGTGAAGATGACGGCATCCAGACGGCCATCCATCAGGGCGGTGTAGGCGCCGATGTACTTAGCCAGACGGTGGCAGTAGACATCCATGGCGCGCTTAGCGTCGGCCTTGGTGTCGTAGTTGTCTTCGACATAACGGCAGTCGCTGGTGACTTCGGTCAGACCCAGCAGGCCAGACTCTTTGGTCAGCAGGGTGTTGATCTCGGCGACGCTCATGCCCAGGGTATCGTGCAGGTGGAACACGATGGCCGGATCGATGTCACCGGAACGGGTCCCCATCACCAGACCTTCCAGCGGTGTCAGACCCATGGAGGTGTCTACGCACTCGCCGTTACGGATGGCGCTGACGGAACCGCCGTTGCCCAGGTGGCAGGTGATGACGTTCAGCTCTTCTACCGGCTTGTTCAGCATCTTGGCGGCTTCACGGCTGACATAGTAGTGGCTGGTGCCGTGTGCGCCGTAGCGACGAACGCCGTGCTCTTTGTACAGGTGGTACGGCAGGGCGTACAGGTAGGACTCTTCCGGCATGGTGGTGTGGAACGCGGTATCGAATACGGCGACGTTCTTCTCTTTCAGCTGCGGGAAGGATTTAAAGGCTTCTTCGATGCCGATCAGGTGAGCCGGGTTGTGCAGCGGGGCAAACGGGATTGCATCCTTGATGCCTTGCAGAACTTCGTCGTTGATCACGGCGGAGTGCGTGAATTTTTCGCCGCCGTGTACGATACGGTGACCGATGGCGGTCAGGGAGGCGGAGAGTTCCGGCTTCTGTGCCAGGATGGTGTTAACGATGAAGTTCAGGGCTTCGCTGTGAGCCGCGCCTGCGCCCAGCGCCGCTTCGTGTTTCGCACCGTCCATTTTCCATTTAATACGGGCTTCAGGGAGGTTAAAACATTCGGCTAAACCAGACAGGTGCTCTTCACCGTTGACCGCGTTGATGATGGCGAATTTCAGGGAAGAACTGCCGCAGTTAAGAACCAGTACCAGCTTCGACATGGAAGTACCTACTTGTTATGCGTGGTTAGAAAGTGTACCAGACAGGCGCTAAGCGTAGCGCAATACGCTGCCGGCATTTATGATTAACATCATGCGCGGCACGATCTGGCGCGAGGCCGCTGTCCGTGCCGTTCATAAACGGTGTTGCATCAAAATAATCCGCCCTGTGGGCGGCCACGGTATCCGGGGAAAGCGGCCAAGGCGCCCGCGAGGCGCCGTGGATCTCCCCTCAAACCATGCAGGTTCACAGCAGCGCGCTTGGGCGCTGCGGCATGACTGCCACTGTCCGTCGCTCCCTGCGGGGGAGTGCGCTGCTGTGAGCCCGCCCGTCTGCGGCCAATACGCCGAATCGGCTAAGGTTGGTGCATCGACGGGGGCGATGAGTGCGAACGTCAGCGGCTGGGAGGATTTTTTTACCCTTCTTGACTGACGGCGGCTCAAGGCCGGCTTAGAATACCGATAGCGGCCTTTAAAAACAAAATAAATTTGAGCCCGCCTATTTTTTGTAGTCATTTTACTGCATTTGTTGAATGTTTATCGAATAAATTGAGGTTGCCATGTCATCAGCTCCTACGCCCCATGTCGCTTGGTTCCGCCTTTTCCAGCGTGGCCAGATCTATATGAAGACCTGGCCGAATGAGAAACGGTTGGCACCGGTATTCCCCGAGCATCGTGTCTCTCGGGCGACGCGTTTCGCCATCCGCTTTATGCCGCCGATCGCCATGTTTACCCTGTGCTGGCAGATCGCGTTAGGCGGGCAATTAGGCCCGGCGCTCGCGACGGCCCTGTTCGCCTGTAGCCTGCCGATGCAGGGGCTCTGGTGGCTGGGTAAACGCTCGGTGACGCCGCTGCCGCCCACGCTATTACAGTGGTTTCATCAACTACGCGACAAGTTGTCGGCATCGGGTATCGCCTTGGCGCCGCTCGACGGTGCGCCGACCTATCAATCCTTGGCTGAATTGCTGCGGCGTTGCTGTAAGCAATTGGACAAGACCTTTCTGGACGATATTTAAGCGCCGCTCAGGTTGGCTGGTTAATTAGTTGTGAGCAAAACAAATCACACTTGATAATAAAAAGCAGAAGAGGGGAATTATCTCTTCCTTTTATTGTGGCGAACCCCAGTTAAGATCAAAAAACATCTTTTATTGCTCTGTTGGTCAATAGGGCAATATGTCATGCTGAACGGCAAGCAACGATTATGGTAACTCTGGCCGTCGTCGGCCAATAAGGACAATAAAGATGGAAATGACCAATGCACAACGCCTGATCCTCTCTAATCAGTATAAGATGATGTCGATGTTGGATCCGGACAATGCCGAGCGTTATCGCCGCCTGCAAACCATCATCGAACGGGGATTCGGCCTGCAGTTGCGTGAGCTCGATCGCGACTTCGGCGAGTTGCCGGAAGAGACCTGCCGCAGCATCATCGACATAATGGAGATGCATCATGCGCTGCAAGTCTCTTACAATAACCTGAAGGAGCGTCAAGATATCGATGCCCGCCGCCTGGAGTTCTTAGGATTTGATGCGGCGACAGAGGCGCGTTATCTGAGCTATGTCCGTTTCCTGGTCAATACCGAAGGGCGCTATACCCATTTCGATTGCGGTTCACATGGCTTCAATGCCCAAACCAAGATGTGGGAGAAGTATCTGCGCATGCTGGCCGTTTGGCATGCCTGTCCGCGCCAGTACCATTTAAGCGCCGTGGAGATTACGCAAATCCTGAATGCGTAACGCCGGCTGATTTTGCTATGAGGAGTACCCGTGAAGTGTAAAGGTTTTTTGTTTGACCTCGATGGAACCCTGGTGGATTCATTGCCGGTGGTGGAACGTTCGTGGATTAACTGGGCCAAGCGTCAAGGGATCAATCCTCAGCAAGTTCTGGCGTTTATTCATGGCAAACAGGCGATCACCTCCCTGCGCCATTTTATGCCGGATGCCGATGCAGCGCGTTTACAGGAGGAGTTTGAGTGGCTGGAGGAGCTGGAGTCGCGTGATACCGAGGGGGTCGTCGCCATGCCTGGCGCCGCCGAGTTGATCGCCACACTGCAGGCGTTGCAACTCCCCTGGGGGATCGTCACCTCCGGATCAGTGCCGGTCGCCTATGCGCGCTGTAAGGCGGCGGGTTTGCCCAAGCCGGCGGTATTCATTACCGCCGAGCAGGTGCAGCGTGGCAAACCGGAGCCGGATGCCTATCTATTAGGCGCACAGAAACTGGGACTCGCACCGGGCGCCTGCGCGGTGGTCGAGGATGCGCCCGCCGGGATCTTGGCCGGCTTAACCGCCGGTTGTCAGGTGATCGCCGTCAATGCGCCGGCAGAGACCCCTAAGCTGGATAAGGCGACGTTGGTATTGTCTAGCCTGGCGCCGATTACCGTGACCCGTGTCGGCGATGAGGCCGAGATCGTCGTGGCGCAGGATTAAGCCGTTCAGCTGACTTCTCTGGGTGGCGAAGCGACGTGTTGCGCTGCGCCACCCTTTATATCGTGTTCATCCCTATCTCTTCGCGCCCCTCCGCCTCGCCGATTCTTCACACATTACTCGCGTCTGCCGGGTCGCCTAGCCATCCAATGACGGTCCGCTCGAACGCCGATCACTTAGCCGAGCACCCTCAGCGCCTGCCCGGTGCGCTCATCCTTCGCCCTTGTCACGCCATCGCATCGGCGAGGGAAGCGGGGCTGTGGATAAAATCCCCCCTGCATCCCTCGGTTATTTTATGGCATAGTGAATAACAGCTAACCCGTTTGTGTTATCCATGGTTAATGGATATGCCCCGCGTCACCGGGGAAAAGCGGCAGGAGAGGGATGTGTAATAGGGAGAGCCCGTGAACGGTCAGTTAGTGTGGGTTTTGAGCTTGCTGGTGGTCGCCATCATTTTGTTCGCTACCAACCGGCTGCGTATGGATGTCGTCGCCTTGCTGATTATCGTGGCGTTCGTGTTGAGCGGGACGTTGACGCTGGCCGAGGCGACGGCGGGCTTCAGTGATCCCAACGTGTTGTTGATCGCCGCGTTATTTGTGATCGGCGATGGCTTGGTGCGTACCGGTGTCGCCTACCAGGTCGGCGAATGGTTGATGCGGGTGGCCGGCGACAGCGAGGCCAAGATGCTGGTGCTGCTGATGGCGACGGTCGCCGCGCTGGGGGCGGTGATGAGCTCGACCGGGGTGGTGGCGATCTTTATTCCGGTGGTGTTAAGCGTGGCGGCACGCATGAAGACCGCGCCGGGGCGTCTGATGATGCCGCTGAGCTTCGCCGGATTGATCAGCGGCATGATGACCCTAGTGGCCACGCCCCCCAACATGATCGTCAGCAGTGAGTTGGTGCGTGAGGGGCTTTCCGGCTTACGCTTCTTCAGTGTCACGCCGATTGGGGTGATCGTGCTGCTGTTAGGCATCGGCTATATGTTGGTGGTGCGCCGTTGGTTGGGCGCCGCCACGCAATCCCCCCATAAAGAGAACTGGCAGCGGCGGACCTTCCGCGATCTGATCCGCGACTATCGCTTGGCGGGACGTGCCCGCCGCCTGGCGTTACGCCACGGCTCTCCGTTGATTGGTCATACCCTGGATGAGTTGCATCTCCGCGCGCGTTATGGCGCCAATGTGGTGGGGATCGAACGCTGGCGTAAGTTCCGCCGGGTGATGGTCAGCGCCTTTGGCGACACGGAGTTGAAGGCGCGCGATGTGTTGCTGATCGACATGTCCGATCCCGAGGTAGACGTGCGCACATTTTGCGCCGAGCAGCTGTTGGAACCGATGGTGTTGCGCGGCGAGTATTTTTCGGAGCAGGCGCGCGATGTCGGCATGGCCGAAGTGACACTGGTGCCGGAGGCCGAGGTGATCGGCAAGACCCTGCGCGAGGTGACGTTTCGGACCCGCTATGGCCTCAATGTGGTCGGCATTCGGCGTAACGGCGACGCGTTGGCAGGGAAGCTGGTGGATGAACCCTTGCAGATGGGGGACATTCTGCTGGTGATCGGCAGTTGGCGTCAGATCCGCCAGTTGCGCCAGCTGCAGCAAAATGCGCGTAACTTCGTGGTGCTGAGCCTGCCTGCGGAGGTGGATGACGAAGTCCCGGCGCTCTCGCAAGCGCCTCACGCCCTGTTCTGCCTGGCGCTGATGATCGCCATGATGCTCACGGCGGAGATCCCTAACGTCATCGCCGCCCTGATCGCCTGTCTGCTGATGGGGAAGTTTCGCTGTATCGATATGGAGAGCGCCTATAAGGCGATCCATTGGCCCAGTCTGATCTTGATCGTCGGTATGCTGCCGTTTGCCTTGGCATTGCAGAAGACCGGTGGTATCGAGCTGGCGGTGCGTGGCTTGACCGACGCCGTCGGTGGCCTGGGGCCGCGCGGTATCCTCGGTTGTCTCTTCGTGTTGTGTGCGGTGATCGGGCTGTTTATTTCCAACACCGCCACCGCCGTGTTGATGGCGCCCATCGCCATCGCGGTGGCGCGAGAGTTGCAGATGTCGCCTTATCCCTTCGCCATTATCATCGCCATCTCCGCCTCGGCCGCCTTTATGACCCCAGTCTCGTCACCGGTGAACACCTTGGTGCTCGGACCGGGTAACTACCGTTTCGGCGACTTTGTCCGCGTCGGCGTCCCCTTCACCGTGTTGGTAATGTTGGTCAGCGTGGCGGTGGTGCCCTGGTTGTTCCCATTCTGAGTGTGCCCCCGCTTCGGCGGGGGCGCTTTGGCTTTATAGCGGGGTGTCTTGGCTGATCTCATCCAACGATAGGGTGAAGCTGGGGACGAACACCGCCATGAAGTAGTCCATCTCTGGGCTATGGCGTTCCGCTAAGGTTTTCTCGAGGCGCGCCTTGGCCAGCAGAAACTCTTGATTGCCGGCGGAGAGCTCCTCCAGACACTTGAGGTAGGCGCACAAGGCGTCGGCCTGCTTGATGATCTGCCGCTCCGCCTCTGGGTAGTGGTGCTCGTCGATCAGTGGCAGAAAATCTTGGCGTAATTCGGCGGGTAGCATGGCCAGCAGTTTCTGCTGCGCCACCGCCTCGATCTTCTTATATTCGTGGGCGATCTGCGGATTGTAGTACTTGATCGGCGTCGGTAGATCGCCGGTGAGGACCTCGCTGGCGTCGTGGTACATCGCTTGTAACGCTACGCGCTCTGCGTCAACCTCGCCGCCGAACTTACGGTTCTTGATGATCGCCAGGGCATGGGCGACAAAGGCGACCTGGAGGCTGTGTTCGGAGACGTTTTCGGTGCGCACGTTGCGCATCAATGGCCAACGGCTGATCAGTTTCAGACGTGCCAAATGGGCGAAGAAATGACTCTGGGTAGAACTCATGGCGCGGTTATGCCTGTCGCAGTGAGAGGATGTTGCCATTATGCGCCAAAAAAGCGAGCGGCGCCCGTCGGCGCCGTCGGAGATCAGTATTTCTGATGATAGTTGGCCAGGAAGCGGCCCAACTTGTGGATCGCGCTATCCAGTTCATCGACCCGGGGCAGGGTGACGATGCGGAAATGGTCGGGTTCCGGCCAGTTGAAGGCGGTGCCCTGTACCAGCAGGACTTTCTCCTGTAGCAGCAGATCCAGCACCATCTTCTGATCGTTGTGGATGTTAAAACGCTTGGCGTCGACTTTGGGGAACATATACAGCGCGCCGCGCGGTTTGACGCAGGAGAGCCCGGGGATCTGGTTGATCAGCTCCCAGGCGCGATTGCGCTGTTCGTACAGGCGGCCGCCGGGGCAGATAAATTCGCTGATGCTCTGGTAACCGCCTAACGCGGTTTGGATGGCGTGTTGCATCGGCACGTTGGCGCACAGACGCATGGAGGCCAGCATCTCCAATCCTTCGATATAGCCCTTGGCATGCTTCTTCGGCCCGCTAAGCACCATCCAGCCCTGGCGGAAGCCGGCGACACGGTAGGTCTTCGACAGGCCGTTGAAGGTGATCACCAGCAGATCCGGCGCCAGCGAGGCGATGGAGATGTGTTCGGCATCGTCATACAGGATCTTGTCGTAGATCTCATCGGCGAAGATGATCAGGTTGTGTTCTCGCGCCAGATCCACGATCTGCTCGAGCAACGCCTTACTGTAGACGGCGCCGGTCGGGTTGTTGGGGTTGATGATGACGATGCCACGGGTGCGTGGGGTAATCTTGCTGCGGATATCATCGATGTCCGGGAACCAGTCCGCCTGCTCATCACAGCGGTAATGGACGGCGTGGCCGCCGGAGAGCGCGACGGCGGCGGTCCATAACGGATAGTCGGGCGCCGGCACCAACATCTCGTCGTTGCTGTTGAGTAGGGCCTGCATGGACTGCACGATCAGCTCGGAAACGCCGTTACCGATGTAAATGTCTTCGACGGTGACGTCATGGATGTCGCGGGCCTGATAGTGTTGCATAATGGCCTTACGCGCCGAGTAGAGTCCCTTAGAATCGCTGTACCCCTGTGCCGTCGGTAGATTACGGATCACGTCGACCAGGATTTCATCCGGGGCTTCGAAGCCGAAGGGGGCCGGGTTGCCAATATTCAGTTTGAGGACTTTGTTACCTTCTTCTTCCAGACGTTTGGCTTCTTTCAGTACCGGGCCGCGAATGTCGTAACAGACGTGGTCCAGCTTATGGGATTTTTCAATCGGAGACATAACACAATGGCCTTAATTTGATTCAGCGTTGCCGCTGACGGATCGGTGTCCTTACTGACACGGCAATCAAAATACTGTACTCCCCACGATCGGGCTTTAGAAGATAGATGCCTGTTTTTAGTGCAAAACAGTATTATTTGGCCATAATACTTAGCAAAAAAAATGGGATTAGTGCTTTTTTGTGGGAAATTTAACTAAAAAAATAAATAAATATAGATTTTAATCTTGGTTGTGGCATCGCGTTACGTAAAGTTGAGATAACAGGAGAGGGTGAATCGGGTGAAAAAATCAAGTCAGGCGCCGTGGGTGGCGCCGTTGTCACGTCTGCCGCTTAGTCTGGCTCCCCTGTTGCACCTGCAACGGCGCCATTATGGGGCCGTGCTGAATCCTGTCCGCTGGTGGGGGCGCTTTCCCCGCCTGTTCTGGCTGATCGCCCTGTTTGTCGGTTACCTTGAGCGTCGTCAATCCACGTTGGCCCCCAGCCTGCGTGCCCTGGTGATGACCCGGGTCTCGCAACGTTGCGATTGTGCCTTCTGCATCGATGCCAATAGCCTACGGCTGGCACAACGTAGTGGATCGCTGGAGAAGGTCTTGGCGGTAGCCGACTGGCAGCAGGCCGACTGTTTCGATGACGCCGAACGGGCGGCGTTGGCTTACGCGGATGCGGTGAGTGAGACGCCGCCGCAGGTCACGCCGGCATTGCAACAGGCGTTGCGCCAGCATTTCGATGATCGCGCCCTGACGGAGCTGACGGCGCTGGTGGCGTTCCAGAATCTCTCGGCGCGCTTTAACGCCGCGCTGGCTATTCCCGCACAAGGCTTGTGTACCCCACCGACTGAAGGTTCCGGGAGAGAGGATGCTTGATCGTTATCTACACCCACCGTTGAAACCTGTGCTGGCCCGGCTGGCTCAGGGGTTGGATCGTCGTGGCCTGCGTGCCGACCATCTGACGCTGGGCGGCTTTGCTCTCGGCGTGTTGGCACTGCCGTTGCTGGCGATGCAGCAGTACGGTGCGGCGCTATTGGCGGTAGGGCTAAACCGATTATGCGACGGCCTAGATGGTGCGTTAGCGCGTCGGCAAGGGCTAAGCGACGCCGGGGGATTCCTGGACATTTCCCTCGACTTTCTCTTCTATGCCTTGGTGCCGTTGGGCTTTGTCCTGGCGGATCCGACGAATAACGCCTTGCCGGGCGCCTGGCTGCTGTGTGCCTTCATCGGCACCGGTAGCAGCTTCTTGGCCTTCGCCGCCTTGGCACAGAAACACCGCTTGGAGGCGCTGGCTTATCCGCATAAGTCATTCTATTACTTAGGCGGCTTGACGGAGGGGACGGAGACCATCGCCTTATTCGTGGCGTTCTGTCTCTGGCCGACCCTGTTTGCGCCATTAGCCTGGCTGTTCGGCGCCTTGTGCTGGTTTACGACCCTGACACGGATCTGGGGGGGGTATCACACCCTGCGCCGTGTGGCGCAGGGGGAGGGCGCTTCCTCGCTGTAGCGAGCGATCAGTGCCAACTGCTCTGCGGGCCGCGTGCGCCGCGTACTTCCGGATTGGCCGGATTAGCGGACCATTCGTACCAGCCGCCGTCGTAGACGCCGATATGCGGCCAACCCATGGCGCGGGCATACATGAAGGCCTCGGAAGCGCGCCAGCCGGTGCCGCAATAGAAGGCGACCTGTTGGTTCGGGGTGATATGCCAGGTGCGCCACATGGCGGCGATATCATCCGCTGAGCGCATGGTACCGTCAGGATTATGGAAGTCTTCCATATGGGTGGCATCGCTACCGGCGTGGCCCCAGCGAGCCCCGGCGATCTCACCCTTGGGCTTGATGTAGCTATAGCCGCTGGTAGTACCGATGAACTCCGGCCAGGAGCGGATGCTGACCAGGGAGGCGTCATCGCGCCCTAACAGTTGGCGGGCCTGGGCGGTGGATAGCATCAACTGCGGTGCGCCGGGTAACGGTGCGCCGAAGTCTGCGGCGGGTTTCTGATCGGCGGGGAGGCCGCGTTCGACCGGCAGATCGGCCTGTTGCCAGGTCTGAAAGCCGCCGTCTAACAGCCGGACGTCTTGCACGCCGGCATACAGTAAGATCTGGGCGACGCGCGCGGCGGCGTAGACGTCGCGGCCATAGAGGATCACGGTGGTATCATGGCGAATACCTTGCTTCGCCAATAACGCCTTTAATTGGGCATCGGAGACTTTATTCCACAGCGGTTCGCTCTCTACCGTATTGGTGTCGATGTAACCGGCTCCGGGGATATGACTGAGCAGGTACTGCTTCGGCGCGCCCCAGGCGGCTTCGAACAGTTTCCACTTGCCGTGCGGCGCGTTGGCGACCGCCTTGCCTTGCTGGAGATCGGCGATCCACTGGGGATAGACCAACTGCTCATAATGCGCCAGGCGTTGCAGACGTGCTGGCTGTGTCAAGGCGTCGCTCAGCGTGGTGACATGTGGGAAGCCAAGCTGAGTGAGGCGTTGTGTCACGGCGTTGATTTCGGTAGGACTACCATATAGCGCCAAGGTTTGCTGTGGCGTGATATGGTGAGTGTCGGCCCACTGGCGCAGTTGGTCGTCATCCATCAGCGGTAACCAGCTGGCGGCCAGATTCAGGGCACCGGGTTCGTGGCCGGAGCGGCCCTGCGCGGGCCAGCCATTATAGAAGGCGCTGGGGCGGGTATCGATGATGATCCCCTGTTGCGCCTGGAGGGCGGTGAGCGGCAATGGCTGGCTGGCGGCGTTAGCGTTCAGCGAGAGGGCTAGCCATAGGGTGGTGAGCAGTGCAAAGAGCGGTTTCATACACCATTATCCATCATACAAAAGTGCGCGAGAGTGGGCGATGCTACACCAAACCGCGCCAAACGCACAGTCGTTGGCCGGGTAGGCTGGCGCGGGTGGCACTTTGCGGTCGGTTTAGTCGAGAGAGAGACGGGGAGAGGCGATGTCGAACGGTATGAAAGGGCGGGTCATCGTGCTGGCGCTGGTCGCGGCGTTGCTGCTGGGCGCCGGGATCGCCCTGCGCCAACCACTGGCGCAGATCTGGCAACTCCTCGCGTCGTTGGATATCGACGCCCTGCTCAATTATCTGCGCAGCTTCGGCCCCTGGGCGATGGTGGTCTCTTTTTTCCTGATGCTTTTTCAGGCGTTGGCGGCTCCCTTGCCTGCCTTCGTCATCACCTTGGCTAACGCCGCCCTGTTTGGTTGGTGGCAGGGCGCCTTGCTCTCCTGGTTTAGTGCCACGGTGGCCGCCGCCATCTGTTTCGCGTTAGCGCGGCTATTAGGGCGCGATGCCTTAGCGCGTTGGATTGCGCCGCAAACCTTGCGGCGTTGTGACCGCTTCTTTCAGCGTTATGGCCGTTATACCGTGTTGATTTGTCGCTTGTTGCCTTTCGTCTCTTTCGATGCGGTGAGCTATGCCGCCGGTCTGACCGCGATGGGCTTCGGCGAGTTTCTGTTGGCGACCGCTATCGGCCAGCTCCCTGCGACGCTGATTTATTCCTATGTTGGTGCGATGTTGAGCGGGAGTTTGCAGATGATAATCTGTGGCTTATTGGTATTATCGGCAATAAGCATTATGATTTACGCAATTAAACATAAGCCAACGGCTAATGATTAATTTAAATTAATATTTCTTGACCATTCAAAGGATATCGCTTACATGGATCGCATTAGCTTTTCTTAACTGTTCGCTATAGGCGAAGCTTTCATTCTGCTGAATCTGCCAAAAAAGAAAAACTCTTTAATATCATAATATTAATTACATTCCGTGGGTCATGCTCACGATGCTTTGTAGTATTTTGCAGCAAAAAAGTATTTGATTGCCCCTATGTTTTCTTTGTCATTTTCAGCCATAATTATTGATAACGTAGCGTGATCTTTATCGTTCTGTTAGCTAGGGATTTAGGTGAATTATTGTAATCCCTAGTCGGGCTAATCTTAACCTTAAAGATTGTCCTATTGTCGAGAATGCCAGGGTAAATTATTTTTGATTTATAACGAGAAAAGATATGAGCAACGGACCACGTCCCCCCATTAATCTGGATTTGGATTTACTACGCACCTTTGTCGCCGTAGCGGACGTGAAAACGTTCGCCGCCGCCGCAACCTGTGTACAACGCACCCAATCGGCCGTGAGCCAGCAGATGCAGCGTCTGGAGCAGTTGGTGGGAAAAGAGCTATTCGCCCGCCAGGGACGCAATAAATATCTGACGGAACATGGCGTCCAGTTATTGAGTTATGCCCGCAAGATCTTGCGTTTTAACGACGAAGCTTGCCATTCCTTGATCAACGACCATCTGCAAGGAACGTTGGTCATCGGCGCGACCGATGACAGTGCGGACAGCATTTTGCCGCAACTGCTCGGCCGCTTTACTGCACTTTATCCTAAACTGGCGATCGATGTGCGCATGCAGCGTAACGCCGACATTCGCCTCATGTTGCTAAATAATGACGCCGACATGGCGATTTACACGGGGCGGCGCGAGTCTGCGTTACCCGGGATGTTGTTGCGTCGTTCACCGACCGTCTGGTTTTGTTCTACCGACTATGACTTTACCCCCGGCGCACCGTTAGATCTGGTGGTGCTGGAGGAGCCCAGTGCTTATCGCGATCTGGTGACCGCCGCCTTGGATGCGCAGGGACTGCCTTGGCGTTTGGCCTATGTCGCCACGACCTTGCCAGCCTTACGGGCGGCATTGAAGGCGGGGTTGGGGATCTCGGCGCGGCCGATCGAGATGATGAGTTCGTCGTTACGCGTTTTGGGCGAGGCCGACGGGCTGCCGCGTCTGGCAGATACTGAATACAGCCTGTGTCTGGCGCCGGAATGTCATAATCCTTTGGCTCAGGCGTTGTTCGATGCGCTGCGTGAGGGAGGGACCGCGTCATTGGAGGCGGCTTCATCCGCCTTGAACGCGCCGCTAGATGCTAATCTATCGTGAATGTTTATCAATGAAACGATATATCATTCTATAAAATTATTAATTTATTGAATATTACCGGTGCTTTGCGCCGGTTTATTCTTTTTTCCCCTCTTTTCTCTGCTCACGATTTTTATTTTATTTCTCAAATAAAAATCATTATCAATAAAGTGCGCAAAAGCGTGCATCATCGTTTCGCCTGAAATAAACCCCGATTTTTTATTAATATCATCACACGATTAAATGTGCGCTAGATCATAAAAATGTCGCAGATACCTCATCCTATGGACAGGCACAGCGTCAATAAATGATATAGTAGAAACCATACGTTCACGTTTTTTTACATTCCAGCCACGTTTATTGGGTATTTTATACTGCTTATCAACGTCTGAATGTGTAAAAATCAGGGCGTATGTTTATTTTTTGTTAACGCGTGTCGCATTTGACATTGACAATGTTGACAAAAGGTTATCAAGAAGGGTAAAACACACGGATTACGCCGTCTGCGTCGGTGGGCGCATCGGTTGATTCACACCCGTTCCGTGATGATTTCCCTCCCTTGGGCGTTGTGGTCATTGCCTGCTGGAGCGATTCGGCTACGGCAAATACCGCGTTAAATGAGTAAGCATAGAGTATGTCAACAGCCACTGAAGTTATCGCCCAGCATTGGGCATTCGCCGTTTTTGTCCTCGTCGCTCTCGGACTGTGTGGGTTCATGCTGCTTGGGGCGTACGCGCTAGGAGGCAAGGCTCGTGCGCGTACCAAAAATATTCCCTATGAATCCGGTATCGACTCGGTCGGTTCAGCTCGTCTGCGTCTCTCCGCCAAATTTTACCTAGTCGCCATGTTCTTCGTCATTTTCGACGTTGAGGCGCTCTATCTGTACGCCTGGTCGGTTTCTGTGCGTGAAAACGGTTGGTTAGGGTTTGCTGAGGCAACCCTGTTTATCTTGGTATTGCTGGCCGGTCTCTTTTATCTGGTGCGTATTGGTGCCCTGGATTGGGCCCCCGCTCGCTCCAAGCGCCGTATTACACAGGAAAGTACGATTGTCATGACCGACAAGCGTCCGCAGTAACGCTGGGCGTGACGCCAGGATTTACCCGCTTTATCAAGATACGAGGCAACAAAGATGGATTACACGCTGACGCGCATCGATCCTGATGGTGACAATGATCGCTACCCGCTGCAGAAGCAGGAGGTGGTAGGCGATCCCTTAGAGCAACACGTGCACCGTAGCGTCTATATGGGCAAGCTCGATCATGCATTGCACGATATGGTCAACTGGGGGCGTAAAAACTCGCTGTGGCCCTACAACTTCGGTCTCTCCTGCTGCTATGTGGAAATGGTGACATCGTTCACTGCCGTGCATGACGTGGCGCGTTTTGGTGCGGAAGTGTTGCGCGCCTCGCCGCGTCAGGCGGACTTTATGGTGGTCGCCGGCACCTGCTTTACCAAGATGGCTCCGGTCATCCAGCGCCTGTATGAACAGATGCTGGAGCCGAAATGGGTGATCTCTATGGGTGCGTGTGCCAACTCCGGCGGTATGTATGACATCTATTCGGTGGTGCAAGGGGTGGATAAGTTTATCCCGGTGGATGTGTATATCCCCGGTTGCCCGCCGCGCCCCGAGGCGTACATGCAAGCGCTGATGTTGCTGCAAGAGTCGATCGGCCAAGAGCGTCGCCCACTCTCTTGGGTGGTGGGCGATCAGGGCGTTTACCGCGCCAACATGCAGTCCGAGCGCGAGCGTAAGCGCGCGGAGCGTATCGCGGTAACCAACTTGCGTACTCCCGACGAAATTTAAGCGCGGCGCGGCGGGCCGCCGCGTTTGCCGTTGGAATTTAGCCCGTTTTGCCCCGCGCTCGCGGTGGCAAGTGTCATTCAATGCGTGGTGATAAAAAATTATGACAGATTCGACGACGCACGATCGCGAGATGCCAGCGTGGCAGACCCACGACCATCTCGACGATCCGGTTATCGGGGAGTTGACCAAGCGCTTTGGGCCGGAGGCGTTTAGCGTCCAGCCAACCCGAACCGGCATGCCGGTAGTATGGGTGAAGCGTGAACAGTTGCTCGAGGTGATGGCGTTCCTGAAACAGTTGCCGAAGCCTTATGTGATGCTGTTCGACCTGCACGGCATGGACGAGCGCCTGAGAACCCATCGCCAGGGGTTACCGGCGGCGGACTTCTCCGTGTTCTACCACCTGATCTCCATCGATCGTAACCGCGACATCATGCTGAAGGTCGCCCTGGCCGAGCAAGACTTGCATCTGCCGACGGTGACCCGTCTCTTCCCCAATGCCAACTGGTATGAGCGGGAAACCTTCGACCTGTTCGGCATCACCTTCGACGGTCACCCTCATCTGACGCGCCTGCTGATGCCGCGTACCTGGCAGGGACACCCCCTGCGTAAAGATTACCCGGCACGCGCCACCGAATTCGATCCCTTCGAGCTGACCAAGCAGAAGCAGGATCTGGAGATGGAGTCGCTCAAGTTCCGTCCGGAAGAGTGGGGCATGCAGCGCGGTACCGAGAACGAAGACTTCATGTTCCTCAACCTCGGGCCGAACCACCCCTCATCCCACGGCGCTTTCCGCATCGTGTTGCAGTTGGATGGGGAGGACATCGTCGATTGTGTACCGGATATCGGTTATCACCATCGCGGCGCCGAGAAGATGGGGGAGCGTCAGTCTTGGCACAGCTACATCCCCTATACCGATCGTATCGAGTATCTGGGCGGCTGCGTCAACGAGATGCCCTATGTCTTGGCGGTCGAGAAGCTGGCCGGTATCGAGGTGCCGGAGCGGGTGAAGGTGATCCGCGTGATGCTCTCCGAGCTGTTCCGCATCAACAGCCACCTGCTGTATATCTCCACCTTTATTCAGGACGTCGGCGCCATGACGCCGGTCTTCTTCGCCTTTACCGATCGGCAGAAGATCTATGACATCGTCGAGGCCGTCACCGGTTTCCGTATGCATCCGGCCTGGTTCCGCATCGGTGGTGTGGCGCATGACCTGCCCAAGGGGTGGGATCGCCTGCTACGCGAGTTCCTGGAGTGGATGCCGAAGCGTCTGGACTCCTACGTCAAGGCGGCGTTGCAAAACACCATCCTGAAGGGGCGTTCCGTCGGCGTGGCCGCCTATAGCGCGAAAGACGCGCTGGCCTGGGGAACCACCGGCGCCGGCCTGCGCGCCACCGGTATCGCCTTCGACGTACGCAAGTGGCGTCCCTATTCCGGCTATGAGAACTTCGAGTTTGAGGTACCGACGGCCAGCAACGGTGACTGCTATGACCGTGTGATGCTGAAGGTGGAGGAGGTGCGTCAGAGCCTACGTATTCTGCACCAGTGCCTGAAGAACATGCCAGAGGGCCCGTTCAAGGCCGACCATCCGCTGACCACGCCGCCGCCGAAAGAGCGGACCTTGCAGCACATCGATACCCTGATCAACCACTTCCTCCAGGTCTCCTGGGGGCCGGTGATGCCCGCCAACGAGTCATTCCAGATGGTCGAGGCAACCAAGGGGATCAACAGCTACTACCTGACCAGCGATGGCAGCACCATGAGTTATCGCACGCGTATCCGTACACCGAGCTATGCGCATTTGCAGCAGATCCCCTCGGTGATCCGTGGCTGTCTGGTGTCCGACCTGATCGTGTACCTCGGCAGTATTGATTTTGTTATGTCAGACGTGGACCGCTAACCATGACAGAAAACGTATTGGATAAGGATTCGGTTTTCGTGCTCAGCGACAACGCGCGCGCCGAGATTGAGCATGAGATCCAACACTACGAAGATCCGCGTGCCGCCTCGATCGAGGCGTTGAAGATCGTGCAGAAAGAGCACGGTTGGGTGCCGGATGCGGCCATTGACGCCATCGCCGAGGTGCTGGGTATCCCGGCCGCCGACGTGGAAGGGGTGGCGACATTCTACAGCCAGATCTTCCGCCAGCCGGTCGGGCGCCACATCGTGCGCTATTGTGACAGTGTGGTGTGTCACATCACTGGCTATCAGGGGATCAAGGCCGCCCTGGAGCAGACGCTGAACATTCAGCCGGGTGAGACGACGTGCGATGGGCGTTTTACCCTGTTGCCGACCTGCTGCCTAGGCAACTGCGACAAGGGGCCGAACATGATGATCGATGAGGATCTGCATGATCATCTGACGCCTGAGCGCGCCATCGAACTGTTGGAGCGTTACAAATGAGAGAGATTATTCGTACCGCCGAGACTCATCCGCTGACCTGGCGCCTGCGCGACGATAAACAGCCGGTCTGGCTGGATGAGTATCGCGCCAAGAATGGTTACCAGGCCGCCGAGCGCGCCCTGAAAGGGATGGCGCAGGATGAGGTGGTGACGCTGGTTAAAGACGCCGGCCTGAAAGGGCGTGGCGGCGCGGGCTTCTCCACCGGTCTGAAGTGGAGCCTGATGCCCAAAGACGAAAGCATGAACATCCGTTACCTGCTGTGCAACGCGGATGAGATGGAGCCGGGTACCTATAAAGACCGACTGTTGATGGAGCAATTGCCGCACCTGCTGGTGGAGGGGATGCTGATCGGCGCCTATGCGCTGAAGGCCTATCGTGGCTACATCTTCCTGCGTGGCGAATATGTCGCGGCGGCGCATCATCTGCGTCGCGCGATCGAGGAGGCACGGGCGGCCGGGTTGCTGGGCAAGAATATTCTCGGCAGTGGTTTTGACTTCGATCTGTTCGTGCACACCGGCGCCGGGCGCTACATCTGTGGCGAGGAGACGGCGCTGATCAACTCGCTGGAGGGGCGTCGTGCCAACCCGCGTGCCAAGCCCCCGTTCCCAGCCTCGGCTGGTGTCTGGGGCAAGCCGACCTGCGTCAATAACGTCGAGACGTTGTGCAACGTGCCGGCGATTATCGAACACGGCGCCGCCTGGTATCAGGGATTGTCTGCGGGCAAGAGTCAGGATGCGGGCACCAAGCTGATGGGCTTCTCCGGTCGGGTGAAGAACCCCGGCCTGTGGGAGCTGCCCTTCGGCACCACCGCGCGCGAGATCCTGGAGGATTACGCCGGCGGGATGCGCGATGGCTTGAAACTGAAGGCCTGGCAGCCGGGCGGGGCGGGGACCGACTTTTTGACCGAGGCACACCTGGATCTGCCGATGGATTTCGCCAGCATCGGTAAGGCCGGTAGTCGCCTGGGTACCGCGTTGGCGATGGCGGTCGACCATGAGGTCAACATGGTCTCGCTGCTGTGCAACCTCGAGTCATTCTTCGCTCGCGAGTCCTGTGGTTGGTGTACGCCATGCCGCGATGGGCTGCCGTGGGGGCTGAAGATCCTGCGCGCCTTGGAACGCGGCGAGGGACAACCGGGCGATATCGAAACCCTTGAGCAGCTGTGCCGCCTGTTGGCGCCGGGCCATACCTTCTGCGCCCATGCCCCTGGGGCGGTAGAGCCGCTGCAGAGCGCGATTAAATATTTCCGTGACGAGTTCGAGGCGGGCATCGCCCGTGAGACGGTCGGTAACGTCAATCCGATTCGCGGAATTCAGCCTAACTTACTGAAATCGCGCTGGTAATTGCATCCTGTCGCCGCACTTGAGCGGCAGGATAAGGTTTTCTTATTTTGGAAGCATGTCAATGGCAACAATACATGTAGACGGCAAAGAGTATGACGTCGACGGGGCGGAGAACCTGCTACAGGCTTGTCTCTCTCTCGGGCTCGACATTCCCTACTTTTGCTGGCACCCGGCGCTGGGCAGCGTCGGCGCCTGCCGCCAGTGTGCGGTCAAGCAATATCAGAACGCCGAGGACACCCGCGGGCGTCTGGTGATGTCCTGTATGACGCCGGCCGCCGATGGCACCTATATCTCCATCGATGATGAAGAGGCCAAGCAGTTCCGCGAGAGCGTGGTCGAGTTCCTGATGACCAACCACCCGCATGACTGCCCGGTGTGCGAGGAGGGGGGCAACTGCCACCTGCAGGACATGACCGTGATGACCGGCCATCGCCTACGTCGTTACCGTTTTACCAAACGGACCCACGAGAACCAGGATCTGGGGCCGTTCATCTCCCATGAGATGAACCGCTGCATTGCCTGTTATCGCTGCGTGCGTTACTACAAAGATTACGCCGGCGGCAGCGATTTCGGCGTGTATGGCGCGCACGATAACGTCTACTTCGGCCGTCCGCAGAGTGGGACGTTGGAGAGTGAGTTCGCCGGTAACCTGGTGGAGATCTGTCCGACCGGGGTATTCACCGACAAGACGCACTCCGAGCGCTACAACCGTAAGTGGGACATGCAGTTTGCGCCGAGCATCTGCCAGCAATGTAGCGTCGGTTGTAACACCAGCCCCGGCGAGCGTTATGGCGAGCTGCGCCGCGTCGAGAACCGTTTTAATGGCACCGTGAACCACTACTTCCTGTGCGATCGCGGTCGCTTCGGCTACGGCTACGTTAACCTCAAGGATCGCCCTCGTCGGCCGCAACAGCGTCGCGGTCAGGATTGGATCGATCTCAACGCCGATCAGGCGTTGCAAGGGGGGGCTGACATCCTACGCCGCGCCAACAAGGTGATTGGCATCGGGTCGCCGCGTGCCAGCGTGGAGAGCAACTTCGCCCTGCGTGAGTTGGTCGGTGCGGAAAACTTCTATAGCGGCATCGAGGTGGGCGAGCTGAAGCGTCTCAACCTGATGTTGTCGGTGCTGCGTGAGGGGGGGATCTATACCCCGTCTCTGCGCGAGATGGAGCAGTATGACGCGGTGTTGATCCTCGGTGAGGATGTGACCCAGACGGCGGCGCGTATCGCGCTGGCGCTGCGTCAGGCGGTGAAGGGCAAGGCACAGGCGATGGCCGCCGCCCAACGCGTCGCCGACTGGCAGATCGCGGCGGTGCAGAATATCGGCCAGCATGCCAAGTATCCGTTGTTTATCACCAGTGTGGATGAGACCCGCTTGGATGATATTGCCGCCCTGAATTACTGCGCACCGGTGGCCGACCAGGCACGACTCGGTTTTGCCGTGGCCCATGCCCTGGATGCTGCCGCCCCGGCGGTCGAGGGGCTGTCGGACGAGGTGCAACGTCAGGTCGATATCATCGCCCAGGCGCTGGCCGGCGCCCGCAAGCCGCTGATCGTCACCGGTAGCGGCGCGGGATATACCCCGATGATCGAGGCAGCGGCTAACGTGGCGCGCGCCTTGAAACAGCGTGAGCTGGAGGTCGGCATCACCTTCGTACCGGCTGAGGCGAATAGCATGGGGCTGGCGATGTTGGAAGCCTCCTCGCTGGATAACGCGTTGGTACAGCTGGAGCAAGGCTATGCCGACACGGCGATCGTGCTGGAAAACGATCTCTACCGTCATGCGCCGCGCGCGCGCGTCGATGCGGCGTTGGCCAAGGCCAATGGGCTGATCGTCATCGATCATCAGCGTACGGCGATCATGGATCGCGCCGATCTGGTGTTGTCGGCGGCGAGCTTTGCCGAAAGCGACGGTACGCTGGTCAACCAAGAGGGGCGTGCGCAGCGTTTCTTCCAGGTGTTCGATCCCGCGTTCTACGACGATCCGAAGAAGAAGTCGCCGACCATCATGCTGGAGGGGTGGCGTTGGCTGCATGCCCTGCGCGTGAGTGCCGGCCAGCAGGCGCCGGACTGGAGCCAGCTCGATCACGTGATCGCCGACTGCGTGCAGGCCTGCCCACAGTTCGCCGGGATGGTTGACGCGGCCCCTAACGCCGCCTTCCGCGTACGCGGGCAGAAGTTGGCGCGTGAACCGCATCGCTACAGTGGGCGCACTTCAATGCTGGCCAACATCAGCGTGCATGAGCAGCGCCAGCCGCAAGATAAAGACACCGCCTTCGCCTTCTCGATGGAGGGCTATAGCGCGCCGCAGGCTGAGCGCCAAGAGTTCGCCTTCGCCTGGGCGCCAGGCTGGAACTCGCCGCAGGCCTGGAATAAGTTCCAAAACGAGGTGGGCAGCCATCTGCGTTTCGGCGATCCGGGTGTGCGCCTGATCGCCAGCGGCGCGGGAAGCTTGCCTTATTTCACCCAGGTACCGGCGGCATACCAGGTGCATGGCTGGGTGATCGCCCCGTACTACCATCTGTTCGGCAGTGATGAGCTGACCCAACGTGCCCCGGTGATCCAGCGTCGCATGCCACAGGCCTGTGTGCGTGTCAGCCCGGAGGATGCCGCGCGCATGGGGGCGCAGGAGGGGACGGTGATCGAGGTGACCTGCGCCGGTGAGGCGTTGCGTCTGCCGTTGCAGATCAGCCCACGTCTGCAACCGGGTCAGGTCGGCCTGCCGTTGGGGATGCCGGGAGTATCGCCGGTGTTGAACGGCGTTAAAGTAGATTCAATGCGGGAGGCTGCGGTATGAGCGTAATAACGCCGGATACGGTGGAGATCCTTCTCACCGTGCTGAAGGCTGTGGTGATCCTGCTGGTGGTGGTCACCTGTGGGGCCTTTATGAGCTTCGGCGAGCGGCGCTTGCTGGGGCTGTTCCAGAACCGCTACGGGCCAAGCCGCGTGGGCTGGGGCGGCTCGTTGCAGCTGGTGGCGGACATGATCAAGATGTTCTTCAAGGAGGATTGGGTTCCGCCGTTCACCGACCGCCTGATCTTCACCTTGGCGCCGATGATCGCCTTCTGCTCCCTGCTGCTCTCCTTCGCCATCGTGCCGGTAGCGCCGGGGTGGATGGGGGCCGATCTGAACATCGGCATCCTGTTCTTCCTGATGATGGCGGGACTCGCGGTGTATGCGGTGCTGTTCGCCGGCTGGTCGAGTAATAACAAATACTCGCTGCTGGGGGCGATGCGTGCCTCGGCGCAGACCCTGAGTTACGAGGTATTCCTCGGTCTGTCGTTGATGGGGGTGGTGGCGCAAGCCGGCTCCTTCAACATGCAGGTGATCGTCGATTCGCAGAGCCAGGTATGGAATATCATTCCGCAGTTCTTCGGCTTCTTGACCTTCATCATCGCCGGGGTAGCGGTGTGTCACCGTCACCCGTTCGACCAGCCGGAGGCCGAGCAGGAGCTGGCCGATGGTTACCATATCGAATATTCCGGGATGAAGTTTGGCCTGTTCTTCGTCGGTGAATATATCGGTATCGTCACCATTTCGGCGCTGATCGTCACCCTGTTCTTCGGCGGCTGGCATGGCCCGTGGCTGCCACCGTTTATCTGGTTCGCCATCAAGACCGCTTTCTTTATGGTGATGTTCATTCTGGTACGCGCCTCCCTGCCGCGTCCCCGCTATGACCAGGTGATGGCGTTCGGTTGGCGTATCTGCCTGCCGCTGACGCTGATCAACCTGCTGGTCACGGCGGCTGTTATTTTGTATCACGCTTAGTCAAAGGGGTGAGTGTAACCATGACATTGAAAGAGTTAGTGGTTGGTTTCGGCACCCAAGTACGCAGCCTGTGGATGATCGGCCTGCATGCTTTCGCCAAACGCGAAACCAAAATGTATCCGGAGGAGCCGGTTTACCTGCCGCCGCGCTACCGTGGCCGCATCGTGCTGACGCGCGATCCGGACGGGGCCGAGCGTTGTGTGGCCTGTAACCTGTGCGCGGTCGCCTGCCCGGTCGGCTGTATTTCGTTGCAGAAGGCGGAGACGGAGGATGGCCGTTGGTATCCAGAATTCTTCCGCATCAACTTCTCACGTTGCATCTTCTGTGGCATGTGTGAGGAGGCGTGTCCGACCACGGCGCTGCAGTTGACTCCGGACTTTGAGATGGGTGAATTCCGGCGCCAGGACCTGGTGTATGAGAAAGAGGACCTGCTGATTTCGGGGCCGGGGAAATACCCCGACTACAACTTTTACCGTATGGCCGGGATGGCGATCGATGGCAAAGCCAAGGGCGAGGCCGAAAACGAAGCCAAACCGATCGACGTCAAAGGTCTGTTGCCCTAAGGAGCCGAGCATGGAATTTGCCTTTTATGTGGCGGCGCTGGTGGCGGTGTTGGCGACGATCCGTGTGATCACCCATACCAACCCGGTACATGCGTTGCTCTATCTTATTGTCTCACTGCTGGCGGTGGCGGCGGTGTTCTTCTCTCTCGGCGCCTACTTCGCCGGGGCGCTGGAGATCATCGTCTATGCCGGTGCCATCATGGTGCTGTTCGTCTTCGTGGTGATGATGCTCAACCTGGGGAACTCGGTGGTCGAGCAGGAGCGCGCCTGGTTGCGTCCCGGCGTGTGGATCGGCCCGTCCGTGCTGACGCTGCTCCTGTTGCTGGTGGTGCTGTACGCCATCTCCACCCTACAGGGTGGGGCGATCAGCGGCCAGGTGGTGGACGCCAAAGCGGTCGGTATCGCCCTGTTTGGCCCCTATGTGCTGGCGGTGGAGTTGGTCTCCATGTTGCTGCTGGCCGGGCTGGTGGTCGCCTTCCACATCGGTCGTGAACATCATCAGGGCGAGGTGCTGAGCAATCAGCACTCGGCTCAGAGCGGCGCGGCAAGCACGCCGCGTAATAAAGCGGAGGAGCGCGCATGATCCCGTTACAACATGGGCTGATCTTGGCAGCCATTCTGTTTGTGCTGGGGCTAACCGGCCTGTTAATCCGGCGTAACCTGCTGTTTATGTTGATCAGTCTGGAAATCATGATCAACGCGGCGGCGCTGGCCTTTGTGGTGGCCGGTAGCGTCTGGGGCCAGGCCGACGGTCAGGTGATGTATATCTTGGCGATCAGTCTGGCGGCGGCGGAAGCCTCCATCGGTCTGGCGCTGTTGCTACAATTGCATCGTCGCCGCAACACCCTGAATATTGATACTGTCAGTGAGATGCGCGGATGAACCTACTCTATTTAACCATTCTGCTGCCGCTGCTCGGATTCCTGATCCTGGCCTTCTCGCGTGGTCGGTTGTCGGAGAATAGCACGGCGATCATCGGGGTCGGCTCCGTCGGGCTGGCTGCCCTGGTCACCCTGTATATCGCTATCGACTTTATGAGTGCCAATCAGGGGGCGGGTTTGGTTTACAACCAGCACCTGTGGAACTGGATGACGGTCGGTAACTTCTCAATTCCGGTGACCTTGAGCCTGGATGGCCTGTCGTTGACCATGCTGTCGGTCGTCACCGGCGTCGGCTTCCTGATCCATCTGTTCGCCTCGTGGTATATGCGTGGTGAGGAGGGCTATTCCCGCTTCTTCGCCTATACCAACCTGTTTATCGCCAGCATGGTGGTATTGGTGCTGGCAGATAACCTGATGCTGATGTATCTCGGTTGGGAAGGGGTAGGGCTGTGCAGCTATCTGCTGATCGGCTTCTACTACACCAATCCGGCCAACGGGGCGGCGGCGATGAAGGCCTTTATCGTCACGCGTGTCGGCGATGTCTTCCTGGCCATCGGCCTGTTCATCCTCTATCACCAGTTGGGTACCCTGAATATCCGTGAGCTGATGGTGTTGGCGCCGCAGCAACTGGCGGTCGGCTCCCCGGCGATCACCTGGGCAACCTTGATGTTGCTGGGTGGGGCGGTCGGTAAGTCGGCGCAGCTACCGTTGCAGACCTGGTTGGCTGACGCGATGGCGGGCCCGACGCCGGTCTCCGCGTTGATCCACGCCGCGACCATGGTGACCGCTGGGGTCTACCTGATCGCGCGGACGCATGGTCTGTTCGTGTTGGCGCCGGAGGTGTTGCATCTGGTGGGGATCATCGGTGCGGTGACGCTGGTGCTGGCTGGTTTCGCCGCCTTGGTGCAGACGGATATCAAGCGGGTGCTGGCCTACTCCACCATGAGCCAGATCGGTTACATGTTCCTGGCGCTGGGTGTGCAAGCCTGGGATGCCGCCATCTTCCATCTGATGACCCATGCCTTCTTCAAGGCGTTGCTGTTCCTGGCCTCCGGTTCGGTGATCTTGGCCTGTCATCACGAGCAGAACATCTTCAAGATGGGCGGCTTGCGCCGTAAATTGCCGCTGACGTATCTGTGCTTCCTGGTCGGGGGCGGAGCCCTGGCGGCGTTGCCGTTGATCACGGCCGGCTTCTACAGTAAAGACGAGATCCTGTGGGGTGCCTTGGCCTCCGGTCACGTTAACCTGATGATGGCTGGCTTGGCGGGCGCTTTCCTGACCTCGCTGTACACCTTCCGCATGATCTTCATCGTGTTTCACGGCGAGGCGCATACCCAGGCCCACGAGGTTAAGGGGTGGACACACAATCTACCGCTGATCGTGTTGATGATCCTGTCGACCTTCGTCGGCGCGTTGATCACGCCGCCGCTGGCGGGGGTACTGCCGGGCATGCCGCAGGGCGAAGGGGGCAAGATGACGTTGGAGATCGCCTCCGCCGTCGTTGCCATCGCCGGGTTGCTGCTGGCGGCACGTCTCTACTTGGGGCAGCGTCAGTGGGTCAACCAGATCGCCAGCAGTGCGCCGGGGCGTTTCCTGTCTACTTGGTGGTTCCATGCCTGGGGCTTCGATTGGTTGTACAAGCAGATCTTTATTCAGCCGTTTAAGGCTGTCGCCTGGCTGGTGCGTCGCGATCCGCTCGATCGCCTGATGAACCTGTGCGGCTGGGTGGCGCGTTTGGGCAACCGTGTGTTGGTGGTCAGCGAAAACGGCCAGCTGCGTTGGTATGCGGCATCGATGGGTGTTGGGGCAGTGGTCGTGTTGGCGCTGTTGTTATTGGTGTAGTGAAGCACGTTAAAGCGGGTGAGGGGGCGACCCTCGTCCCCTCCGTTTGAATGTATTCAGAATAAGGGAAACAAAACGCCATGTTATTACCTTGGCTAATTCTTATCCCGCTGATCGGCGGTCTGCTGTCCTGGCAGGGTGAACGCCTAGGGCTGAAAGCGCCGCGCTGGATCGCGCTGCTGGCGATGGGCCTGACGTTGGCGCTCTCCCTGTACCTATGGTTACAGGGCAACTATGGCCTGATGCAGCCGGCGGGGATCCCGCAGTGGCAGTCGAGCTTCTCGGTGCCATGGATCCCCAGCCTGGGCATCTCTTTCCACCTGGCGCTCGACGGTCTGTCGCTGCTGATGGTGGTGCTGACCGCGCTGCTAGGGGTGTTGGCGATCCTCTGTTCCTGGAATGAGGTGCAGCGCTATCAGGGCTTCTTCCACCTGAACCTGCTGTGGATCTTGGCGGGGGTGATCGGCGTCTTCCTGGCCATCGACATGTTCCTGTTCTTCTTCTTCTGGGAAATGATGTTGGTGCCGATGTACTTCCTGATCGCCTTGTGGGGCCATAAGGGGTCGGACGGTAAGACGCGTATCAGCGCGGCGACCAAGTTCTTCATCTATACCCAGGCCAGCGGCTTGGTGATGTTGATCGCCATCTTCGGCCTGGTGTGGGTGCACTACAACGCCACCGGGGTCTTGAGCTTCGACTATGAGGTGTTGCTCAACACGCCGATGAGCCATACGGTGCAGTACCTCTTGATGCTGGGCTTCTTCATCGCCTTCGCCGTCAAGATGCCGGTGGTGCCGTTGCACGGCTGGTTGCCGGACGCGCACAGTCAGGCGCCGACCGCCGGTTCCGTCGACCTGGCCGGTATCCTGCTGAAGACCGCGGCCTATGGTCTGCTGCGTTTCAGCCTGCCGTTGTTCCCGCAGGCCTCGCACGAGTTCGCGCCCATCGCCATGGCGCTGGGGGTGATCGGCATCTTCTACGGCGCCTGGATGGCTTACGTACAGACCGACATCAAGCGCCTGATCGCCTACACCTCGGTGTCGCACATGGGCTTTGTGATGATCGCCATCTACTCGGGCAGCCAGCTGGCGTTCCAGGGGGCGGTGGTGCAGATGATCGCACACGGCCTCTCCGCCGCCGGCCTGTTCATCATCACCGGTCAGCTGTATGAGCGCCTGCATACCCGTGACCTGCGTGAGATGGGGGGGCTATGGGGACGTCTGAAGTATCTGCCGGCCTTGTCGTTGTTCTTCGCCGTGGCGACCTTGGGGATGCCGGGTACCGGTAACTTCGTCGGTGAGTTTATGATGATGTTCGGCAGCTTCCAGGTGGTGCCGGTGACCACGGTGGTCGCCAGCTTCGGTCTGGTGTTCGCTTCCGTTTATTCGCTGGTGATGATGCAACGCGCCTACTATGGTGCGCCTAAGTCCGACCAGCCGCTGGCCAGCTTGAGTGTGCGTGAATTGTCGCTGATTCTGCTGCTGGTGGTCCTGCTGGTGCTGTTGGGGATCTTCCCGCAGCCGGTGCTGGATACCTCCAGCGCGGCGATGGGTAATATTCAGCATTGGTTTGCTTCTGCTTCAACTTTAACCACAAGGCCGTAAATCGCCATGACAATAACTCCTCAAAATCTGATCGCATTGCTACCGCTGTTGATCGTCGGATTGACGGTGGTGGTTGTGATGCTGTGCATTGCGTGGCGACGCAACCACTTCGTCAACGCGACGGTGGCCGTGATTGGCCTCAACGCGGCGCTGCTCTCCCTGTTCCTGGTGGCCGCCGCGGTGCCCAGCGACATCACGCCGCTGATGCATGTCGATGGTTTCTCGATGTTCTATACCGCGCTGGTGCTGATGTCGGCACTGGCGACCTGCACCTTCGCCTATCCGTGGTTGCAGGGGTATCCGGATAACCGCGACGAGTTCTACCTGCTGGTGTTGATCGCCACCCTGGGTGGCATCCTGTTGGCCTGCGCCAACCACCTGGCGGCGCTGTTCCTGGGGATCGAGCTGATCTCCCTGCCGCTGTTCGGCCTGGTGGGCTACGCCTATCGCCAGAAGCGTTCGCTGGAGGCGGCGATCAAGTACGCCATCCTCTCCGCGGCCGCCTCGGCCTTCCTGCTGTTCGGTATGGCGCTGCTGTACGCGCAATCCGGCGATCTCTCCTTCGCCGGGCTGGGTTATACCCTGGGCGGGGATCGTTTGACACAGCCGTTGGTGTTGACCGGTCTGGGCATGATGCTGGTCGGTTTCGGCTTCAAGCTGTCGCTGGTGCCGTTCCAACTGTGGACGCCGGACGTCTATCAAGGGGCGCCGGCACCGGTCTCTACCTTCCTGGCGACCGCCAGCAAGATCGCCATCTTCGCGGTGTTGTTGCGTCTGTTCATCCTGTTGCCGGCGACCGACAGCGAGGCGATGCGCGTGGTGTTAGGGGTCATCGCCTTCTGCTCCATCCTGTTCGGTAACCTGATGGCGATCACCCAGAGCAACATCAAGCGTCTGCTCGGCTACTCCTCTATTGCTCATCTGGGCTACCTGCTGGTGGCGTTGATCGCAGTGCAGAGCGAGGGGATCGCCGTCGAGACCGTCGGGGTCTACCTGGCTGGCTATCTGTTCGCTAGCCTGGCGGCCTTCGGTATCGTCAGCTTGATGTCCAGCCCGTATAGCGGGCCGGACGCCGAGTCGCTCTACTCCTATCGCGGCCTGTTTTGGCATAAGCCGATCCTGTCGGCGGTGATGACGGTGGCGATGCTCTCCCTGGCCGGTATCCCGATGACCCTGGGCTTCATCGGTAAGTTGTTCGTGGTGATGGCCGGGGTTAGCGCCGGGCTGTGGTGGCTGGTCGGCGCGGTGGTGGTCGGTAGCGCCATCGGCCTGTACTACTACCTGCGCGTGGCGGTCAGCATGTACCTGCGCGCACCGCAGACCCTGATCCGGGATACGCCGAATAACTGGGCGTTGACGGCCGGTGGGGTGGTGGTGCTGCTCTCTGGGGTGCTGGTGGTGCTGACGGGTATCTTCCCGCAGACGCTGATCTCGCTGGTGCAGCTGGCGCAGCCGATGCCGTAAGGGTGAGGGCGCCAATGGGCGTCACGCCGTGATGAAAATGCCGGGCCATGGGCCCGGCATTTTTGTCTCTCTCCTTGCCGGATGCCTGGCTAGCGTAGGATGGAGAAGAGCAGATCGCAGGTGAAACAGCTGATGCTAAAGACGCACAGACGGATCCAGGGACTCTCTACGCCGATCATGATGGACAGTAGCGTCATGCCAAGGCTGAAGATTACGCTGATGAGTAGGCTAGGCCAGCTAGACATCGAATTTCCTCCCAGGAAGAGGCCAGCGCTGAGAAGTGCGAGACCAGGCCGCCGCGCCGACCATCGTCGACGCGGCGTTCGCCTTTTATTATGCGCTCGTACGCGCGTAATGCCAGCGGGCGCGGATCACAAGAGATCGAAGTGCGCGCGCTTCACGCGTTGCGAGTCGCTGCCGATGAACAGGTTGATGCGTCCCGGCTCAGTGACCTGGCGCATTTGGGCGTTCCAGAAGCGCAGCTGCTGTGGCGTCAGGGTGAAGGTGACGCGCCGCCGCTCGCCCGGTTGGAGCATCACCTTGCGGAAGTCCTGTAAGGATTTCAACGGGCGGCTGAGGCTGGCGACGGGATCCTGCAGGTAGAGCTGCAACACCGCCGCGCCAGCTCGCCGCCCGCTGTTAGTGACCTCGATGCTGGCCTCGATCTGCCCATCACGCGCCAACTGCGGGGCGGAGAGCGTGATTTCGGAGAGAGTGAAGGTGGTGTAGCTCAGGCCATAACCGAAGGGATAGAGCGGGCCGTTGGCCTCATCGAAGTAGTGCGAGGTGTACTTTTCTGGCTTCTGCGGATCGTAGGGGCGGCCCGTATTGAGTCGGCTGTAATAGGTCGGGATCTGGCCGACGGAGCGGGGGAAGGAGATCGGCAACTTAGCGGAGGGGTTGACGTCACCGAACAAGACATCGGCGACGGCGTTCCCCCCTTCGGTGCCGGGGAACCAACTCTCTAGGATGGCGTCGGCCTGTTGATCTTCGCGTACCAGGGTCAGCGGACGTCCATTCATCAGCACCAAGACCAGCGGCTTGCCGGTCTGCTTCAGGGCGGCGATCAGATCCTGCTGGCTCTGTGGCAGGCCGATGTGGGTACGGCTAGAGGCCTCATGGGCCATGCCTTGCGCCTCACCGACCACCGCCACCACCACATCGGCACGGCGAGCGATGGCGACCGCCTCGTCGATCATGGCCTGCGCGGGACGGGGATCGACACGGACCGAGGGGCCATATTGGTTGAGGAACTGGAGGATATCCGCGTCGCCGCTGACGTTGGCGCCGTGTGCATACAGTACCGTGCCGTGGCCAGCCATGGCGCGGCGAATGCCGCTGAGAATGGTCACCGCCTGGGCGGGATTACCGGCGGCAGACCAGCTGCCGATGACGTCACGTTGACTGTCCGCCAGAGGCCCCACCACGGCGAGCGTACCGCGACGGTTCAGCGGGAGCGTCTCCAGGCGGTTCTTCAACAACACCAGGCTCTGAGCGGCGACCGTGCGCGCCTCGGCGCGGTGTAGGCGGTCTTCGGCATCCCTATCCAGCGGATCGCTAGCGGCGGGGCCGAGGTGACGATAGGGATCGTGGAATAGCCCCATATCATACTTGACGTTGAGCACGTGGCGGCAGGCATTGTCGACATCGCTGAGGCTGACACGCCCGCTTTTCACCAGGCCAGGTAGATAGCGGCTGTAGTATTCGTCGCTCATGCTCATGTCGATGCCTGACTGGATGGCCAGGCGCACCGCATCCTGGGGATCGCTGGCGACGCCGTGATTAATCAGCTCCTTAATGGCACCGTGGTCGCTGATGGTGATGCCCTGGAATCCCCATTGCTCACGTAACAGCGTCTTTAGCAGCCAGGGATTGGCGCTGGCCGGGGTGCCGTTGATGGCGTTGAGGGAGACCATGACGCCGCCGCTGCCCGCATCCAGCGCCGCCTTATAGGGGGGAAGATAGTCTTGGAACATGCGCTGCGGGCTCATGTCCACGCTGTTGTAGTCGCGCCCGCCCTCGACCGCCCCATACAGGGCGAAGTGTTTGACGCTGGTCATCAAGGCATGGCGATCGCTGGCGCGCGGCCCCTGCATCGCCTCGACCATCAGGCGTCCCATCTCCGAGGTGAGGTACGTGTCCTCACCGAAGCCTTCGGAGGTCCGTCCCCAGCGGGGGTCGCGGGTGACGTCGACCATCGGTGCCCAAGTCATGTTTAGACCATCCTCGCTCGCCTCGTAGGCGGAGACGCGCCCGACGGTGCCGATCAGGGCGCGATCCCAACTGGCAGCGAGGCCGAGGCTAATCGGGAAGATGGTTCGCTGACCATGGATCACGTCATAGGCGAAGAATAACGGAATCGCCATCCGGCTGTGATTTACCGCCTGATCCTGCATACCGCGAATGCCGCGGCGGGTGACGGTATTGAAGATGGCGCCGACCTGGCCGTCGGCGATCATCGCGTAGACCTTCTCCTTGGGATTATCGGGGCCGACGCTGATCAGGCGTAATTGGCCGATCTTCTCTTCCAGGGTCATGCGTTGCAGCATCTGGTCGACGAAGGCGTCGCGCGGTAGGGCGGGGTCAGGCCAGGTATCAGGGTAGGGCGTGGTCGCGGCGAGGGCAGGTGCCGTGAGCAGGGCGCCGAGCAGGCCGAAGGGGCGAAGCCATTTCATGGTGTTCAGGTTCTCTTTGCCAGGGCTGCGTAACGCAGCGTAATCGGATAAATAAGTGGAGATATATCATACAGGTGAATGCTGATAGCGTAGCGGCGATTTATCGGTTATGTGGGGCGGATCGCCCGGCATAGCGGTGTGGTAAGGGGGAGTGAAAAAGAAACGGGGCGGCGCAGGCCACCCCGTAGCGAGACGCGCTTAGCGCGTCTTCTTATGCGGCATCATTAGCAGCAGGGCGTTGTCACGGATCACATAGTGATGGAACAGGGCGGCGGCGGTGTGCAACCCGATCAGCGCATAGCCGATGTTCGCTAACACCTCATGCCACTCTTTGAGCAGCGACTTCGTCGCCGGATCCGGGGTGACCCAGGGGGCGATGGTCATGCCGAGAAACGACCAGGTTTTCCCACCGTAAGCCATCATGGCGACGCCTAAGAGGGGAATCGCCAGGAACCACAGGTAGAGCGCCAGATACATCAGGCGCGCCATCAGATGCTGCCAGCGTGGCGGGGTAGGGACAATCGGCGGATCCGGCAGGATATGGCGTAGCCCTAAACGGACGAGCATGATGATCCAGACCAATACGCCGGCGTTATAGTGGGTCTCGCGCATCAGCAAATACGGTGCCGAGTTTTTCTCGAACAAGCCGCGAAACTCGATGCTGATATAGGCGATGATAATCAGTAATAGGGTTAACCAATGTAGGGATATCTGTATCTTACTAAAACGTTGCATGGTATCTCACTCTTATCAGGACGCTACATTGTAGACGAAATCGTTAATTCGAATAGTAGCCCCACGCCAGCAAATCGGCCACAAACGTGCTTTCAGAATATTTCCAAATGTTATTAATTATCATTTTCAAATATGAATACTCAGCGGAGGGTAGCGGAGAGTTAAGAACATGATAGGGGAAAGGGGATGGAAAGGCGGTGTATTTAATCCCCCTCCTCAATTATTTTCAGCCGGCGTAGCAGTATTAGCTGCATTAAGTCGATTAACCTCGCGTTGCTTTAAGTTTATTTATCTTTTTGGCGATAATTTATTCGGCGTGAGGGGCATAATAAAGGGGAGGAATACGCTTTTTTCTATTGCGACAGGGGGGATAGGACACGAATTAATCAGGTGGCGCCTGATCAGCTGCGCGGGGATAATATTTGCCAGAATGGGGGATAAATCGTGCCTAATTTGCGGGAAAATAGCGCAGCGTGTTGGTTTGTGAATAGCTAAGCCGGATCTGGCGGCACGTCATAATTAAATCTAAACAATGCCTAAAAGCAATAGATAGGCTGTTATGCATAAGAATATCCTTAGAATATTTAGGTGTAATTACGTGAATTATTTGCCTGGTTTTTGTACAGCTTGACCAGGCTGAATCGCTTTGTTTCACATAAATATCCCTATTGTGTAAAAAAAGCCAGTCAACTTGATGGAGATCAACCACAGCGGGGGGGGCAAATCCTTAGCATTGCGCCCCTGAAAGCATTCCACCAGACGAATGCGCACAAACAGGAAACTGCAGAATGGTTGAGGATTCTTTTTTATCCGCTCACGGCATCAATCGTCGTGACTTTATGAAACTGTGCGCGGGCATGGCCGCCACACTAGGGTTAAGCTCCAATGCGGCGGCGGAAATGGCGGCGGCGATCACCAGCCCGCAACGTCCCCCGGTGATTTGGATCGGCGCTCAGGAGTGTACGGGGTGTACCGAAGCCCTGCTGCGCTCGACTCACCCGACCTTGGAGACGTTACTGCTGAATACCATCTCGCTGGAATACCACGAGGTGTTGTCATCGGCGTTCGGTCACCAAGTGGAAGAAAACCTGCACAATGCCATGGAGCGTTATAAGGGCAAATATGTCCTGGTGGTCGATGGTTCTATTCCGCTGAAAGATGGCGGGGTTTACTGCATGGTGGCGGGCGAGCCGATCGTCGATCAGATCCGTAAGGCTGCCGCCGACGCGGCAGCGGTGATCGCTATCGGTTCCTGCTCGGCGTGGGGCGGCGTGCCAGCGACCGGGGGTAACCCGACTGGTGCGGTCAGCCTGGAAGAGGCGTTGGGTCATCCGGTGATTAACATCCCGGGTTGCCCGCCGAACCCGCATAACTTCCTGACGACCGTGGTCTACTACATCACCTACGGTAAGTTGCCCGAGCTGGACAGCAAGCATCGCCCGCTGTTCGCCTATGAGCGTCTGATCCACGAAAACTGCGAGCGTCGTCCGCACTTCGATGCTGGTCGTTTCGCCAAAGAGTTCGGCGACTACGGTCACCGTCAGGGATGGTGCTTGTATCACCTGGGTTGTAAGGGGCCGGAGACTTACGGCAACTGCTCGACCCTGGAGTTCTGCGACATCGGCGGCGGTATCTGGCCGGTCGGTATCGGTCACCCGTGCTATGGCTGTAACGAGCAGGGTATCGGTTTCACCAAGGGGATCTTCCAGCTCTCCAGCGTAGAAAACCCGACCCCACGCGCGGAAAAACCGCTGGTGGACAATAAAGAGGGCGGCCACATTTCGCCGACGGCAACCGGTCTGATCGGGGGTGCGCTGGGTATTCTGGCCGGGGTCAGCCTGATGGCGGTGCGTGAACTGGGTCGCCAGCAGAAGCGTAATCAGGCGGATCAACACGATTCACGGGAGGAGTAAACCGTGAACAGACGAAACTTCCTTAAATTCGCTTCCGTTGGTGCGCTCGCGGCCGGCACTGCCGCGTCCGGCAGCGCCCAGGCGGCGGCCGAGAACAAGCCGCCGATTCCAACGGCGGTCGGGATGCTGTATGACTCCACCCTGTGTGTGGGTTGCCAGGCTTGCGTCGCCGAGTGTCAGCGCCTGAACAAGAATGCGTTGAACCCGAAAGGCGATCCGATCTGGTCGAACAACGACAAGTTGACGCCTTATACCAATAACATCATCCAAGTATGGCGTGATGGCACCGGGGTCAACAAGGATCAGCTGGAGAACGGCTACGCCTATATCAAGAAGCAGTGCATGCACTGCGTCGATCCTAACTGTGTCTCGGTCTGTCCGGTATCGGCGCTGAAGAAGCACCCTGTCACCGGGATCGTCATGTACGATCCTGACGTCTGCACCGGTTGCCGTTACTGCATGGTAGCCTGCCCGTTCGACGTACCGAAGTATGATTACGATAACCCGTTCGGGGCGATTCACAAGTGTGAACTGTGTAACCAGAAAGGGTTGGAGCGTATCGATCAGGGTAAACTGCCGGGCTGTGTCGAGGTGTGTCCTGCCGGGGCGGTGATCTATGGTACCCGTGACGAGCTGCTGGCCGAGGCGAAGAAGCGTCTCGCCGCGCGTCCGGGCTCCGAGTATGCCTATCCGCGTCAGACGTTGCACAGTAACGACAGCTACCTGCACCCGGTCGCGCGCTATCAGCCGTGTGTCTACGGTGAGAAAGAGGGCGGGGGGACTCAGGTCCTGGTGCTGGCGGGCGTACCCTACGAGAAGTTGGGGATGCCGCAGTTGGATGAGCTGTCGACGGGCGCCCGTTCTGAGCATATTCAGCATACGCTGTATAAAGGCATGATCCTGCCGTTGGTGGTCTTGGCCGGTCTTTCGGTAATGACCTATCGAAACACCAAGAATCACCATGACGGAGACGATGATAATGAGTGAGCATAAAGCCAGTCCGCTCGGCGGGCGTCTGGTCAGCTGGCCCGTCGTGTTGCTGGCCCCATTCATCCTGCTGTGTGGGATGTTTATCCTGAAGCGTTTGATCTTCGGTATCGGTTCAGTCGCCGATCTGAACGGGGGCTATCCCTGGGGGATCTGGATCGCCTTCGACCTGTTGATCGGTACCGGTTTTGCCTGTGGCGGCTGGGCGTTGGCCTGGGCGGTGTATGTCTTTAACCGCGGCGAGTATCATCCGTTGGTGCGTCCGGCGCTGCTGGCCAGCCTGTTCGGTTACTCCCTTGGCGGTCTGTCCATCACCATCGACGTCGGTCGTTACTGGAACCTGCCGTACTTCTACATTCCGGGGCACTTCAACACCTCCTCGGTACTGTTCGAGACGGCGGTCTGTATGACGGTGTACATCGGTGTCATGGCGCTGGAGTTCGCGCCGGTGATCATGGAGCGCTTCGGCTGGAAGGTGTCGCTGAAACGACTGAATAAAGTGATGTTCTTTATTCTGGCGTTGGGGGCGTTGCTGCCGACCATGCACCAGTCTTCCATGGGGTCGCTGATGATCTCTGCCGGGAAGAAGGTGCATCCGTTGTGGCAAAGCTATGAGCTGCTGCCGTTACTGTCGGTGCTGACCGCCTTCATCATGGGCTTCGCCATCGTGGTCTTTGAAGGCTCGCTGGTGCAGGCGGGGTTGCGGGGTCGCGGCCCGAACGAGAAGACGCTGTTTGCCAAATTAGTGCGCGTAATCCAGGTATTCCTGCTGGTCTTCCTGGCGCTGCGCTTCGGTGAACTGGCGATGCATGATAAACTGCACTATCTGTTCCAGTTTAATCGCTACGCCATCAGCTTCTGGTGTGAAGCCATGCTGATGCTGTTCCCGCTGCTGGCATTCTGCTCTGCACGCTGCCGTGAAGACTCGCGTATCCTGTTTGTCGGCGCCCTGAGCATGCTGCTCGGCTCGGCGCTATGGCGTTTGAACTATTCGTTGCTGGCTTACTCGCCGGGCAACGGCTACGGCTATTTTCCAACCTCCGAAGAGGTGCTGATTTCGATGGGCTTCGTCGCCATCGAGGTTGTTGCTTATTTGCTGCTGATCCGGTTGTTGCCGGTATTGCCAGCGCTTGACCATTTAAAACACCAAGGTTATCAGGCCCAAGGGAAAGCTAAAGTATGAGCCAACGTATTACTATCGACCCGATTACCCGCATCGAGGGCCACCTGCGCATTGATTGCGAAATCGAAAACGGCAAGGTGACCAAAGCCTGGTCATCCGGCACCATGTGGCGCGGGATGGAAGACATCGTGAAGGGTAACGATCCGCGCGATGCCTGGATGATCGTGCAGCGTATCTGCGGCGTATGTACCACCATTCACGCCATCGCCTCTGTTCGTGCGGTGGAGAGTGCCGTCGGCGCCAAGGTGCCGGTCAATGCACAGTACATCCGTAACCTGATCCTGGCGGCGCACAGCATCCACGACCACATCGTCCACTTCTATCAGCTGTCTGCGATGGACTGGGTGGATATCACCTCCGCGCTGCAGGCCGATCCGAACAAGTGTGAGGCGATGCTGCAGGGCGTCTCCGCCTGGAAGCTGAACAGCGCCGGTGAGTTCGCGAAGGTACAGCAGAAGATCCGTAACCTGGTTGATAGCGGCCAGTTGGGTATCTTTGCTAACGGCTACTGGGGCCACAAGGAGATGAAACTCTCTCCGGAAGTGAACCTGATCGCCGTCGCTCACTACCTGCAAGCGCTGGAGTGCCAGCGCGACGCCAACCGCGTGGTCGCCATCCTGGGCGGTAAGTCTCCGCACATCCAGAACCTGGCGGTCGGCGGTGTTGCTAACCCGATCAACCTCAACGCGCCGAGCGTGCTCAACCTGGAGCGCCTGATGTACGTCAAGATGTTCATCGAGCGTCTGGGCGACTTCATCGAGCAGGTGTACAAGGTGGATGCGGCGATCATCGCGGCCAACTATCCGGAGTGGATGACGTTGGGTCGTGGCGCCAAGCATTACCTGAGCGTGCCGGAGTTGCCGACCGACGGCGACGGCGGTAGCTTCCTGCTGCCGGGTGGCTATATCGAAAACGGCGACATGGCTAACTACCGTCCGATCACCAGCCAGCAGGATCCGTGGCTGATCGCCGGTATTGCCGAATCCAGTAAGCACTCCTGGTATCAGGACGACGCGAATCTGAAACCGTGGGAAGGTAAGACCGAGCCGAATTACACCGGCTGGCAGGAAGACGGCAAGTATTCCTGGGTGAAATCGCCGACCCTGTATGATCAGGTGGTCGAAGTCGGTCCGTTGGCCGATCTGCTGGTTAAACTGGCCGCCAAGCATGAAGACACCGTTAAGCATTACAACGAGGTCAATGGCCTGTATCACACCCTGACCGGCCAGAAGCTGCAGGTCGAACAGCTGCACTCCACCATGGGCCGTATCATCGGTCGTGCGGTGCGTTGCTGCGTGCTGAAGGATACCTTGATGCAGCAGTGGCAGGCGCTGATCGACAACATCGGCAAGGGCGACCATGTGGCCTATATCCCGGCCGAAATCGATCCGAACAAAGAGTATCGTGGCGTCGGCTTCGAAGAGGCTCCGCGTGGTGCGCTTTCTCACTGGATCGTCATCAAGGGTGGCAAGATCGCCAACTACCAGGCCGTGGTACCGTCAACCTGGAACTCCGGCCCGCGTAACGGCCAGGATGAGCCGGGTCCGTACGAACAGGCGCTGGTGGGGACGCCGGTCGCCGACATTAACAAGCCGCTGGAAGTGGTGCGTACCGTGCACTCCTTCGACCCGTGCATGTCTTGTGCGGTACACGTGGTGAATACCCTGGATGGCGAAACGACCAAGGTAAAAATCCTGTAATGAATACGCTGATTCTCGGGATTGGAAACCTGTTGCTCAGCGATGAGGCGGTCGGCGTGCGTATCGTCGAGCGCCTGCAGCGCGACTATCATTTCCCGGACAACATCGAGCTGATGGATGGCGGGACGGCGGGCATGGAGCTGTTGGAGTACCTGGCCTGCCGCGATCACCTGATCGTGGTGGATGCGGTACTCAGCGGCAACGAGCCGGGTACGGTGATCACCCTGCGTGACGATGAGGTGCCGGCGATGTTTAGCCGCAAGATCTCGCCACATCAGTTGGGGTTGGCCGATGTGCTGTCGGCGTTGCGTCTGACGGACGAGTTCCCGAAACAGCTGACGCTGGTGGGGATTGAGCCGCAGTCGCTGGAGCCCAACATCGGTCTGACGCCGGCGATCGCTAGCGCCGTACCGGTCGCGATGGATCGGGTATTGGCCATCCTGCGAGAGCAGGGGGTACAGGCTACGCATCAGGGAGATGTTCATGCACAGTGAAGAGAATGCCATGCACAGTGACGAGAATGCGCTGGGTATGGCGGCCGCATGCGTCGGGTTCGACAACGATCCCGCCGCGTTGCTGGTGGAGCAGTATCAGCAGATCGCCAGTGGCGAGATGCATGATCTGCCGTTCTTCCGCGCCGGGATCCCGGTCAGTGCCGTGATGCGCCCGTTCGACGGTCAGTGGGTCGGTTGTGTGCTGACACCCTGGATGTTGAGCGTGGTGATCCTGCCGGGGCCGGATCAGGCCTGGCCGGAGCGTAAGATCGGCGACCGTCTGGCGTTGCAACTGCCGCGCGGCAACATGACCTTCATGGTCGGTGAGCTGCCGCAGAGTGGGCAACTGCTCTCCTGTTCGCTGATGTCGCCTCTCGATCCTCATCTGCAGGCGGATCAGGCCGAGCAATTGATGCGCGACACCTTGACCATGCTGCTCTCGTTGCCGGTGGCGGAGGCGCATGACGTCGACCTGTCGCGACGCGCGCTGTTCAGTCGTCGCGGTTAATCTTTTCTGCCGTGTCATGTAAACACCCCGCTTTGCGGGGTGTTTTTTTATCTCCCGCCTCCCCCGCTCGTGAGGGAGGCGGTTATCGAGCGCACTGCGGAGGCGATTATGCCCCTTCGAAGTGATACTTCATGTCGGTGGCATGGGTCATTTTGCTCACGACCTGACTGGTCAGCTGATCGGTCAGCTTCAGCGCGCCCTGCATGGTCTGATCCTCAAACTGTTGCAGCAGCTGCTGGGCCTTCTTCGGCTGAGACTTGTAGAGCGTCAGGTATGCTTGCTCCATGCTCTGCTGACGTTGGGCCGTCTGCTGCTCGAACTGATGGTAGGCGCGCTGTACGTCAGGCGCATAGGCGTTGTAATCCTGCATGACCAGGGTTTGCAGCGTACGGAACTTCCAGTTGACGGAGTCATCGCTGGCCTGATCGCTCCCCTTGTCATAACCCGGCAAGTAGTGCTCGATGCCCTGATAATAGGGCACATAGACACTCAGCGCGGACATGCCGAAGGCGACGTACTCCACTTCGCCGATCGCTTTGGGTAGGTTCGGACGCACCTGCAGGATGTGCGACTCCTGGGTGCGGAATACGGAGATCGGGCGGTAAGGCTCTTTCGGGTTGTTGTTGGCATAGGGGTCGTGCGCGGTCCCCTGATAATGATTACGCAGCGCCTGCTCTACGTCGGCAATACTGATTTTCTTCGCCGGGGTGAGGAAGACCGGGAAGTTTTTACCGTCGGTGATGGTGGTCTTCAGCTGCGGGTTGAACATGTGTTGCAGCGTCCAGACGCGCGGATAGTTATAGGTCACATCGTTGTCGACGTCCTGAGAATAGGCCTTGTGGAAGTCGAAGGCGCCGTCTTTCGGGCTGTACAGGCCATGCTGTTCGGCAAAGCTGATCAGGGTCGGGGAGCCAAGATAGTTTGCGGTGTCTTTCGGATCATACTGACGCAGACGCCCCTGGTTGGCCGAGACGAAATACTTGTCCGCCGGCAGGCGGGTCGCCATCCACTGGTGGCCGCTGCCGGTCTCCAGATACCACAGATCGTGCTGGTCGACGAAGGCGACGCCAAAGCCTTCACCGGCGCCCTGCTGTTCGATGATCTTACCCAGCAGTTCGACGCCCTCACGCGCGCTGTGAATACGCGGCAGCACCACGGTCTGGATAGCGTCTTCCGTGATCCCGGTTTTCTCTACATAGGGATCGGCTTTCAGCGCCGGTTGGCCGTTGTAGATGGTTTCGGTCGCCGTCATTCCGACGCCGGCCGAGTTGAAGCCAGCTTCCCCCATCGACTTGTCCTGGGTGTCGAAGTCGTGGATAGCGGTGTAACTCATGGCCTCTTTGGGCAGCGGATAGGTAAAGTCATTGCCGTGAGATTTAAACACCCCGTGCTGATTATGGGCGGCCGGATGGATGACCATATGTTTAGCATTATTAGCTGAGTAGTCTTCATTACGTGCAGCGATAAAAGAACCATCGGTCGTGGCCTGATTGCCCACCAGTATCGTGGTGCAAGCCATCGCTTGGCCCATACATAGGGTCGCAATTGTGGCTGCCAGCAGAGTGGTTTTCATAAGTAACTCCAATAGTTATAAGTATTGTAAAGCCTCTTCACCTTAGATCGTGGCTCTGTCAGTTACAAACCCTGCTAATAAAAACGGCGTTACCTTTTGTAAGCGGAAATGACCATAAGAGGCGTGTGGAATAGACGTATCCGCGCCTGGCATAAAAGCGGCAATAAATGTGATTTATCTCACTTTATGATGTAATAATCACAACTCGACTAATTGTCGATGTGATGATGGTCAATGAATATGGCGTATTCGCCGCTACACTACGCTTTTTGTATCAGGAGAGTCTGTGATGTCCGTTCTACTTGCCATTGCCTTAACTACCGGCATCCTGTCTGCCGTCTGGGGCTGGCTCGCCATCAGTCTAGGGTTATCGGCCTGGGCCGGCTTCTTGGGCTGTACCGCCTACTTCGCCTGTCCGCAAGGGGGCGTGAAAGGGCTAGGCATCTCGCTATGTACGCTCTGTAGCGGAGTCTTCTGGGCGGAGATCATCATTAATGGCAGCGCATTACAGCCACATCTGGAGCTGCTGGGTTATGGCCTGACCGGGGTGGTGGCGTTCCTGATGTGCGTCCAGGCGCGTCAACGCTGGCTCTCTTTTGTCCCGGGGACCTTTATTGGCTGTTGCGCGACGTTCGCCGCCGGGGGAGATTGGCGCCTGGTGTTGCCGTCGCTATTACTCGGTTTGCTGTTTGGCTACGGCATGAAGAACAGCGGACTGTGGTTGGCGGCGCGTGGTCGCCGTGCCGCTGACGCCACCACTAACACGGATGAGGTACGCATCCGTTAACCCGCTGTTGGCCCTCACTGGCGGCTTTTTCGACGATTGTCCGCCAGTGCGAGCGATATCACCTTCATGCGCTGTTTTTCTGCCTAATCCCCCGTATAATTCATGGCTTAACGCTCTTATCTCCGACCGAGGTTGTCGTGCATCAATTTACCACTCTGATCGAACGCATCGTCCCCTTGTTAGACGCAGTGGCCCACGAGGGGCCGGGACTGGTCAGAGTGGCGCTCCCTTTCCGTGCGCAAGCGGGGGAGGGAATGCTGGAGTGGCTTGCCGCGCAGCCGCTCTATCCCCAGTTTTATTGGCGCCATCGCAGCGACGAAGAAGAGGCGGCGGTGTGTGGTGCCCTGCAGATCTTTCGTGATGCCGAGCAGGCCCAGGCCTTTATTCGTCAGCAGAATAATCCGGCGTTACGCATCTGGGGGCTGAATGCCTTCGATCGCGTGGCGTTGGAGGGGATCGGCGAGGTCGAGAGCCTACTCTTCTTACCGCGTCTAGCGCTGTTGCGCCGTGGCGATGAGGCGGAGCTGGTGGTCTATCTGTACAGCGACCATTCGCTGCGTGACGATTTGGCTCGCGCCTTGCGCGATCTGGCCGCGCTGTTACCGCCTCAGCCACTGGGAAGCTTGCAGGCGGCGGTGTTGCACGCGGCGCATCAACCGGATCGCGATGCCTGGTGTGCCCTGTTGCAAAGCGCATTAGCGGCTATCGCGCGTAATGATTTCGCCAAGGTGGTGATGGCGCGCCGCACCACGCTGACGCTGCGTGAGCCATTGCGTGCGGCGCAGTTCCTCGCCGCCAGTCGAGCCGTCAACCACCGTTGCTATCACTTTATGTTGGCGTTGGCGCCGCATCATGCCTTTCTCGGCTCTTCGCCGGAGCGCTTGTATCGCCGCATAGGGCGTAAGCTAGAGACCGAGGCGTTGGCGGGCACGGTGGCGCGTGGCGAGGACGATGAGCAGTGTCGCGCCAATGCGATCTGGCTGATGCAGGATGGTAAGAATCAACATGAAAATCTGCTGGTGGTGGATGATATCTGCCAACGTCTGCGTGGGAGCGCCGGAGCGCCGACCCTAGAGGTGATGGCGGCGGAGATCGTGGCGTTGCGTAAGGTTCAGCATCTGCGGCGCACCATTCATGTCACGTTGAATCAGCAGGATGATGCCGACTGCCTGCGCCGGTTGCAGCCGACCGCGGCGGTGGCGGGGTTACCGCGCGAGCCGGCCCGGCGTTTCATCATGCAGGATGAGCCGTTCGATCGCGGTTGGTATGCCGGATCGGCCGGTTACCTCTCGCTCGCCCGGGCAGAGTTCGCGGTGGCCCTGCGCTCGGCGTTGATCGTCGAGCGACAGATCCACCTGTATGCCGGTGCAGGCATCGTCGCCGGCTCCGATCCGCAGCAGGAGTGGCAGGAGATCGAGAATAAGGCGGCGGGGCTGCGCACCCTGTTGGAGGGAGAGACGGCGTGATCCTGGCGTGTGGTTAGCGCTCGACGGCACCATTTTGCCTAGCGCACATCGATTGAGGTCTGGGGACGCCTGGTGTACCATATTGGTCATACTTTAGATTTGATTTTCTTTTAAATCATGGTGTTATGCCTCGCTTGCTGGGGCGCGACGCCAACGCGCGCGTTAGTGGCTGGTGCCGCCAGTCTGCTCGCCTCAGCGCAGGACGCGCAATCCGCTAAGTAACTATTGAGTCGCCATGTCATCTATTCTGTTTAACCGTCGCTGGGCTACGGTGCTGCTTGAGGCGTTGACCCGTCACGGCGTATATCATGTCTGTATTGCTCCCGGTTCCCGTTCCACGCCGCTGACCATGGCGGCGGCGGCCAACACCCGTCTCCATTGCCACACCCACTTCGATGAGCGCGGACTGGGCCATTTGGCGTTAGGACTGGCGAAGGTCAGTGGCCAGCCGGTGGCGGTGATCGTCACCTCGGGAACCGCCGTCGCGAACCTCTATCCGGCGTTGATCGAGGCCGGGTTGACGGGGGAGCGTTTGGTCTTATTGACCGCCGATCGTCCGCCGGAGCTGATCGACTGCGGCGCCAATCAGGCGATCCGCCAGCAGAACATGTTTGCCTCTCATCCCACCGAAACCCTCAATCTCCCGCGACCGACCCCGGATATCTCCGCCGCCTGGCTGGCCTCTAGCATCGACAGCGCCATGGCCCGTCTCGATCATGGCGCGCTACATATCAACTGCCCCTTCGCCGAGCCGCTGTATGGTGAGGACGACGACGGCCAGCAGGCCTGGTCGGCGGCCTTGGGCGACTGGTGGCGGGGGCAGACGCCCTGGCTGCAGGAGAGCGCACCCTATGCGGGCGTGCAGCCCCTCGATGAGGCCGCCTGGCCGCAGTGGCGTAACCGGCGTGGAGTGGTGCTTATCGGGCGCGTGAATGCGCGTGCCGGGCGCCAGGTGGCCGAGTGGGCCGCGACGCTGGGATGGCCGGTGATCGGCGATGTCTTGTCGCAAAGCGGCCAGCCGCTGCCCTGCGCCGATCTGTGGCTGAATCACCCCCGCGCGCGTGATGTGTTGGCGCGCGCCGAGCTGGTGGTACAGTTTGGCGCCAGCCTGACGGGGAAGCGGGCGCTACAGTGGCAGGCGGCCTGTCAGCCACAATGCTACTGGCTGATCGATCCTTTACCGGGGCGGCTCGATCCGGCCTGTCATCGCGGCCATCGCTATGTGGCTGCGGTAGAGACATGGCTGGCGGCGCATCCGGCGCTGCCGAGCCAACCCTGGGCACCCGAGTTGGCCGTGTTGGCCGAGCGTGCCGCGCAGTGTGTGGCGGAGGCGGTGCGGGACCATTTCGGCGAGGCACAGGTTGCCCATCGCCTGGCGCAATTGTTACCGGCGCAGGGGCAGCTGTTTGTCGGCAATAGTCTGATTGTGCGGCTGATCGATGCGTTGGGGCAGTTGCCAGCGGGCTATCCGGTGTACAGTAACCGCGGTGCCAGCGGCATCGACGGATTGATTTCCACCATCGCGGGGGTGCAGCGCGCGGCGGGGCGGCCGACGTTGGCCATCCTCGGGGATCTGTCGGCGCTCTATGATATTAACGGCTTGGCGTTGTTGCGTCAGGTCAGTGCCCCGACGGTGGTGATCGTGGTGAACAATAATGGCGGGCAGATCTTCTCCATGTTGCCGACGCCGCCGGCGGAGCGGGAGCGCTTCTATCTGATGCCGCAGAACGTGGATTTTCGCCACGCGGCCGCCTTATTTTCCTTACGCTATGCCTGCCCGGCGGACTGGGAGTCCCTGTGTGACGCGGTCAGCCAGGGCTGGGAGCAGGATGGGTGTACGTTGATCGAGTTGCGCGTCCCCAGCACCGAGGGGGCCGAGACACTCCAGCGTCTGCTGGCCAAGGTGGCGGCGCTGTGATCTTAGCCAGCCACCGTCTGGCCGGGCGGCATCCCGCGGCGCCGACCCTGGTGTGGCTGCACGGCTTTCTCGGTAGTCATCATGAATGGCTACCCTTGGCGCAGCAGTTGCCCGAGTTCGCCCATCTGTTGATCGATCTGCCGGGACACGGCGCCTCGGCGGCGTCGGCGGTGGACGATTTCGCGCAATGCGATACGGCGCTACGCGCTACCCTGGCCGCCGCCGGCGTGACCAGCTATGGACTGGTCGGCTACTCCTTGGGGGGGCGACTGGCGATGTACCATGCCTGTCGTGGCGCCGAGGGACTCTGGGCGCTGGCGGTTGAGGGCGGGAATCCCGGTCTGGAGGCACCCGCGGCCCGTCAGGCTCGACGTGAGCATGACGCTCGCTGGGCCGAGCGCTTGCGCCGTGAACCGATGGCGCAGGTATTGGCGGACTGGTATCGTCAAGCAGTCTTCGCCGATCTGGACACGGCGCAGCGCCAGGCGCTGGTCGCGTTGCGCGCCGCGCAATCCGGTGAGGCCTTGGCGCAGATGCTACAGGCCACCTCGTTGGGTAATCAGCCGCCATTGGGGGAGGCCTTGGCCACGCTACGCTGCCCGCTATGCTATCTGTGCGGTGCGCAGGACGCCAAGTTCCGCGCGCTAGCCGAGCAGTGGCGACTGGCGCCGCGTCTGATCGCCGGTGCCGGGCATAACGCCCACCGCGCCAATCCGCAGGCGTTTCTCTGCGCGCTGCGTGACTTTTTAACCACATGTCGTCCCGGCTGACGCGCCAGGCGCGCTGAACCAGGACGAAATCATCATTAACAGGAAGCGTATTATGCTGTATCCGAGCGAACAAGAGCTGTATGCCCCGATCGCGTGGCAAGATTGCAGCGGCGACTTTGAAGATATTCTCTATCACAAGTCGGCCGACGGGATCGCCAAAATCACCATCAACCGCCCGCAGGTGCGTAATGCTTTCCGTCCTCTGACGGTGAAGGAGATGTTGCAGGCGCTGGCCGATGCACGTTATGACGACGGCATCGGGGTGATCGTGTTGACCGGTGCTGGCGACAAGGCATTCTGTGCCGGTGGCGACCAGAAGATCCGCGGCGACTACGGTGGCTACCGTGATGATAGCGGTGTTCACCACCTCAACGTCCTCGACTTCCAGCGTCAGATCCGTACCTGTCCGAAGCCGGTGGTGGCGATGGTGGCCGGTTACGCGGTCGGCGGCGGTCATGTTCTGCATATGATGTGCGATCTGACCATCGCCGCCGAGAATGCCCAGTTCGGTCAGACCGGGCCGAAGGTCGGCTCGTTCGACGGCGGCTGGGGTGCCTCCTATATGGCACGCATCGTCGGCCAGAAGAAGGCACGCGAGATTTGGTTCCTGTGCCGCATGTACGACGCACAGCAGGCGCTGGATATGGGGTTGGTCAACACCGTGGTGCCGCTGGACGAGCTGGAGCGTGAGACCGTACGTTGGTGCCGTGAGATGCTGCGTAACAGTCCGATGGCGCTGCGTTGTCTGAAAGCGGCGCTCAACGCCGACTGCGATGGCCAAGCCGGCCTTCAGGAGCTGGCGGGTAACGCCACCATGCTGTTCTACATGACGGAAGAGGGTCAGGAAGGGCGTAACGCATTCAATGAGAAGCGTCAGCCGGACTTTTCCAAATTTAAACGGAATCCGTAATGCGTCAGGTCACGTTGTATCGCTACAGTCTGCCGGTGGAAGCCGGTGTCGCGCTACGTAACCAACGGCTGAAAAGCCGCGAGGGGTTGCTGGTCCGCCTGAGTGAGGCGGGGCGTGAGGGGTGGGGCGAGATCGCGCCCCTGCCGGAGTTTAGTCGAGAGACGTTGCCTGAGGCGCAGCAGGCGGCCACCGACTGGTTGGCCGCCTGGCAGGCGGGCGAGAGCCCGGCGGAGAGCGCGCTGCCTTCGGTCGCCTTTGGGCTGAGCTGCGCGTTGGCGGAGTTGGATGGCACGTTGCCGCAGGCGGCTAACTACCGCTCGGCCACGTTGTGCAACGGCGACCCTGACGCGCTATTTCATGCACTACAGTCCATTCCGGGCGAGAAGGTGGCCAAGGTCAAGGTTGGGCTCTACGAGGCGGTGCGTGACGGGATGATCGTCAACCTGCTGTTGGAGGCGTTGCCGGATTTGCGGCTGCGTCTGGATGCCAATCGAAGCTGGACGCGCGCCAAGGCGGATGGCTTCGCCAAGTACGTTAACCCGGCTTGGCGTGATCGCATTCTCTTCCTAGAGGAGCCCTGTAAGACGCGCGATGAGTCGCGGGCCTTCGCGCGTGACACCGGGATCGCCATCGCCTGGGACGAGAGTGTGCGTGATCCTGATTTTCGCGTCGAGGCCGAGCCGGGCGTCGCCGCGATCATCATCAAGCCGACCTTGACCGGCAGCCTGCAACGTTGTCAGCAGTTGGCACAGCAGGCCCAGCAAGCTGGCCTGGGCGTGGTGATCAGCTCGAGCATCGAGTCCAGCCTGGGGCTGGGGCAACTGGCGCGTCTGGCCGCCTGGCTGACGCCGGGCACGGCGCCAGGTTTGGATACTCTGGCGCTGATGCGCGCCCAATTGCTGCGGCCTTGGCCGGAGAGTACGCTCCCGTTGTGGGGCGTCGAACATCTGGATGAGGTCTGGCGGGCGTGATGACGTTTGGCGATTGGCCATGGCGTCACTGGGCGCAACAGCGACCGGCCGCCTGCGCCTTGCGTCTTGAGGGGCAGGCGATCGATTGGCGCACGCTGGCTCAGCGTATCACGGCGTTGGCCGCGGGCTTGGCGGCCCAAGGCGTTACGGCGGGAGCAGTGATCGCCCTGCGTGGTAAGAACAGCGCCGAGATGCTGTATGCCTATCTGGCGTTATTGCAGCTTGGCGCACGGGTCTTGCCGTTAAATCCGCAGTTGCCGCAGACACGCCTGACCGAACTGCTGCCATCGCTGACGGTGTCGGCGGGATTGGATCTGGCTACGGAGACGCCCATCGCCTGGCCTCGCGGCGTGGCGGCATTATCCCTGCGCTCGCTAGCGGGCGAGGTCGCCGCCGCGTGGCAGCCCGAACGTCAGGCGACGCTGACGCTGACCTCCGGGTCGAGTGGCCTACCTAAGGCGGCGGTGCATAGTGCCGCCGCTCATCTGGCCTCGGCGGCGGGTGTATTGAGCCTGATGCCATTGGCGCCGCAGGATAGCTGGTTGCTGTCGCTGCCGCTGTTTCACGTTTCGGGGCAGGGGATCCTCTGGCGCTGGCTGCTGGCCGGAGCCTGCCTAGTCTGGCGCCCGATGCATCCGTTGCATCAGGCATTGGCCGGCTGTAGTCACGCCTCATTGGTGCCGACTCAGCTGTGGCGCCTGTTGCAGTCGACGCAGCCGGTGGCGTTGCGCGATGTGCTGTTGGGCGGGGCGATGATCCCGTTAGCCCTGACGCAGGAGGCCGAGGCGCGCGGTATTCGTTGCTGGTGCGGCTATGGCCTGACGGAGATGGCGTCGACCGTCTGCGCCAAACGGGCCGATGGCCTACCCGGCGTCGGTCACGCGTTGCCGGGGCGAGAGGTGCGTCTGGCGGCGGATGGTGAGGTGCTGTTGCGTGGCAGTAGCCTGGCCTGTGGTTATTGGCAGGCGGGGCAGTTGCACCCGTTGCTGGCTGCCGATGGCTGGTTCCATACGCGCGATCGCGCATCCTGGGTCGCGGGCGAATTACGCATCCAGGGGCGTATGGATAACCAATTTTTCAGCGGCGGAGAGGGGATCCAGCCGGAGGATATAGAGCGTATCCTGCTGCAGCATCCCGCCGTCTCACAGGCTTTCATCGTGCCGGTGGCGGATGTCGAGTTCGGCCAGCGTCCCTTGGCGGTGGTGGAGAGTGAGGTCGACCTGGCGGTGTTGGGCGAGTGGCTAGCGACGCGCGTGGCGCGTTTTCAGCGCCCGGTGGCCTGGTTGCCGTTGCCCGCTGCGCTGAAGTCTGGCGGCATCAAGATCGCGCGACGTCAGGTACAGCAGTGGGCGCAGGCGACCTATCAGGCATCGTCCAACGCTGAACGATAGTCCTCTCTGCCGCTGGTGTCACCTCCGTCGATAAGGCTTAGTCTTAAAGTGAGAGTCTCGTAGGGTTACGAGGCGCTTTTTTTATTCTGTTTCTGCTCGCTTCCCGTTATGCTAACGCCGCCGCGGCGCTCTGCGCCACGTTGCTCGATGTCGCCCTCTCCCCCGAATCGGTACGTGATGGATCTCCGTTGCGTCGGGCCATGGGCTGGCATGGATCGGCCAGGACCGCCCCGAGGGCGGTGAATGTCTGGCATGAGTCAGGGCGGATCTCCCGTACGACGGGGATTAGCCAGGCATCGGGAGGCGGTTGTGGGACACATTTTTTTAATGATTGATAAGGAAAATTCAATGAAGAAGTCGTTTTACTGCCTGGTGGCTGGCAGCGCGCTACTGCTGAGCGGGGCGGCGCAGGCGATCAGCGTGAATGGGCAAGCCGGGAAAAACTTCACTAATTTTGAAGCCGGTTTAGGGACCGAAACTTCGGGCCTGTACTCCACCCTGAACTGGGCGCACAGCGATAACGACGGCGATATCGTTGGCCTGGGTCTGGGATTGGGCATTCCTTTGGGCTCTGCCATCATCTCTGTTGGCGGTAAGGCCATGTACCTGAATCCGAAGCACAGCGGCGGCGGCAGCGACGATTACGCCGTGGCAATCGGCGGCGGCATCAATCTGCCGTTGGGGCAGAGCTTTGCCCTGTATGGTTCAGCCTACTACTCGCCGGATTCCCTTTCCAGCGGGATCAAGGACTATACGGAAGCGACCGGCGGCGTGCGTTGGAACGTGATGCGTCCGTTGAGCGTGGATGTCGGCTATCGTTACGTCAACCTGGCCGGGAAAGACGGTCACCGCGACAACGCCATCGCCGATGGTCCTTACGTCGGGGTCGGCCTCAGCTTCTGATGTCTCTCTGGGCGGCGTTTCGCCGCCCTGTTAGCCTTAGCGGGCACTATCGCCTGCGCTCAGTACATCAAGGGTAATCCCAATCCGCGTTTGACCGCCATCAGCGTCTGCTGGCTGACCGCCCGCGCCCGTTCACTTCCCTGACGTAAGATCTGCAATAGCATGGCGGGATCGGCGAGAAATTCGGCCCGGCGCTGGCGTATCGGCGCGAGCAATTCCTGTAGGCATCCCTCCAATTCACGCTTGCACTGGCTGTCGCCAAGGCCACCTCGCCGGTACTGTTCCTTCATTTGCGCCACGCGCTCGGCATCGGGATGGAAGGCATCCAGGTAGGTGAAGACCACGTTACCCTCGACACGTCCCGGATCGCTGACACGCAGATGTTGTGGATCGGTATACATGGCGTGTACCGCCGTCTGGATCTGCGCGGGTGTCGCCCCGAGGGGCAGGGCGTTACCCAGCGACTTCGACATCTTGGCATTACCGTCGATGCCCGGCAGACGCCCCACCGGGCTGAGAATCGCCTGGCAGGGGCGTAGTACAGGCTGGGGCAGTAGGCTATTCATGCGTTGCACCAGTTCGTTTGTCTGCTCGAGCATCGGCAGTTGATCGTCGCCGACCGGAATGCGTTCGGCGTTGAAGGCGGTGATATCGGCGGCCTGGCTGACCGGGTAGAGCAGAAAGCCCGCCGGTAGGCTAGCGCTGAATCCCTTCTGGGCGATCTCCGCCTTGACCGTCGGGTTACGTGCCACCCGGGCCACGCTGACGATGTTCATATACAGCATGGTCAACTCGGGCAGCGCCGGCAGCGCCGATTGCAGACAGAGGGTGGTGCGGGCGGGGTCGAGACCGACCGCCAGGTAGTCGGCCATCACCTGCAGGATATTATCCGCCACCTTCTGCGGATGGCTGCCATTATCGGTCAGCCCTTGGAGATCGGCGATCATCACATACAGCGGGAAGTGGCGTTGCAAGTCGAGGCGTTGGCGCAGCGAACCGACGTAATGGCCGAGATGCAGCGGCCCGGTGGGGCGATCGCCGCTCAGGCAGACGGGTTGTTGGGCAAGGTTGAGATCGGTAGATGGCATGGTCGTGCTCCCTTTAAGCGATAAATGCGCCGGAGTGCGACCCGTTAAAAAGTATCAAGCCGCCTTCCGGCGGCTTGATGACTGAGATTAATAATACACAGTAACGTGCCGCCGCGAGATGCGACGCCACCAACCTAACGTGATGTGTAGAGAGACTGTGCTATTCATTCCGTTACCTTACTCGCTTATCCCACCTCGGGCAAGAGCCCGGCGGCGATCGACAGTTGGATGGCGATTACCGCGCCACCACACAGCAATACCAGCCACAGCAGCGGACGTCCGCCCGCGACGCGGTAGTAAGCGCGTTGCTCGCCGTGACGTCGACGGGTCTGCCAGACCAGTAGCGCGGGGAGCAGCAGGGCCAGTACCGCCAGCGCGATGGCGGCATAGCCCAGCGCCATGACGAAGCCTTGCGGGTAAAACAGGGCGAAGGCCAGCGGTGGCAGGAAGGTCAAGAGACCGGTCTGCAGACGCCCGCTTGCGTTACGGCGGCGCTTAAAGAGATCGCCAAGATAATCAAATAACCCAAGGGAGACGCCGAGGAATGAGGTCGCCAGCGCCAGATCGGCGAACAGATGTACCGCCAGCTCGACGTGCGGGGTGGCCACCACGGCACGCACCGATTGCAACAGGCCATTTAACCCGGCATGGCTGGCCATCAGACCGAGGAAGGTGGTGTTGCTGATGCTGCCCAGGGTGGCTAACTGCCAGAAGATGTAGGCTAACAGTGGGATGGCGCTGCCGACGATAAAGATCAGCCGCAGGCGACGCATATCCCCCTTCATATAGCTGACGATGCTCGGGACGCTGCCGTGGAAGCCAAACGAGGTGAAGATCACGGGAATGGCGGAGAGCGCTAACCCCTTCTCCAGCGGTAGGCTGAGCAGGTTGGTGGCGCGAATATGCGGCATCATCAGCGTCAGCATGACCACCAGCAGGATGATCTTGGCACTGAACAGCAGGCGATTGAACAGATCGACGGAGTGGGTGCCGACGCAGACGATGGTGCCGCCGACCAAGGTAAAGAGCAACACGCCGAGCAGGGGGGAGACCGGCAGCGCCAGCCATTGCTCCAGGCTGGCGGCGAGCAACTCACCGGCGCCACTGATATAGGCGGCGGTGAGGGCATACATTAGAAACAGCATGCTGATACCAGCCAGCCACTGGCCGGGGCGCCCGAGGTAACGGCGAGCCAGGGTGCCTAATCCCTCATCGGCCGGCGCGTGTTGATAGACCTCAACCATCAATAGCGCGGTGTAGCACATCAGTGCCCATAGCCCGATGAGCATCACCAGGGTCGTACTAAAACCGACGCCGGCGGCGGCCAAAGGCATCGCCAACATCCCTGCGCCGATCGTGGTACCTGCCACGATAAAAATACTGCCAATAGTCCGATTCTTCACGCTTTCCTCTGCTTTACTGCTCCAGGGAGTTATTTCAGCGCAGCGTACGGGAAATTATTATCGTCGTCAAATCGGCGTTACATTATATGTAATGATAACTTTACATGCTCCATTGGGGTAATGTTTTATTGGCACTCTCGGGAGCAAATCATGGGGCGGCCATTGTCACCTGCGAGCGCACTTCTTAAAGTGGGCTAGAGCCTAAAACGGAGTGGACTATGTTACGAGTTGAGATGCTGAGCAGCGGTGATGAGGTGCTACATGGACAGATCCTAGACAGCAACGCGGCCTGGCTGGGGCGTTGGTTATTCGATCATGGCCTACCGTTAAGCGAACGCGCCACGGTAGGGGATGAGATCGGTGCGCTATGCGCCGCCATTGACGCGGCCAGTCGCCGAGCACAGGTGCTGATCGTCAACGGTGGGTTGGGGCCGACCAGCGATGATCTGACGACGCAGGCGGCGGCCCGGGTGGCGAATCTGCCGCTGGTCGAGGATGAGGCGTGGTTGGCGTGGATGCAGGATTGGTTCGCGCAACGCGGTCGACCGATGGCCGAGAGTAACCGTAAGCAGGCGTTGTTGCCCGCCGGGGCGGAGCGCCTCGATAACCCGATCGGCACCGCCTGCGGTTTTTCCTTGAACTTGCATGATTGTATTGTTTTCTTTACGCCTGGCGTGCCGAGTGAGTTTTACCAGATGGTCGAGCAGCAGATCATGCCGCGTTTACAGCGGCGTTTCGCGTTGCCCGCGCCGCCGCTCTGTCTGCGCCTGACCACCTTTGGCCGTAGCGAGAGCAGCCTGGCCGAGCAGTTAGATGGGCTGAGCCTGCCCGCCGATTGTCGGCTCGGTTACCGTTCGGCGGCGCCGATCATCGAGTTGAAGTTGACCGGACCCGCCGCGCAGGCGGCGGCGATGAAGGCGAGCTGGGCGCAGGTACGCGCCTTGGTGGCGCCGAATCTGTTGTATGAGGGCGAGCAGAGTGTGGCGCGACGTGCCAGCGAGGCCTTACGCCAGGCCGGGATGCGGATGGCGCTCAGTGAGCAATTCAGCGCGGGCATGATCCATGGTTGGCTGCGCGCGGCGGATGCGCCGTTGGCCGACGGCGAGTTGCTGGCGGCGGGGGGACATCCCACCTTGTCGCAGGTGATGGGGCGCGCGCGCGAGTTAGCCGCTCGCAGTGGGGCGGCGCTGACGCTGGCCAGCGGCGAGCTGCTGGCGGGGCAATTGACCCTGGCGCTGCATACGCCACAGGGGAGTTACGGCCAGACGCTGCGTTATGCCGCCGCCCATCATAGCCAGACGCTGCGCCGTGAGGTGTGCGCTACCCTCGCCTTGGATATGGTGTGTCGCTACTTGGATGGTGCCTCGCCGTTCGGTGAGTATGAGTGGCCGACTCGCCTAGCCTGCGAGCATGCCGCCTAACCCAGTTGTTGCAGTACCCGCTCGATGGCCGTGTGCAGGCGCCCACGGTCATGGCGGTAGGGAATGTCGTCGGCGGCCAGCACGCCCTGTACGACACAACAGGGCGCCGCCAGGTCGTGTGTGTCGGTTTGTGGGCCGACGATGACGGCGTCGATCGCGCGTCCGCCCAGCGCCGCCTTCATGTGCTGTAACTTCTCAACCAGCCGCAATTGCCCGGCGGGGCTATGTTCACGCGCCAGATTTCCGATGTAGACCAGCGGCGCGCGACTGCGACGTAGCGCCTGGCTCAATTCATCGACCAGCAGGATCGGCATCAGGCTGGTGAGATAGCTGCCGGGGCCGATCAGGATCAGGTCGGCGCGTGCGATGGCCTCCACCGCCTCGCGGGTGGCGGTGACGGCGGGGGAAAGCTGCAGTTGGCGCGGCATCCGCGTCAGTTGGTCGATGTTAACCTCGCCATGGACGGGGAGACCATCGTCATCGATGGCACAGAGATCGGTGGCATGCTCCGACATGGGGATCAGTTGGGCATCGACCTTCAACAGGCTACGGATCAGGTTGATGGCCTCCAGGGGACGCACGCTCAGGTGGTCCAACGCCTTGAGCATCAGGTTGCCCAGGTTGTGGCCAGCCAGCTCGCCATTACCCGCGAAACGGTACTCGAACATCGCCGAGGCGACGCTGGGCTCGGTGATCAGCTGATTGAGGCAGTTACGCATATCTCCCCAGGCGATCCCCCCCTCATCACGGCGGATGCGTCCGGTCGAACCGCCGTTATCGGTGGTGGTGACGATGCCGGTCAGGCGAGGACCGAGGGAACAGAGGGCCGACATGACGCGGCCCAGTCCGTGGCCGCCGCCGAGGGCGACGACGCAATCCAGGTCGGCCAGAGTACGGTTTCGCATAAGGCTCCTTGTTGAGGCGCTGGCGCAGAGGGCGCCTAAGATAGCGGATTGGCGTCAAAAAGGCGATGCGAGGCGTCCGGGGCGTGATATGTATCAATTGCAAGCGGCGCTAATTTGATTACTATGTGCAGTAACTTACTGAGATATAAGCGTTATATCTTTATGTATATAACGCTGGCCACGGTAGATGTCCCGAAGGACAATGCCGGGGTCGATTGCCGGTGATGTTTCGTGGTGGTCGCTGTGATGGGCGATGCAGCGCGCGGCGTGACGGCAATGGCCGCGACGGTAGGATGCCTTGGGCGTCGCCGGCGCGACTTCTTTGAACTCCGAGCCATGGTGCCTAAGTCCACGCAGTCGGCGGGATACGGTGCCTTGGCCGTGGCCTTGCGCCACCAGGGTATCAGGTAGAAATGCCGGTGCCTCCCGACTTGGAAAGGTGTTTATGAGCTCCCAATTAACCGACGCTTTTGCGCGCAAGTTCTATTATCTGCGCCTCTCTGTCACCGATGTTTGCAACTTTCGTTGCACCTACTGCCTGCCGGACGGTTATCGCCCGGCCAGCCACGAGGCGAAGCGTTTCCTGTCGCTGGATGAGATCCGTCGGGTCAGTCGAGCCTTCGCCGCGCTGGGTACCGAGAAGGTGCGTCTAACGGGGGGAGAGCCCACGCTGCGTCGCGACTTCTGCGACATCATCGCCGCCGTGCGTGAGAATCCGGGCATTAAAACCCTGGCGGTGACCACCAATGGTTATCGCATGGCGCGTGATGTGGCCGCTTGGCGTCAGGCGGGGCTGAGCGCGATCAACGTCAGTGTCGACAGCCTGGACGCGCGGCAGTTCCATGCCATCACCGGCGAGGATCGTTTTGCCCAGGTGATGGCGGGTATCGACGCCGCCTTCGCGGCGGGTTTCGAGCGCATCAAGGTGAATACCGTGCTGATGCGTGACGTGAACGATCAGAGCCTCAACGCCTTCCTGCACTGGATCCGCCATCGTCCGATTCAGATGCGCTTCATCGAGTTGATGGAGACCGGCGAGGGCAGCGATCTGTTCCGCCGTCATCACGTCTCGGGGGAGCTGATCCGCCGTCAACTGCTGGCCGCCGGCTGGCAGCGCCGCTTGCCCGGGCGGAGCGATGGTCCGGCTCAGGTATTCTGGCACCCGGACTACCAGGGCGAGGTCGGTCTGATCATGCCCTACGAGAAAAACTTCTGCGCCAGCTGCAACCGGCTGCGGGTCTCCGCACTCGGCAACCTGCATCTGTGCCTGTTCGGTGAGCAGGGGATGACGCTGCGCGATCTGCTGCAGCAGGATGCGCAGCTACCGGCGCTACAGGCACGCATCGCCGCCGCCCTGCAGCACAAGCGGGAGCGCCATTTCCTGCACCAGGGCGATAGCGGGCATACCCAGAATCTCTCTTTCATCGGCGGCTAGCCCGCCGGTTCGGCCAATCCGGAATAGCGAAAAACTTATGAGCCAGTTAACCCATATCAACGCGGCCGGCGAAGCGCACATGGTCGACGTCTCCGCCAAGGCGGAGACGGTACGCGAAGCGCGCGCCGAAGCTTACGTCACCATGCGCCCCGACACCCTGGCGATGATCATCGACGGTAAACACCCGAAGGGGGATGTGTTCGCCACCGCACGCATCGCCGGTATTCAGGCCGCCAAGAGCACCTGGCAGCTGATCCCGCTCTGCCATCCGTTGTTACTGAGCAAGGTGGAGGTGACGCTGAGCGTCGAACCGGCGCACCATCGCGTGCGCATCGAGACCTGTTGCCGCCTGTGTGGCAAGACCGGGGTAGAGATGGAGGCGTTGAGCGCCGCCTCGGTAGCGGCCCTGACGATTTACGACATGTGTAAAGCGGTCCAGAAAGATATGGTGATCGGGCCGGTGCGCCTGTTGGCCAAGAGCGGCGGTAAGTCGGGCGATTTTCGTGTCGAGGAGGCGCAATGATCCAAGTGCTATTTTTTGCTCAGGTACGTGAACTGACCGGCTGTGCCCAGTTAGCGTGTGAGGCCTGTCAGGATGTGGAGACCCTGCGCCGACAGTTGATCCAGCACGGTGATAAGTGGGCCCTGGCGTTGGAGTCGGGTAAGCTGCTGGCCGCCGTCAACCAGACCATGGTCTCCTTCGACCATCCGTTGCAGGATGGCGACGAGGTGGCCTTCTTCCCCCCCGTCACCGGAGGCTGAGATGACACAGAGTCGGATCGTCGTCAACACGGCACACTTTGCGGTCGCCGATGAGTATTCGTGGCTGGCGCAGTGCGATGAGGATGGCGCGGTGGTGACCTTCACCGGCAAGGTGCGCAACCATAACCTGGGGGATGACGTCAGTGCGCTGACGCTAGAGCACTATCCGGGGATGACGGAGAAGGCGCTGGCGCAGATCGTCGAGCAGGCGCGCGCCCGCTGGCCGTTGGGACGGGTGTCCGTGTACCACCGTATTGGTCCGATGCAGCCCGGCGAGGAGATCGTCTTCGTCGGCGTGACCAGCGCCCATCGCGGCATGGCCTTCCAGGCGGCGGAGTTCATCATGGATTATCTGAAGACGCGTGCGCCCTTCTGGAAGCGCGAGGCCTCGAATGGCCACGAGCGTTGGGTCGATGCCCGCGATAGCGACCGTCAAGCCGCCGAGCGCTGGTAAGCATACACCCCGCGTGCCAGGGACGTGGATTTCCCGCCAGGGCTAGCCTATAACTGTTGTGATCATCCGTAGACAAAAGGAGTCGGGATCATGGCAGTCATCGTTATGGTGTATCACAGCGGTTACGGGCATACCGCCCGCGCCGCCGAGGCGGTCGCGCAAGGGGCGCAAGGCATCGACGGCGTGCAGATCACACTGCTGCCGATCGACAGCGAGGGCAATCTGCCCGAGCACGGCTGGGAGCAGTTAGCGGCGGCCGATGCCATCATCATGGGCTCGCCGACCTATATGGGTGGGCCCTCCTGGCAGTTCAAGAAGTTCGCCGACGCATCCTCTAAACCCTGGTTCACTCAGCAGTGGCGCGACAAGCTGTTCGCCGGGTTTACCAACTCCGCCAGCATGAACGGCGACAAGCTCTCTACCCTGGATTACCTGTTCCATCTGTCGCAGCAACATGGCGGCGTGTGGGTCGGCATGGGTATGTTGCCAGCCAACAGCAAGGCGGCACAACGTAATGATGTGAACTATATCGCCGGTTTCTCTGGGCTGATGACCGTCTCCCCCTCCGACGCGACGCCGGATGAGGCGCCATTGCCGGGCGATCTGGAGACGGCGCGGCGTTTCGGTGCGCGGGTGGCCACGCTGGCTGTGCGTTGGGGCGGCGCGGCATCATAAGCGTAAGCCTGGCTGTACGCCGCCCGGCTAGTGCCTGGCGGCGTATGACGTGATTGTTTGAGCGAGATCGCATTTTTTTATGTTAGGCTTAGAGGCGTTAATCTAGGCGGTTCGCAGTGTCTATCGCCTGCGGACACGATTTTTTCGTATGCATTATCAAGGGGCATTCCATGGATCGTTACCCACGAACAAATGGCACACTGGTTGAGCGTGCCGGTAGCGGCCTCCAGGCCTATATGGCGCAAGTGTATGGCTGGATGTGCTGCGGGCTGTTGCTGACGGCGCTGGTTGCCTGGTATGCCGCCCGGACGCCGGCGCTAATGGAGCTGATCTTCGCCAATAAGGTGGTTTTCTTCGGGCTGATCATCGTGCAGTTGGGGGTGGTGTTCGTGCTGTCGGGGATGGTTAACCGCTTAAGCGGATCCGCCGCCACCGGGCTGTTCATGTTCTACTCGCTGCTCACCGGCCTGACGCTGTCGAGCATCTTCATCGTCTACACCTACAGCTCTATCGCCAGTACCTTCGTGGTCAGCGCCGGGATGTTTGGCGCCATGAGCCTGTATGGCTATACCACGAAACGCGATCTGAGCGGGATGGGGTCGATGCTATTTATGGCGTTGATTGGCCTGGTGCTGGCATCGCTGGTCAATATCTGGCTGAAGAGCAGCACCCTGACCTGGATCGTGACCTACGCCGGGGTCCTGATCTTCGTCGGTCTGACCGCTTACGATACCCAGAAGCTGCGTGTGATGGGGGAACAGATTGCGAGTGATGATCGCGACGGTTTCCGTCGTTATGCGATCATGGGGGCGTTGACGCTCTACCTGGACTTCATCAACCTGTTCCTGATGCTGTTGCGCATCTTCGGCGATCGCCGCTAAACGACCGTCACTCGACGGCAGCATTGATAACCCCAATGGCCTTTGGCCATTGGGGTTTTTTGTGCGCTTTTATCGCCTGGCGTCAGCGTGGCCTAAGGGGGTGACTATACTTACTGTTTTACAGTGTGCCGTGGGGGAATCATGAAGCAGAAGATAGAAACCTATCGGGCCGCCGCCGGCGGTTGGGATGCGGTGAAGGCGGTGGCGGGTGCGCTGCGCCAGCAGATGGATCTGCGGCGTGAGGTGATCGCCATGTTTGACATGAACAAACCGGATGGCTTCGACTGCCCGGGATGTGCCTGGCCGGATCCCAAGCACAGTGCCTCATTCGACGTGTGCGAAAATGGCGCCAAGGCATTGGCCTGGGAGGTGACGGATAAGCGGCTGGATGCCCCGTTTTTTACCGCGCATACGGTGCAGTCACTGCTGAGTTGGGACGATCACGCGCTGGAGGCCGCCGGCCGCCTGACCTTGCCGTTAAAGTATGATGCCGCCAGCGACCGTTACCTGCCGTTGAGCTGGCAGCAGGCGTTCGATGAGATCGGCGCTCGTCTGCAAGGTTATAGCGACCCGAACCAGGTCGAGTTCTATACCTCGGGGCGCACGTCTAACGAGGCCGCCTTCCTCTATCAGCTCTTCGCCCGCGAGTATGGCAGCAACAACTTCCCCGACTGCTCTAACATGTGCCATGAGCCAACCAGCGTCGGCCTGGCCGCCAGCATCGGCGTCGGTAAGGGAACGGTACTGCTGGAGGACTTCGAGCAGTGCGATCTGGTGATCTGTATCGGCCATAATCCTGGGACCAACCATCCCCGCATGTTGACCTCACTGCGGGCCTTGGTGAAGCGTGGGGCGAAGATGATCGCCATCAACCCCCTACAGGAGCGCGGTCTGGAACGATTCACCGCGCCGCAGAACCCGCTGGAGATGTTGACGGATGCCGAGACCCAGTTGGCCAGCGCCTACTACCGGGTGCGCATCGGCGGCGATACGGCGTTGCTCAAGGGGATGATGCGTTTATTGATCGAGCGCGATGAGGCGGCCCGCGCCGCCGGGCAGGCGCCGCTGCTGGATGACGCCTTTATTCAGACGCATACCGTCGGCTATGCCGATCTGCGTCGTGACGTACTCAATACGAACTGGGCGGATATTGAGCGGATCTCCGGCTTGCGCCAGGCCCAGATCGCCGAGCTGGTCGATGCCTATGCCGCCGCCGAACGTACCATCATCTGCTATGGGATGGGGATCACGCAACACCAACACGGGACGCAGAACGTACAGCAGCTGGTCAATCTGCTGCTACTGAAGGGGAACATCGGGCGGCCGGGAGCGGGCATCTGCCCGTTACGCGGCCATTCCAATGTGCAGGGCGATCGTACCGTCGGCATTACCGAGAAGCCATCGGCCGAGTTTCTGGCTCGTCTGGGGGAACGCTTCGGCTTCACGCCACCCTCGGCTCCCGGCCACGCGGCGGTCGCCAGTATGCAGGCGATTTGTTGCGGCCAGGCCCGGGCGCTGATCTGCCTGGGGGGAAACTTTGCGCTGGCGATGCCCGATCGGCAGGCGAGTGCCATTCCGTTGACCCAGTTGGATCTGGCGGTGCATATCGCCACCAAGTTGAACCGTTCGCACCTACTGACCGCGCACCATAGCTATATCTTACCGGTACTGGGGCGCAGCGAGATCGACATGCAAAAGAGCGGGGCTCAGGCCGTGACGGTGGAAGACTCGATGTCGATGGTGCATGCCTCGCGTGGGGTATTAAAACCGGCCAGTGCCTTACTGAAGTCAGAGTGTGCCGTGGTGGCCGGCATCGCCCAGGCGGCCTTGCCGCATAGCGTGGTGGCCTGGGAGAGCCTGGTGGAGGATTACGATCGTATTCGTGACGACATCGAGGCGGTATTCCCGGCCTTTGCCGACTTTAATCAGCGTATCCGTCATCCGGGCGGTTTCCACCTGACCAATGCGGCGGCGGAGCGGCGCTGGTTGACGGCATCGGGTAAGGCTAATTTTATTCCCTGTGAGGGTCTGTTAGAGGATCCCGCCTCGGCGTTTAACAGCGAGTTGGTATTGGCGACGGTGCGTAGTCACGATCAATACAACACCACCCTGTATGGGATGGATGACCGTTACCGTGGGGTGTTTGGCCAGCGCGATGTGGTGTTTATCAGCGCCGAGCAGGCGCAGCGCTGTGGTGTGCAGGCGGGCGAACGCGTCAATCTGATCGCCTTGACGTCGGAGGGGAAACGCAGCGCTCGCCGAATGGATGGCTTAACGGTGGTGATCTACCCGATGGCCGATCGCTCATTGGCGACCTACTTCCCCGAGTCCAACCATATGCTGACCTTAGAGAATCATGACCCAGCGAGTGGCATCCCTGCCTATAAGAGTATTCCGGTGGTGCTGGAGCGGGTCGGTTAGAGATCCAGTTCGATGTCCTGCTGCACCTGACAGCAGCAGGGCAGGATCTCATCCGCCTGCAGGAAGGCCAGCGGCGGTTGGCGGTAGCTGACTCGACCGCGTAGTAGCCGACAGCGGCAGGCGCCGCAAAAACCGGAGCGGCACTGGTACTCCAGCGCCACCTGTTGCCGCTCCAGGCTCGCCAAGAGGGAGCCGCCATCATCGAGGTGGTCGACTTGGCGTCCGCTCCGCGCCAGCCGGATGCGGTAACGCACCGGCGCACAACCGTCACTCTCGCTTGCCGCCGTTTCCACGGCGGCGTCTAGGGCGTGCTGCGACATCAGAGTTGGAAGTCGCTCAGATCGTCGGTGTTGACTTCGGCGTCGATCTGTCCGACCAGATAGGAACTCACCTCGACTTCCTGCGGGGCGACCTGCACGTTGTCGGAGACCAGCCAGGCGTTGATCCAGGGGATCGGGTTGGAGCGTGTCTCGAAGGGCAGCGACAAGCCGACGGCTTGCATGCGGATATTGGTGATGTACTCCACGTACTGGCACAGAATATCCCGGTTTAGGCCGATCATCGAGCCGTCGCGGAACAGGTAGCTGGCCCAATCCTTCTCTTGCTGGGCGGCCTGCACAAACAGATCGTAGCACTGGGTCTCACACTCGGCGGCGATCTCGGCCATCTCAGGGTCGTCTTGCCCCGAACGCATCAGGTTGAGGATGTGTTGCGTACCGGTCAGGTGCAGCGCCTCGTCGCGGGCGATCAGCCGGATGATCTTGGCGTTACCCTCCATCAGTTCGCGCTCGGCGAAGGCAAAAGAGCAGGCGAAGCTGACGTAGAAGCGGATTGCCTCCAGGGCATTGACGCTCATCAGGCAGAGATAGAGCTTCTTCTTCAGATCGCGCAGGTTGACGATGACCGTCTTGCCGTTGACCTGATGCGTGCCTTCGCCCAGCAGATGGTAGTAACCGGTACTTTCGATCAGATCATCGTAGTAGACGGAGATGTCGCGCGCACGCTTGAGGATCTCCTCATTGCTGACGATATCATCAAAGACCACCGACGGATCGGTGACGATATTGCGGATGATATGGGTATAGGAGCGCGAATGGATGGTCTCGGAGAAGGACCAGGTCTCCACCCAGGTTTCCAGCTCCGGGATGGAGATCAGCGGCAGCAGGGCGACGTTGGGGCTGCGCCCCTGGATGGAGTCCAGCAACGTCTGGTACTTCAAGTTACTGATGAAGATATGTTTCTCGTGATCCGGCAGGGCCTGGTAGTCGATACGGTCACGTGAGACGTCGACCTCTTCCGGACGCCAGAAGAAGGAGAGTTGTTTCTCGATCAGTTTCTCGAAGATCTCATGTTTCTGTTGATCATAGCGAGCAACGTTAACCGGCTGACCAAAGAACATCGGTTCGAGTAGTTGGTCGTTTTTGTTTTGCGAGAAGATGGTGTAGGCCATACCCTAATCCTAGTGTGCCCCGCGGCGCGGGGCGTCGAAAATCAAGCGGAGATACCAGCGCTCCCGGCGGGGAGCGCCTGAGGCGGGAAGGTTAGATCTTACAGGCGCCACTTTCGCAGCCATCATCCTGTGTACTTCCCAGATCCTCCTGGGCATCCTCCGCACCGTCGCGGGTGTTTTGATAATAGAGCGTTTTCACGCCCAGTTTATACGCCGTCAACAGATCTTTTAACAGTTGCTTCATCGGCACCTTCCCGGAGGGGAAGCGTGACGGATCGTAGTTGGTATTGGCAGAGATCGCCTGGTCGATAAATTTCTGCATCAGGCCGACCAACTGCAGGTAGCCGTCGTTGTTCGGCAAGGACCACAGCAGCTCGTAGGCCTCCTGCAGACGCTCATACTCCGGCACCACCTGGCGCAAGATACCGTCCTTCGAGGCCTTGATGCTGATATAGCCGCGCGGCGGTTCGATGCCGTTGGTGGCGTTGGAGATCTGTGATGAGGTCTCCGAGGGCATCAGGGCCGACAGGGTCGAGTTGCGTAGCCCGTCGCGGACGATATCGGCGCGCAGGGTCTCCCAATCATAGTGCAGCGGCTCGGCGCAGATGGCGTCGAGATCCTTCTTATAGTTGTCGATGGGCAGGATACCCTGCGCATAACGAGTCTCATTGAACCATGGGCAGGCGCCTTGCTCACGCGCCAGCTGGTGGGAAGCCTTCAGCAGATAGTACTGGATGGCCTCGAAGGTGCGATGCGTCAGGGCATTGGCGCTGCCGTCGGAATAACGTACCCCATTCTTCGCCAGGTAGTAGGCAAAGTTGATCACCCCGATACCCAGGGTGCGACGTCCCATGGCGCCGCGCTTCGCGGCCGGGATCGGATAGTCCTGGTAATCGAGCAGGGCGTCGAGCGCACGTACCGCCAGGGTCGCCAACTCTTCCAGATCGTCCAGCGAGTCGATGGCACCCAGGTTGAAGGCCGACAGGGTACACAGGGCGATCTCACCGCTCTCGTCGTTGACGTCCTCCAGCGGTTTGGTCGGCAGCGCCACCTCCAGACAGAGGTTAGACTGACGAACCGGCGCCACCTGGGGATCGAACGGGCTATGGGTGTTGCAGTGATCGACGTTCTGAATATAGATACGCCCGGTGGAGGCGCGCTCCTGCATCATCAGCGAGAACAATTCGACGGCCTTGATCTTGCGTTGGCGGATGCGGTTGTCCTGCTCGTACTGTACATACAGGCGTTCAAACTCATTCTGATCGGCGAAGAAGGCATCGTACAGCCCCGGCACATCGGAAGGGCTGAACAGGGTGATCTCGCCGCCCTGGATCAGGCGTTGATACATCAGGCGGTTGAGCTGCACACCATAGTCGATGTGGCGCACACGGTTATCTTCGACCCCGCGGTTGTTTTTCAACACCAGCAGGCTCTCGACCTCCAGATGCCACAGCGGGTAAAACAGGGTGGCCGCGCCGCCACGTACTCCGCCTTGAGAGCAGGATTTCACCGCGGTCTGGAAATGCTTGTAGAACGGGATACAGCCGGTGTGGAAGGCCTCACCGCCCCGGATTGGGCTGCCCAGCGCGCGCAGACGCCCGGCGTTGATGCCGATGCCGGCACGCTGGGAGACATACTTCACGATGGCGCTCGAGGTGGCGTTGATGGAGTCCAGGCTGTCGCCGCACTCGATCAGCACGCAGGAGCTGAACTGGCGCGTCGGGGTACGCACTCCAGACATGATCGGCGTCGGCAGAGAGATCTTAAAGGTGGAGACCGCATCGTAGAAACGTTTGATGTAGTCCAGCCGTGTCTCACGCGGATAGTGGGAGAACAGGCAGGCAGACACCAGGATATACAGGAACTGGGCGCTCTCGTAGATCTCGCCGCTGACGCGGTTCTGCACCAGGTACTTGCCCTCCAACTGCTTGACCGCCGCATAGGAGAAGTTCATGTCGCGCCAGTGGTCGATAAAACCATCCATCTGTTCGAACTCATCACGGCTGAAGTCTTCCAGCAGATGGCGGTCATACTTGCCCATCTCCACCAGGCGCACCACGTGGTCGTACAGTTTCGGCGGCTCGAATTGGCCATAAGCCTTCTTGCGCAGGTGGAAGATGGCCAGACGCGCGGCCATATATTGGTAGTCCGGGGTCTCACGGGAGATCAGATCGGCGGCGGCCTTGATGATGGTTTCGTGGATATCCGCCGTGCGGATGCCATCATAAAACTGGATGTGGGAGCGTAGCTCAACCTGGGAGACCGAGACGTTCTGTAACCCTTCCGCGGCCCAATCGAGGACTCGGTGGATCTTGTCGAGGTTGATGCGCTCTTTTCTTCCGTCGCGTTTAGTGACGAGCAGACTCTGATTCATAGGATGCGTTCCTGTCCGTGTGATCCCCGGCGAGGCGTGCCCTGAGGGCCAGCGCCGCGCGGCATCAACACCCGGCGCACTAGTGGCTTGCTTGGGGTGTTAACACAATATATAGGGGGTTGGTGACGATGTGGCAACAAGATAGTGGTGTTTGCCGCGATTTGCAAGTGAACAAAATCGGCACGGCTTGTGGATAAGTTGGGGGTGAAATGTTACGGAGTGGACGGTAGACGGCGTCGGCTCTGGCACCATCCCCGTGGGGGATAAAATGGAGGCGGATTTAAAAAAATTGATCGTCTGCCGCTTTATTATTCATTGCTAAAATCACTAATCTTGATCTGCTTCGAGGTTGCTGCAAAAGCCATCGCATGGTGGACGGACGGCGCACCACTACCGCCCGCCTTACCTGCCTTTTCGCTACGCTCGCCTTAGTCCGCCTCGCGTTGGGCGTGCAACAGGTAGTTGACATCGACGCGGGTCCCGAGGGTGAAACGGTCACGCAGCGGGTTGTAGTGCATGCCGCACAGATGGCGTACCGTTAACGGGGTGCTGTCTAACCAGCCCATCAGCTCGGCGGGGCGGATAAATTTACGCGCATCATGGGTGCCTTTGGGGACCATCTTCAGCAGGTACTCGGCGCCGACGACCATCAGTAGCCACGACTTCGGGTTGCGGTTGATGGTCGAGAAGAATAACTGGCCGCCGGGCTTCACCAGGCGGGCGCAGGCATGTACGACCGAGCAGGGGTCGGGCACATGCTCCAGCATCTCCATGCAGGTGACCACATCATATTGTGCCGTGCCATCGGCGGCATGCTGTTCGACGGTCTCTTGGCGGTAGTCGACCGTGACTCCGCTCTCCAAGGCGTGCAGGCGCGCCACCTGGAGTGGCTCTCCTCCCATATCCAGCCCCGTCACGTCGGCACCGGCCTGCGCCATGGCTTCGGCCAGCAGACCGCCGCCACAGCCGACATCGAGCACCCGCTTGGCGAACAGCCCATCGGCTCGCTGCTGGATGTAATCCAGTCGGAGTGGATTGATGCGGTGTAGTGGTTTGAATTCGCCTTCGGGGCCCCACCAGCGTGAAGCGACGGCCTCAAACTTGGCAATTTCCTGCATATCAACGTTTTGTGACACCTCAGACTCCTTTAATTCGGCGCGCTGGCGCGCGCAAAAAATACCCATTAGCGCGGATTATACCTTTTCCACGCCACGGGCAAAGGGGCAGCGTTCAGGCAGGCAGGAATGGCGTGGCGCATTTCGCACAAGCAGTGCCTTTGTGGTATCATTGTCGTCTTTGTCATCGTGTATGCGCCTGGTTCTACTCGATGTATTGAGGGTAGCGGCAGATGAATAATTAGTAGAGGGATAGCAGCTCCATGAGCGACCTTGCCAGAGAGATTACGCCGGTCAATATCGAAGAAGAGTTGAAAAACTCGTATCTGGATTACGCCATGTCCGTTATCGTCGGTCGTGCGCTGCCGGATGTTCGGGATGGCCTGAAACCGGTACACCGTCGCGTCCTGTTCGCGATGAACGTGCTGGGCAATGACTGGAACAAACCATACAAAAAATCGGCCCGTGTGGTCGGTGACGTTATCGGTAAATATCACCCGCACGGTGACAGCGCGGTTTACGACACCATCGTGCGTATGGCGCAGCCCTTCTCCCTGCGTTACATGTTGGTTGACGGTCAGGGTAACTTCGGCTCCATCGACGGCGACTCCGCCGCGGCGATGCGTTATACCGAAGTGCGCATGGCTAAGATCGCCCATGAACTGTTGGCCGATCTAGAGAAAGAGACGGTGGATTATGTGCCCAACTACGACGGCACAGAGCAGATCCCCGACGTGCTGCCGACCAAGGTACCGAACCTGTTGGTGAACGGCTCGGCCGGTATCGCCGTGGGGATGGCGACTAACATTCCGCCCCATAACCTGACCGAAGTGATCAACGGTTGCCTGGCCTATATCGATGACGAGAACATCACCATCGAGGGGCTGATGGAGCACATCCCGGGGCCGGACTTCCCGACGGCGGCGATCATCAATGGCCGACGCGGTATCGAAGAGGCCTACCGTACCGGGCGCGGCAAGATCTACGTGCGTGCGCGCGCCGAGATCGAGACCGACGCCAAGAATGGTCGCGAGACCATCGTGGTGCATGAGATCCCTTACCAGGTCAACAAGGCGCGTCTGATCGAGAAAATCGCCGAGCTGGTGAAAGAGAAGCGTGTCGAAGGCATCAGTGCGCTGCGCGACGAGTCCGATAAAGACGGCATGCGTATCGTCATCGAGATCAAACGCGACGCGGTGGGCGAGGTGGTGTTGAACAACCTCTACTCCCAGACGCAGATGCAGGTCTCCTTCGGTATCAACATGGTCGCCCTGCATCAGGGGCAACCGAAGCTGCTGACCTTGAAAGAGTGCCTGGAAGCCTTCGTTCGCCACCGCCGCGAAGTGGTGACGCGCCGGACGATTTTCGAATTGCGCAAGGCGCGCGAACGCGCGCATATCTTGGAAGGTCTGGCCATCGCCCTGGCGAACATCGATCCGATCATCGAGATGATCCGTCATGCGCCGACGCCGGCGGAAGCCAAGGCGGCTCTGGTCTCCCACGCCTGGGCGCTGGGCAATGTGGCGGCGATGCTGGAGCGCGCCGGCGATGACGCCGCTCGTCCAGAATGGCTGGAGCCACAGTATGGCATCCGTGACGGTCACTACTACCTGACCGAGCAGCAGGCACAGGCGATCTTGGATCTGCGTCTGCAAAAGCTGACCGGCCTGGAGCACGAGAAGCTGCTGGATGAGTACAAGCTGCTGCTGGAGCAGATCGCCGCGTTGATCTTCATCCTGCAAAGCCCAGAACGCCTGATGGAGGTGATCCGCGAAGAGCTGATCGCCATCCGTGAACAGTTCGGCGACGCGCGTCGTACCGAGATCACCGCCAACACGGCGGACATCAACATCGAAGATCTGATCGAGCAGGAAGATGTGGTGGTCACCCTGTCGCATCAGGGCTACGTCAAGTATCAGCCGCTGAGCGACTACGAGGCCCAGCGTCGTGGCGGTAAGGGTAAGTCTGCCGCCCGTATTAAGGAAGAGGACTTCATCGAGCGCCTGCTGGTGGCCAACACCCATGACACCATCCTGTGCTTCTCTAGCCGTGGTCGCATGTATTGGATGAAGGTCTATCAGCTGCCGGAAGCCAGCCGTGGCGCCCGTGGCCGTCCGATCATCAACCTGTTGCCGCTGGAGGCCGATGAGCGTATCACCGCCATCCTGCCGGTGCGCGAGTACGCCGAAGGGGTGAATGTCTTCATGGCCACCGCCAGCGGGCCCGTGAAGAAGACGGCGCTGACCGAGTTCAGCCGTCCGCGTGCCGCGGGGATCATCGCGGTGAACCTGAACGACGGTGACGAACTGATCGGCGTCGATCTGACCGACGGTAACGATGAGGTGATGCTGTTCTCCGCCGCCGGTAAGGTGGTGCGCTTCAAGGAGGACGCTGTGCGTGCCATGGGCCGTACCGCCACCGGGGTGCGAGGGATTAAGCTGGCCGACGATGATCGCGTCGTCTCGCTGATCGTGCCGCACGGTGAGGGGGCGATCCTGACGGTGACTCAGAACGGTTACGGTAAGCGCAGCGCCGTGGCCGAGTATCCGACTAAGTCCCGTGCCACTCAGGGGGTCATCTCCATCAAGGTGACCGAGCGTAACGGTCGCGTGGTGGGCGCGGTGCAGATCGATGACGGTGACCAGATCATGATGATCACCGACGCGGGCACCTTGGTGCGTACCCGCGTCTCCGAGGTGAGCATCGTTGGGCGTAATACCCAAGGGGTGATCCTGATCCGTACCGCCGAGGATGAGCACGTCGTTGGCTTGCAACGCGTGGTCGAGCCGGTGGATGACGAAGAGCTGGACAGCATCGACGGTAGCGCCGCCGAAGGCGACGAGGAGATCGTGCCGGAGGTGGAGAACGACGACGAGGGGAGCGACGACGCGGAGTAAGCGTCGCCACGCCCGAGTAAACCAAGGCCGGTCTTGACCGGCCTTTTTGCTGTCTCCGCGCTTGTTGAGCCCCCGCTGGCGCGGCGCCAAGGGGGGCGATCGGCGTCAAGTCATTGCGCCGCGCGGGGTTTGCCGCTACCTTAACGCCATTCCTCCTGTCATCACGGTTACGGGTGCCACGTTGAAATATTTTGTCTCTTTTCGCACCACGCTCCGCCTGTCGCGCTACCTGTTCCGAACGCTGGCGTTGATGCTGTGGATCCTGGGCGCCCTGCTGACCACCTTCTATATTCTGAATCAGTTCCACCAGAAAGAGTCCGATATTCGCCAGGACTTCCACCTGAACTACGATCAGGCGGAGGCGGTGATCCGTCAGGCTAGCGCCACCATGCGCGACATTCGCTATATCGCCGAGAATCGCCTGGCCTGGTCGGGGGATGAGAGTATCCAGCCTTACAGCGGCGGGCTGTTGGACATCCACGGCGAGGTACCGCCGTTGTTGCCGGTATTCCCCGAGTCGGACTGCCGGCGAGCCAGCGACAACTATCGCACCTCGCTGCGGGCATTGAGCGGCTTCATCCGCTACTGGAAGGAGAACTTTGTCGCCGCCTACGATCTCAACCGCATCTTCGTCATCGGTGGTAGCAGCCTGTGCTTGGCGGATTTCAGCATTCGCAACGTACCGTTGGAGGGGGGGAACAGCCTGCGCTTATTACAGCAGCGTGTTAACCATTTCCGTAATAACAACGACAAGGAGCAGGTGTTGTACTGGGTGGTGCCGGGCACGCAACGGGACGTCGGCGCCCTGTATATCACTGCGCCAGTCTATGCGGCCACCCACCTGGAGGCGGTGCTGGGGATCGAGCAGACGCTGCGCCTAGAGGAGTTGACCAATCCCTCGGTACTGCCCATCGGGGTGACGCTGCTGAGCGATGACGGAGACGTGTTGCTGAGTTACGCCGAAAACGGGGGCGCGTTGCCGCTGCTGAATGGTTTGCCGGAGGATGACAACTATTTCGGCTATAACAGCGGCTACGATACCCTGCTGTTGAAGAAGAAGCTGCGTCCTAGCGGCCTGACTATCGTCTATTCGTTACCGGTACGGGTATTGCTGGAACGTTTTAACCTGCTGTTGATCAACGCCATCGTGCTGAACCTGATCAGCGCGCTGGTGCTGTTTGTGCTGACCTGGCTATTTGAGCGCAAGATGTTCCTCCCGGCGGAGAACAACGCGCTGCGCCTCGAGGAGCACGAGCAGTTTAACCGTAAGATTGTGGCGTCGGCGCCGGTGGGGATCTCGATCCTCCGGGTGAGTGACGGCAGCAACATCCTCAGTAACGAGTTGGCCCATAACTATACGCGCCAATTTACACCGGAAGATCGTCAACGCATCGTACGCCTGCTCAATGAAGAGCAGGTCAGCGTGCTGGATGTGATCACCGCGCAGAATCAGAACCTGCAAATCAGCTTCGTGCGCTCGCGTTACCGCAACGAGGAGGTGGCCATCTGCGCCATGGTCGACGTCAGTACCCGGGTGAAGATGGAGGAGTCGTTGCAGGAGATGGCGGCGGCGGCAGAGCAGGCCAGCCAATCCAAGTCGATGTTCCTGGCGACGGTCAGCCATGAGTTACGCACGCCGCTGTACGGCATCATCGGCAACCTGGATCTGCTGCGTACCAAGACGCTACCCGAGGAGGTACAACGTCTGCTGGGGGCGATGAGCAACTCGTCGGGACTACTGCTGAAGATCATCAATGACATCCTCGACTTCTCCAAGATCGAGTCGGAGCAGTTGAAGATCGAGCCGGGGCGCTTCGTCGCGCGCGAGGTGATCCCGCACATCATCGGCAACTACCTGCCGCTGGTGGTGCGTAAACGTCTGACCTTGTACTGCTTTATCGAGCCCGATGTCCCGGCGGAGATCAGCGGCGACATCATGCGTATTCAACAGGTGCTCTCTAACCTGTTGAGCAACGCCATCAAGTTTACCGATACCGGCTGCATTATCCTCCAGGCGCGAGTCAATGATTTTTATCTGGAGTTCCGTATCCGGGACACCGGGATGGGGATCCCGGCGCGTGATGTGCTGCGCCTGTTCGACCCCTTCTTCCAGGTAGGTAGCGGCGTGCAGCGTCACTTCCACGGCACCGGGCTAGGATTGGCTATCTGCGAGAAGCTGGTCAGTCTGATGGATGGGGATATCGCGGTGGAGTCGGAGCCGGGGCTGGGCAGTATCTTTACTATTCGTCTGCCGATGTATCAGGCCGTGCCGGCGCAGCCGATACAGCCGGCCTTGCTACAACGTACTCTATGGTTGGATATTCACAACGCCCGGTTGGAGCGTTACCTGCACGCGCTGCTGAGCGCGGCCGGGGCGCGGGTCTGTCTCTGTCCCGCCTCGTCAGACGAGGCGGCGCAGTCGGTGGTGATCAGCGATCATCCGTTGGCCGCCGAGACGCCTTTTGCTACCCGTATTCAGCTGCGCGCCGACTACTTGGGACACGCCTGTAGCCAAGCACCGGGCGCATGGGTGCTGAATACTGCCGCCCCGTTGGAGCTGTTGCAGCTACTCAACCGCCTCTTTGCCGCGCCGGGCGATGTGGTTAGCGAGGCGCTCGTCTCCTCGGGCGATGATGAGCAGGCGATGTCGCCGCAGGACTTCAGCGATATCGCGATCCTGATCGTCGATGATCATCCGATCAATCGTCGTTTGTTAGCCGACCAACTGAACTCGCTCGGTTTCACGCAGGTCAGCGCGGCGTGTGATGGGGTGGATGCCTTAGGCATGTTGCAGCAACAGCCGGCCGATATCGTGCTGACGGATGTCAACATGCCAAACATGGATGGCTATCAGCTGACGGCGCGTCTACGGCAGCAGGGGCGTACCCAACCGATCGTTGGCGTGACGGCCAACGCGTTGGCGGAGGAGCGGCAGCGCTGTATCGAGGTGGGAATGGACAGTTGCCTCTCCAAACCGGTGATGCGTGAGGATCTGCTGGCTTCGCTCAGCGGCTATGCGGTCGAGATCCGTCGCCATCGGGCGGCCACGCGCGGTGAATAAAAAAAGACCCCACAGATTTGGCGGCTGTGGGGTGGCTGCTCGCCGCCGAGGCGGCGGGCGAGGGCGTGTTATTCCTTGTCATCATTCGGCATGATGTTGACCGATGAGAGGTAGTTGAGCAGGGCGATGTCGTTATCGACGCCCAGCTTCAGCATCGCCGATTTCTTCTGACTGCTGATGGTCTTGATACTACGATTCAGCTTCTTGGCGATCTCGGTGACCAGGAAGCCTTCGGCGAACAGGCGCAGAACCTCGCTCTCCTTCGGCGAGAGGCGCTTATCGCCATAGCCGCTGGCGTTGATCTTCTCCAACAGTTTAGAGACGCTCTCCGGGGTAAATTTCTTGCCTTTCTGCAGGGCGGCGAGCGCCTTGGGGAGATCGGTCGGCGCGCCCTGTTTCAGCACGATCCCTTCGATATCCAGATCCAACACGGCGCTGAGGATGGCCGGGTTATTGTTCATGGTCAGGACGATGATCGACAGTTCCGGGAAGTGGCGCTTGATGTATTTGATCAGGGTAATACCATCGCCGTACTTGTCACCGGGCATGGAAAGGTCGGTGATCAGAACGTTGACATCCAGCTTAGGCAGGCTATTGATCAGCGTAGTGGAATCTTCGAATTCCCCGACGACATTCACCCACTCGATCTGTTCCAGCGACTTACGAATGCCGAATAAAACGATGGGATGGTCGTCAGCAATGATTACATTCAGGTTATTCATATTGTTGGTTACCTAGTTGAAGCAGTCGGCTGACAAAAGCGTCAATATGACTGATCAGGACTCGCGCTTGTGCCGCGTCGTTATGTTTAACGGCCTCTTCTAGCTGTTCACACAGCTTTTTACCGACGGGGAACGCCAGCATGGCGAAGACACCTTTGAGGCGATGTGCGGTGAGGGCCAGCGTGGGCCAATCCTGTTGATCCGACTCAGTATACAGTTTTTGTATATCTGCGGGTACTGTATCCAAAAACAGCGAATAGTAATCCTTTGATTTAAAAGGGTTCTCCTCGATAGAGGATAACGCATTTTCAGCATTTTCAGCATATTCGCAATGGACGGGGGGCTCTGCCGCCGCCATTTGCCGCTCGATCAGCAGCAGGATGGCGTCGATCAATGCATCGCTGAGATTAAAGTTGGCGCGAATGCGTTGTGGCGCGTACTCCTCGAACCCGTCGACGTCGGCCGCCAGCAATAAGGTATTTGCCTGGGCCAGGGCGGGATCATCGGTGACCAGCAGATCGCAGGGAGGCGTGGCGCCGTTGGCTTCGCCCTCGTCGGCGGCGTTGATCAGCGTCGCGCCGAGTCCCTCCAGACGTTGGCTGACACGGGCGTGGATCTCCTCGGCGGTGATACGCAGGCCGATGGTAATGCCCTCCAGCAGTTTCTCCTCCTGCTGCTCGTTGAGTGGCAGGGGGTGCATACGGCAGGTGAAGCGGTAGTGGGTCCCGATATCGGGCCGGCTATCGATGGTTAACTCGCCGTCTAACCGGCGACAGAGCTGGGCGCAGAGGTAGAAGGTGAGGCTCGAACCGCGGGTAAAGCGGTCGCTTTGTGCCGCGGATAGCGCTGGATAGTGCAGGTTACGGCGCTCGGTGCGTGTGAGGCCGGCGCCGGTATCGCTCAGTTGGACGTGCAGCCGGTCGGGTTGCTGGGGATCGAGGCCGATGGTCAGGTTGATCTTGCCATAGGCGGTGGTGACGATGGCATAGTGCAGCAGCATTTCCAGCACCCGCTCCAGGGTGGTGATGTCGCCATCAAACTGTTGCGCGGGATCGGTATCGACGCGCCCCAGTAGCATTAATCCCTTGCGCCGCATGGCGGGGAGATTGCGCAGTAACAGGGCGTCGATGTGCTCATGCAGGCGGAATTGGCGGGTCTGAGGATGCCAATCCTGGCTTTCGACGGCGGTCAACAGGGTGATTTCGTCGATCAGGCGCTGTGCGTGTTGGCTCTCCAGCCACAGATCATCGAGCAGGGCCGCTTGATTCGGCGCCTCGCGTAGGGCCGCGCTTAGACGAGAGATCGCGCGTAGGGGGGCTTGCAACTCATGACTCAGGTTGTCGGTCATGGTCTTGCGCGCCGTCAGGTTCTTCTCATACTCCTCATGAGCCAGCTTGAGCTTCTGACTCATCAGCACCTCGGTGTCCAAATTCCGGATCAGAAATAGCGCCGAGTGAGGCGTCTGTTGGCTGCGCACCATCTGTACTTCGTACATGGCATTGTTGATGCTGACCTGCACCTTACCATGATGGCGATCGGCCATCGCGGCGATCTTATGCAGGCTCAGGTGGGGCAGCAACTGGTCAGCCTGTTTGTTACTGGCGACCAACGTGTTGTTATCGAAGCGGTAGATTAACAACCCCATCGGCAGATGCGCGATGATCTCCTGATTCATCTCTTGCTGGGCGTTCAGTTGAGCCGCCATGCGTTTACCGGGGCGAACATACTGGTGGCGTACGATGTAGAAGGCGATGGCGGAGAGGACCAGCAGCGCCAGGTTGATCAGCAGCACCCAGAAGTTGTTGCGCGCCAGATCGATGATCAACGCCATCGCCGGAATGTGGAACTGGAGCGTCAAGGGCGTGTTATGGATCGGGCTGTTGATGGTGATCCAGGGCCAGCTCAGCTGAGTCATCGCGCGTGGTGGCTCATCGTTGGCGTTCCACTCGCCCTCGTTGCCTTGCTCCTCCCGTAACTGGAAGCGCTGCGCCGGTAGGTTGCTCGGCAACAGATCCTCCACCGGAAGATCGAAGGCGATCACGGTGGCCAGATGACCGGGATCGTTGAAGGTGGTACGCAGGGTAAAGTAGTAGGCGTTTTGGAAACGAAACTTACGCAACCCGGAGAAGCCTTCACGCTGATCGAGCGCGTTCGACTGCTGGAGCATCTCGGCCTTGCGCGCCTCGACCAGGTTCCCCAGATAGCCATCCTTATAGCGCGCCGAGAGATCCTTCATCGGCATGGTTGAGATCAGGATCAGACTATTATCTTGCCCATTGAGATAGTAGAGCGAATAGGGTTCGGTATTGGCGCTCCAGAGGGTGTCCAGATAGCGCGACAGGTTCTGTGCCAGTTCGCTGGTGGCGCTATCGTGTAGGCCAAAGATCAAGGCATCGGTCTTATGGCGCGCCTTATCCAATAAGTAGATATCCGGGCGTAGGCGCAATTCATGCTGCGGCGCCGAACTGTTGGCGGGCTCGTCGCTGGGGGGTGTTTCGTAGATCTGATAGGTGATGAAACGGTAGGTCTCGATCCGTTGTTGTAACAACCGGGCGACCGACGACAGCATATTTTGTTTGGCGCTGAGGTAGCCATTGACCGTGTTATAGCCGTACAGCAGGTTGCCCAGCAGCAATAGCAAGATAAACAGCAGATAGCTGCGGGTGACGCCGGAAAGGGACATGGAATTTGACGTTAGCTGCATAGCGCGCGGGCGATCCTGTCAGTCGAAAAAAACGCTGTGCGCAGTATAGCAAGGGGGAGCGGCGCTGGCATCGCCCATCGTCGCCCCCCGCCTCATTAGGCGATCTTGCGCCGGAAGATGGCGTAGGCGATACCGCTGGTGGCGACGGTGATCACCAGCAGTGGCCACAGATTGTGCCAGATGACCGCGAAACCGACATTTTTCAGGTAGAGCTGCTTGGTGATGTCGGTAAAGTGGCGGATGGGGTTAATCCACGTCACATTCTGCAGCCAGACCGGCATATTCTCCACCGGTGAGACATAACCGGACAACAGAATGGCGGGCATCATGAAGACAAAGACGCCGATAAACGCCTGTTGCTGTGTGGCACACAGGGCGGAGATGAATAACCCGAAGCCGACCAGGGACAGGCCGTAGATCAGCAGGGTGAAGTAGAACAGCCACAGCGAGCCAGCGAAGGGGATCTGGTAGCCAAAGATGCCGATCAGCAGGACCAAGGTCGCCTGAAAGGTGGCGACGATCAGGGCGGGCACCGCCTTACCGATGAAGATCTGCCAGGTATTGAGCGGTGAGACCAGCAACTGCTCGAGGGTACCCTGTTCACGCTCACGTGCCACGGAGAGTGAGGTGACGATCATCACCCCGATGGTGGCGATCAAGGCGATCAGCGAGGGGACCACGAACCATTTGTAATCCAGATTAGGGTTATACCAGTTACGTACGATCAGGCGGCTATTAATCAAGCTAGGCTGATGCAGTTCGCTACGCAGCTGTTGCTGATACTCGCTGACGATCTGCTGAATATAGTTGGCGGCGATCTGGGCACTGTTAGAGCTACGGCCATCGAGGATCAGTTGCAGGGTAGTGGGCTGGTCGCTGAGCAGATCGCGGCTAAAGTTAGCTGGAAAACGCACCACGAGGAGGGCGCGCTGATCGTTGATGGTCGGGGCGATGGCTTGCGGACTCTCCAGCAGGATCACCTGAGAGAAGGCGCTGGCCTTGGCCAGACGCTGGGTCAGTTCGATGGAGGCCGGGCCGCTATCCGCGCTGTAGATGGCGATGGTGGCGTTAGTGACGTTAAGCGTCGCGGCAAAGGGAAACAGTAAGACCTGCATGATCACCGGCACCACCAAGATGGTGCGCGTCTGCGGGTCACGCAGTAGCGACTGTAGCTCTTTGATGATCAGGGTCAGTAGACGGTGCAGCATGGTCTCACTCCTCCTTAGTCCAGCCGCCGCCGGGTTTTTAAGGCCGTTAGGCCGATGAAGAACAGCGCCGATACCAGCAGGAAGGCCAAGTTTACCCACAGTACACTGCTGATGTTGCCGGCCAGAAACAGGGATTGCAGGGTGCTGACGAAGTATCGCGCCGGGATGACGTAGGTGATCGCTCGTACGATGGCGGGCATGCTATCGATTTCGAACACGAAGCCGGAGAGCATCACCGCCGGCAGAAAGGCCGCGTTCAGGGCGATCATCGCCGCGTTGAACTGGTTGCGGGTGACGGTGGAGATCAGTAGCCCCATCCCCAGGGTACTGGCCATAAACAGGCTAGTCATGGCGAACAGGATCAGCAGCGAACCACGGAACGGTACCCCCATAATAAAGACCGCCACCACCATGCACAGCACCATCGCCAGCATGCCCAATACATAGTAGGGCAACAGCTTACAGAGCAAGAGCTCGCTACGGGTGACCTGGGTCGACAGCAGCGCCTCCATGGTACCGCGCTCCCATTCGCGAGCGATAACCAGTGAGGTCAGGATGGCGCCGATGACCGTCATGATGATGGTGATGGCGCCGGGAATGATAAAGTGCTGGCTGATGGCGGCCGGGTTAAACCAGTAACGCAGCTGAATATCAATAGGGGGCTGATAGGACAAACCGCGATCCTGGGCGCGTTGCTGAAGCCACACCTGCCAAACGCCTTCGGTGTAGCCGCGCACAAAGTTGGCGGTATTGGGTTCGCTACCGTCGGTGATCACCTGGAGCGGCGCGCTATCTTGGCTCCGCAGTAGGCGATCGGAAAAATCGACCGGGATCACCACCATGCCGCGGATCTGCCCGGCCTGGAGTTGGCGCGTCAGCTGTTGGCGATCGTCGCTGACGGTGGCGGCGATATAGGGTGATCCGCGGAAGGTATCGGCCAGCTGGCGGGCTTCCGGGGTCTGTTGTTCCAATAGGATGCCGACGTGTAGGCGGCTGGAGTCGAGGTTGATGCCATAGCCGAAGATAAACAGCAGCAGCAACGGGATCACCACGGCGATCAATAAACTGCTGGGATCGCGCATGATCTGGGCGGTCTCTTTGCGGCATAGGGCGCGTAGGCGGCGCCAGGAGAAGTGGAGAGTCCCATCAGCCATGTTCATGCTCCCGATCGTAGGCCTGTACCAGCTCGATGAATGCCTGCTCCATGGTGGGCGTCGGATTGTCGGCACTGGCGATGCGCGCCTTGAGATCGTCCGGCGAGCCGGTGGCGATGATCTGCCCATGGTAGACCAGGCCGATACGATCGCAGTACTCCGCCTCATCCATAAAGTGGGTGGTAACCATCACGGTGACCCCCTTATCGACCATCCCATTGATGTGCAGCCAAAACTCACGCCGGGTCAACGGATCGACCCCGGAGGTGGGTTCGTCGAGAAACAGGATGTCCGGTTCATGCATCAGGGCGCAGGAGAGGGCCAGGCGCTGCTTAAAGCCCAGCGGCAGGGCGTCCGGCGTCTGCTGCAGGATCGGAGTAAAGTTAAACGCCCGGGTCATGTCGGCGATCTTGGCGCGCTGACGCTTGCCGCGTAGGCCATAGACGCCGGAGAAGAAGGCCAGATTTTGGGCGACCGTCAGGTTGCCGTAGAGGGAAAACTTCTGCGCCATGTAACCCAGATGCTGGCGCGCGCGCCCCGAATCGGTCTTGAGATCCATGCCTAACACCAGCGCGTGGCCGCTGCTGGGTACCAGCAGGCCACACATCATCTTGAAGGTGGTCGACTTGCCGGCGCCGTTGGGGCCGAGCAGACCGAAGATCTCGCCACGTTTGACCTGAAAATCGACGTGATCGGTGGCGGCGAAGCTACCAAACTTCTTGGTTAATTGACGCGCCTCGATCACCGTCTGCGTCGCATCGGCCTCAACCTGCGGCATGATACTCGCTAATGCCGAGGCCTGGTGCGGTCCGCCGCCTAAGAGGTCGATGAAGGCATCCTCGAAGCGAGGGGTGGCCTCCAACACCTCGGCCTGCGTGAGGTTAAGCGCCGTCGGGATCTGCTGGTGGTCACAACCGGCTTGGAGGATCAGGCGCAGATACTGCCCCTGGATCACCGCGTCGCTGACCATCGGCAGGGTAATGGCCTGTTGCAGCAGGCGACGGTGAGAGAGGCCGGGGGCGCGTAGCAGAATGGTGCGCCCGGCCATGCGTTGGGTCAGTTGTTGCGGCGGGCCGCTGTACAGTAGCCGTCCCTCGTTAAGCAGGAGTACCTCACGGCACTGTTCGGCCTCATCCAGGTAGGAGGTGCTCCACAGGATCAGCATCCCCTCGTCGGCCAGCTCGTGCACCATGCGCCATAGTTCGCGGCGTGAGATGGGGTCAACCCCGACGCCGGGCTCGTCGAGCAGTAGCACTTGTGGCGAGCCGAGCAAGGTGCAGGCCAGTCCCAGCTTCTGTTTCATTCCGCCGGAGAGCTTGCCGGCGAGACGATCGGTGAAGGGGGCCAGCGAGGTGAAGGCGAGCAGACGTGCGAAGGTGCTGGCGCGCGCCGCGCCAGTGACGCCGCGCAGCTCGGCATACAGCACCAAGTTCTCCATGACCGTCAGATCCTCATACAGGCCGAACTTCTGTGGCATGTAGCCGAGGAGGGCGTGCAGTTGGCGATCCTGGCGCACGGGATCGAGTCCGACGACGCTGACCCGGCCGGCGCTCGGTTTCAGTAACCCGGCTAAGATGCGCATCAGGGTCGTCTTGCCGGCGCCATCGGGGCCGACCAATCCCATCACGGCGCCGCTGGCAATGCGCGTCGTCAGGCTGGCGACCGCTGGGCGATCCAGCCCCGCGAAGCGTTTTTCCAACCCCTCCAGCTCGATGTAATGGCTGACCATGCGCTACTCCGCTAGCGTTGCGCCGGGGTGGTCGGGAAGCGCAGGGTGACCGGCATCCCCTGGCGTAGCGCGTCATCGGCATCGTCGACGATCACGCGCAGACGATAGACCAGCGAGGTGCGCAGATCCGGCGTCTCGACGCTCTTCGGCGTGAATTCGGCCGTGGGGGAGACGAAGCCAATGGTGCCGTGATAAGGCTGACGCCGTCCATCGATATACAGCGCGATGGGCGTACCGGGGATGGCGCGATCGAGGTGGGTCTCATCGATGTAGGCCCGTACCCAGACCGGGCGGGTTAAGGCGACGTTGAATACCGTGTTACCGGCGGCCAGCATGGTACCCGGCTCGACGGCGCGGGTCATCACGGTACCGCGCGACGGGGCGAACAGCGCGGTGTCATGCAGATTCAGCTCGGCCTGCGCCACTTGGGCCTGGGCCTGTTGCAGTTGCGCCTGCGCCTGCTCGATCTGCTGCGGACGATTACCGGACTGATACTGTGCCAGCCTATCGCGCGCCTGTTGCAGTTGGGCCTGCGCCTGATTACGGTTGGTGCGCGCACTCTCTAACTCATTGGCCGAGACGGCGCGGCTGGTCCACAATCCCTGCTGGCGTTCATAGAAACTCTGCATGTAGCGGTAGTTGGCTTCGGCCTGAACCACGGCGGCCTGCGCCTGAGCGATCTCTTCGCTGCGATAACCGGCCTGCAACAGCGCCAGGTTCGCCTGTGCGGCGGCGGCGGCGGCCCGCGCCTCGTTCAACGCATTGACATAAGGGGCGTCATCCAGCCGACCGAGCAACATGCCGGGCTTGACCGCCGCGCCTTCATCGACGGTCAGTGAGGCCAGTCGGCCGCTGACGCGGAAGCCCAGATTGACGGTACGGATGTCGACATTACCGTACAGGGTCAGCGGTTGATCCTGCTGGCTGCGGTAGTAGCCATATCCTCCGGCGATGAGTGCTATCAGCACGATGCCGATAACGACGCCGGCGACTCGCCTTTTATTCATCGTTGATTCCTCGCGTTCCTCGCAATGCAGTGGGCTGTGCTGCGCCAAGGTGACGGCGCAGCCCGGTGATCAGCAGTTCGGTGTGGAGCTGTACCACCTGATGGATTTCATGTGCCTGTTGCGGCCCGATCTGTGGCCAGCCGGTCCGGGTAAGAATGGTTTCGCGCGCCATGCGAAAGGCCAGCACCTGACCGATCAGCGCATGGGTGTGCAGCGCCGCGATGGGATGATGCGCATCCAGACCGACGTAGCCCGAGACCAGGCGGGTCATCAGGGTATGCAGCGGGGTAATAAACTGTTGGTGCAGGATGGGGGAGGCGGCGCTGGGAAACATCTGCTCGCGCGAGATGATCTGGCTTAGGTGCAGGGTTTGTGGCTGAGTCATCAGGTGGCACAGATGGGCGATGGCGCGTTGGATCAATGCCAGCGCCGCCTGCGGCGTGGCGTCGGGATCGGCGAGATGGCGCTCGCACTCCTCGCGTAGCGGGCTGAAGCTGTGGCTGAGTGTCGTCGCGATCCATTGGGCGACGGCCAGATAGAGTCCCTGTTTAGAGTGAAAATAGTAGGGGATAGCGGCGATATTTTGCCCACTTTCCTGGGCGATGTCGCGCGTGGTGGCCCCCTCCAATCCCTGCTGGGCGAACAGGCGTAATCCGGCGGCGATCAGTGCCTGGCGTGCCTGGTCGCCGCGTGAGCGGGCTTGATCTGGCGGTGGCGCGCGACGAAGTCTCTTCATGACGATGACACTCGGAAAAAGTTAATCATCTGATTGATTAACTTTAGGCCTCTTTTCCCCCACTGTAAAGTCGTGTCAGGCGGAACATCAGGGCAGACAGCGCGGGTGCTTGCTGTTACACTAGCCGCCAATTGTGTACCCGCAGTTTGTGCCTGTCCTCGTGGTAATTCTCGCTTTGCCTCGTCTGATACGCCCGTCCGGAAACTGCATCCCTGGAAGCCAGGGAGTGGGCGGGTTTGGAGTTTTTCATGTCTTTTGATTCCCTTGGCCTGTGTGCCGAACTGTTACGTGCGGTGGAAGAGCAGGGTTACCGTGACCCCACCCCGATTCAACAGCAGGCCATTCCTCTGGTGCTGCAACGTCGCGATCTGATGGCGAGCGCGCAGACCGGTACCGGCAAGACCGCCGGTTTTACCCTACCGTTGCTGCAATTGCTGCACCAGAACCCGAAGAACGGCAAGGGGCGCCGTCCGGTGCGTGCCCTGATCCTGACGCCGACCCGTGAGTTGGCGGCCCAGATCGGCGATAACGTCCGCGAATACAGCCGTCATCTGCCGTTACGCTCGCTGGTGGTGTTCGGTGGGGTGAGCATCAACCCGCAGATGATGAAGCTGCGTGGTGGCGTGGACGTGCTGGTGGCGACACCGGGACGCCTGCTGGATCTTGCGCATCAGAACGCGGTCGATCTGTCCCAGGTTGAGATCTTGGTGCTGGATGAGGCCGATCGCATGCTGGACATGGGCTTCATTCACGATATTCGCCGTGTGCTGGCTCGTCTGCCGGCCAAGCGTCAGAACCTGCTGTTCTCCGCGACCTTCTCCGACGAGATCAAGGCGCTGGCCGCCTCATTGCTACATAACCCGGCCGAGGTGGAAGTGGCGCGCCGCAACACCGCCTCCGAGTTGGTGAGCCAACACGTGCATCTGGTGGACAAGAAGCGTAAGCGTGAGCTGCTCTCTTTCCTGATCGGCTCACAGGATTGGCGCCAGGTTCTGGTGTTCACCCGTACCAAGTATGGCGCCAACCATCTGGCCGAGCAGCTGAATAAGGATGGCATCAGCGCGGCGGCGATCCATGGCAACAAGAGCCAGGGCGCGCGTACCCGTGCGCTGGCAGACTTCAAGAGTGGCGACATTCGCGTCCTGGTGGCGACGGATATCGCCGCCCGTGGTTTGGACATCGATCAGCTGCCTTACGTGGTGAACTATGAGCTGCCCAACGTCCCGGAAGATTATGTCCACCGTATCGGACGTACCGGGCGTGCGCAGGCGACGGGCGAGGCGCTCTCACTGGTCTGCGTCGACGAGCATAAGCTGCTGCGTGATATCGAACGCCTGCTGAAACGCCCGATCCCCCGTATGGCGATCGCCGGTTATGAGCCGGATCCCAGCATCAAGGCCGAGCCGATCCAAAATGGTCGTCAGGGTGGACGGCAGAATGGCCGCAACGAGCGTGGCACGCAGGGACAGGGGCGACGTGGAACAGGGACGCGCAGCAAGGAAAGTTCGGCGGCGGAAGGCCAACGTAACCCGGCGGCCCGTCCGGGGCAGAATCGTCGTCCGCGCCGTCCGGCGGCGGAGGCGAAGGGACGGGTAGAGGGGCGTTAAGCGAGACGTCCTAAGCGGAAAACGATCCGCCGCTGAGGCAGTCGTGAGACTGCATCCGCAGCGGGTCGATCACGCGCGGCGCTCAGGCGGCGCGCTCGAAGGATTTCGCGGCCACCATCTCCCGCTTCCAAACTCCTGGCGTCATGTCGAAACGGCGCTTAAAGGAGCGGGTGAAGGAGCGTTGGGAGTCGAACCCCATCGACAGTGCGATGTCGAGGATTGATCCTTGGCATACTTTCAGGCGACGCGCCGACTCATCCAACTTCTTATTACGAATATACTCGCCAAGGCGTACGCCGGTGTGCGCTTTAAACATGCGTTGTAGGTGCCATTTGGAGTAACCCGCACGCGCCGCTACATCATCGAGGGATGAGATGGTCGCAACATTGTTATCGATCCAGGTACGGAGCGCGCTGATAAAATCGGTATTGTACATGGCAATCACCTTACTCTTTTTGTGCGATGGTTAGTGACACGACGCGGTGTACAGCAGTTTAATCCGTACAGCAGGTGCGTTTTAGTGTCATTCTGGTGACGATCGCGGTGATGTTCGCATCGGGCGCACATCGTATGAAGTCATTATCTTAACGATCGTTAATTTAATGGTAATTCCGTCGCCGGAGTGTCGTCAACGTTTTTTATTAACGCTTATTAATAAAATTGTTAACTCTATGTTTGTTAACAAAATATTATTTATTCTCTACCTAGGGTATGCAGTGTTCTGACGGCGCCTGCACGGGCGGTGCGCCACGGTTTGCATATTCGTGGGGGCAAGGCTACCTTTAGCGGGAGATCCAGTGAGTGAGGTGTAGATAAAGGGAATGGTAACAGAACATACATCCTGTAAACGCGCCGGGCGCGGCCGTCCAAAGGTGTTCGATAGGGAAGTCGCGTTGCGCAAGGCGCTGGAACTGTTTTGGCGTAAGGGCTACGAGGCGACCTCGATGGCCGATCTGGTCGAGGCGACCGGTGCGAAGGCGCCGACCCTGTACGCGGAGTTTGAAAACAAAGAGGGGCTGTTTCGCGCGGTGGTCGAGTATTACACCGCCTGTAATGAGGATAAATACGATCGTCTGCTGTTCAAGGTTAACTTGCCGTTGATCGATACACTGCGTGACTACCTGAATGTCACGGCGTGTTGTTTTACCAGCGATGACACGCCCAGCGGCTGCTTTATCATCTGCGCATCGATGGTGCCGACCAGTTGTTCGGATAAGGTCAGCCAAGTGCTGAAGAGTCGTCAGCCGATACAAGAGGCGATGCTGACGCGCTTTCTCGAGCAGCGTCAGCGTGCCGGTGAATTGCCCGCCTATAGCGATGTTCAGGGATTGGCGCGTTACCTATGCTGCCTGATTCAGGGGATGTCGGTGCGCGCCCGTGAGGGGGCTGAATGCGGCGATCTCCAGGCCATCGTGGAGACCACTATGGCGGTCTGGCCGGCGTTATGTGAGGCCTGTCGCCTACCGGCATAAGCGTGTCGAGGAAAGCTAAACGACACGCTTTGCAACACTCTAGCGCTTGCCATCGATGAGTTAAACTGGTTAGCTGCCAAACAGGGTGATGGCGTGCCACCCGTGATAACCAACCGCCGTAATCCACTTACGGATGATGACGCCTGATGACTACCGTTCCTGGGGAGCGGGGCATCGGCGTCATACTATTTTCCCGCGCTTATCCCTGCACTCCCCGTGGTTAACCACCGCTATACGGAGGAGAAATGATCTACGTTTTTGGCCATAAGTATCCCGACAGCGACGCGATCTGTAGCGCACTGGTCGCCGCCCAGTGGCTGACGGCGCGCGGCTTGCCCGCGCACGCTTGGCGTCTGGGAGAGATCAATCATGAAACGGCCTACATCCTGCGCCAGGCCGAGTGTGAGCCGCCACCGCTGTTGACCGAATCGTTGCAGGATAAAACGACTTGGCTGGTGGACTTTAGCGATGCCGAGCAGGGGCCGGACACGCTCGGGCAGAGCCACTTGCTGGGGCTGATCGATCACCATCGTCTGGGTACCCTGACCAGCCGTGAACCGATCGATGCCTGGATCCGTCGTGTCGGCAGTACGGCGACCTTGCTGTGGCAGATCCTGACCCAGGAGTACGCCATGGTGCCGGATCGCAGCCAGTCGATCTTGTTACTGGGCGCCATCCTGAGTGATACCATCGGCCTGATCTCCCCGACCACGACCGAGGCAGACCGCCAGGCGGTTGCCGCCTTACGCGCGGCTTGCCGCCCCGACTATGACACCTTCCTCGCCGGGCTCTTGGCGGCGAAGACGAGCTTGGCGGGTTACACGGCGCAGGCCTTGTTGGAAAAGGATCTGAAGCGTTTCGTCATCGGTGAGTATACGTTGGAGATCGCCCAACTGGAGGTGGCGTCGCCGCAACAGGTCGACGCACAGTTGACGCCGCTGTTGGCATGTATGCAACAGCGTTGCCGTGAACAGGCGTTGGATTACGTTATGTTGGCGGTCAGCGACATTCGGCAACGCCATACGATGCTCTACCGTGTCGCCCGCGATGGTCGCATTCTACCCGTCCAGCCATTACCCGGTATGCTAAGCCGCAAGAAAGAGATTTTGCCCTGGGTTAGCGCCCAGCTGATTTGAGATGAGGTCCCCGATGAAGATCTATCGACACGTTTTGGTCCTGGTGCATGGCCGGCACGATGGTGAGGTGTTATTGCCACACGCCTGTCAGGTCGCGCGCCAGAATGAGGCCCAGCTGACGCTCGGGCATATCAGCGGCGATTTGGCCGCGCTGCGTGGCATGTTGGATGTTAACCTGACGCGTATGGAGCAGCAGAGTATCAATGAGACGCGCCAGTTGCTGATGTCGTTAGTACATCAACAAGATTATCCGATCGATACGCAACAGATCGTGACTATCGACGCCCTCGACGATGTGCGCGCGTTCGTGACCAGCCAACAGGTGGACTTATTGATGCTGGGTCATCATAACCGCACGTTGGCCAAGTTTGTCTCCACCTCATTTGACTTTATCAATGGCCTTGAGACTGACGTTCTAGTGAAACACCTGTAAACCTAGGAGTAGAACATGAGCTTTGTGATCGATGACATTGTCGCCCGCGAGATCCTCGACTCGCGCGGTAATCCTACGGTAGAAGTGGATGTACGCGTAGAGACGGGCGCCTGGGCGCGCGCGTCGGTACCCTCCGGCGCCAGCACCGGTTCGCGTGAGGCGGTCGAATTGCGCGATGGCGATAAGGCGCGTTTCGGTGGGCGCGGCGTACAGCAGGCGGTGGCCCATGTCAATGGCCCGCTACGCGAGGCGTTACGCGGTTATGATGTACGCCAGCAGGCGGCGATCGATGGGTGTATGTTGGCGCTGGATGGCAGCGATAATAAGTCCGTGCTCGGGGCTAACGCCATCCTCGGCGTCTCGCTGGCCTGTGCTCGCCTGGCGGCGCAGCTGACGCAGCAACCGTTGTATCGTTATATTGGTGGGTTGGGCGCGACGCTGCTGCCAGTCCCGTGTATGAACATCATCAATGGTGGGGTGCATGCGCGTTGGCAGGGGGCCGATTTCCAAGAGTACATGATCGCACCGTGGGGCGCGAGTTCGCTGCGCGAGGCGGTGCGCTGGGGCAGCGAGGTCTACCAAACGTTGCGTCAGGTGCTGTTGGATGCCGGTCTGAGCATCGGCGTCGGCGATGAGGGGGGCTTCGCCCCGCATGTACGCAGTAACCGTGAACCTTTGGCCTTGATCGTGCAAGCTATCGAGCGTGCCGGCTATCGTCCCGGCGAGGATATTGTGATTTGCATCGATCCGGCCTCTAGCGAGTTTTATCAGGATGGCATCTACCACTTACGCAGCGAGGATCGTCGTCTCACTGCTCAGGAGATGACCGACTACTATACGGATCTGCTCGATGACTTCCCCATCGTCTTGTTGGAGGATGGCTTGGCCGAGGATGACTGGAGCGGCTGGCGTCATCTCAACACCCGCCTGGGTCAACGCGTCGAACTGGTGGGCGACGATCTGTTCGTCACCAATGTGCGTTATATTCAGCGTGGCATCGATGAGCAGGTGGCGAATGCGGCGTTGATCAAGCTGAACCAGATCGGCACGCTGACGGAAACTATCGCGGCGGTTCAGCTCTGCCATCGCCACGACTGGGGGACGTTCATCTCGCATCGTAGCGGCGAGACGGTAGACAGTTTCATTGCCGATATGACCGTCGGGGTGCGCGCGGGTCATCTGAAGACGGGGGCCCCTTGCCGCGGTGAACGCATCGAGAAATATAATCAACTGATGCGCATCGAGGATCAACTGGGGGCGGCGGCACAGTTTGCCGGGAAACACGCCTTCAAACGCCGTTAAGGCCCATTAATCTTCACGGCGCGATCCAGCGGGGTCGCGCCGTTTTTTTCGCCGCCATCCGCCTTTCTCATCGACCATCTCTCCCGCTCCTTTGCGCGAAATTCCGCCTTCCTCGTTGGCGCGTCACCGTGGCGTGTAGAAAAGAGGTTGTCAATCTGAGGTCCGCTATCTATAGTTACTATGATGGGACTTTTCTAAATATTTATAATAATTTCAATATATTATTTTTCTTATCTAACGGTGACTCCAGTATGAGGCCACAGGGGAATGATGGATCTTTTTGGCGATGATCGGCACCGCTCGATGGCGTTGTATGGTGATCCGGCGCAACCGCGCCGGCGCTTTACCCGTCGGCGTGCGTGGTTCCTCATGCTACTCGGGATACTGATGGTCGCGATCGCCGGCTTACATCTCGCCTATCTCCCCCATTATGCCTTGCAGCGCTTTAATGGCTTCGCCTTTGCATTGGAGTTAGTGGACTATTTGACGGTATTGCTGATGTTGGTGGCGGTGCAATACTCGGCGCTGGATCGCCCCGCCTACCTCTGCCTGACCTTTGGCTTGTCCCTGTGGCTGTTGAGTGGTTTGCTGAATTTATTGGATGAGATTGTCGTACAACCCGTCCTGCTAGGCGATCTAGAGGATGTTTTACACAGTCTGGGGATGTTGATCGGCGCCTGGGGTGGGGGCTATACCCTGCGTTATCTGGCGCGGGTGCGCGCGCGGTTACGTTACCTGGCGATGTTTGACGATCTGACCGCTTTGCCGAATCGACGCCATTTCTACTCCTACCTGATGTCACGCCCACAACCGCGCCAGATCGGGTTGATGATCATCGATCTGGATCACTTCAAACGGGTCAATGACGAGTTTGGTCATACCGTCGGCGATCGCGTGTTATTTCAGTTTGGTCGCCTGCTGCGTGCCGAGTTTACCCATCATGCGTTTCCGGCGCGCATCGGCGGTGAAGAGTTCGCCTTGGTGCTGGAGCAGAGCGATTGCGCCAGCGTGACCGCGAGCGCACAACGTCTGTTACAGCGTGCCAGCATGATCCGCATCGCCGAGGAGCGGATGCTCAGCGTCAGCATCGGGGTCGGCATCAGTACCCCCGATGAGATGTTGGAGTCGTTCATCCATCGCGTCGATGACGCGCTCTATCAGGCGAAGGGGGCGGGGCGAGGGACCTACCGCTGGAGCCCTGACGGCACGCCACACGCCGCGCGTTATACCCCCCACCTTGATGAGGAGAAACCTCGACAATAGGGGCTATTCCCCGTCCGGAGCACCATGCGATCGCGTGCTGGCGGGTGGGCGAGGTAGGGTGATGCCCCGATCGGCGAACACGCGTTGGGCGACGCGAATGGCGTTGAGCGTACGCGGTAGGCCGGCGTAAGGGATAAGATGGATCAGCGTGTCGAGGATCTTTTTCGGTGCGACCGCGACATTCAGCGCGTTGTTGATATTGGCGGTTAACTCCGCCTCACAACTGCCGAGAGTGGCCAAGGCGCTGATGGCGGTGAGGGTCTTTTCTCCCGGGCTGAGGCCGGGTCGGGCATAGATTTCGCCAAAGACAAACTCGACGATATAGCGTTGGATTTCCGGTGCGACGTCCCCTATCTCATCGCTCAGATGGTGTTTACTTTGCTGCGTATAGTAGTCAAATACTTGTTTCCCCTGGTCATAACGGCTCATCGCTCTCTCCTCTCGTGTCATCATCCTCGGGGTGTCATATCGGTTAGTCTCGCGTTGCCATCTTGCCGTGCGAGCGCGACGCTGTGAAGCGGCAGCCATTCCGATTTTGACGAGATCCGTTGAGGGGATGGGGAGAGGTGGGTAAACATGATTGGCGAGCAGAAACAAAAAAACCAACCGCAATGGTTGGTTTTTTTAGGGAATTTTGGTCGGCACGAGAGGATTTGAACCTCCGACCCCTGACACCCCATGACAGTGCGCTACCAGGCTGCGCTACGTGCCGAACTGGTTTTGTATACTACCGTTTTCCTCACCATTTGCAACCCATCACGCGATCGATCGCTGTTGTTTTAGGCAGTTAGTTGGCAATAAAGCGTTTTACGTCGGTCAGCACCTGCAACAACAGCGGCAGTGGCAGCTGTTCACCCGTCAGCTCACGATCCTCGCGGTCATAGGTGCGATAGCTCCCATTGCGGTTGAGCACGATGGTTTGCTGCGGGGTGACGATCACCAGATCGCGCCCATCGCCGAGCGTCAACCAATTGTGGCGACGGCTGGCGGCGAACAGATCTTCGCCCTGGGTGTAGTTGAGCGCTCGGCTATCGACGTGGAGCAGCCGTTGCATCAGGGTGGCCATCACATCCTCGTGGCTGGTCATCTTAGCGATCGATTGTGGCGTGGTGCCAGGCCAATGGACGATCAGCGGAACCTGGAGCTGATGACGTCGATAGGCATTATTCCCCGGCGCCTCGTTGTCGGCGGTTAAACCGTGGCTGGCGGTGATCACCACCACCGTCTTAGCCAGATCATGGCGCGCCCGCAGGGCATCGATCATCGCGGCGATCTGGCCATCTAACTGTTGGGCGGCGCGTGGATAGCGGCTGGCGGCACTCCCGCTCGGGTTACTGCCGCTGGTGGTGCCGTTAAGATTGACATAGGCAAACCACGGGTGCTGTGAGGTCTGGGTGTCTAACCAACTCTCCCATTGGCGCACGGTCGCGGCGTCACTCTGCTTCTGCGGAGTGGGGAGGGTAAAGTCACTAAACAGCGCCTGGCGGTACAGGGGCGCGTTGAAGCCATCGGAGGAGAAGAGGCCGAACTGATAATGCTGGTGTGCCAGTGCACTGATCAGCGCCGAAGACTTACGCCCAGCGAGGATGCTGTCCAAATAGTTGGGCGAGATACCATAAAACAAGCCGAATAACCCGCTATCGACGGCGCTACCGGTGCTGTAGTGTTGGCTAAAGTTCAGGCTGGTCGTGGCGAAGGCGGCCAAGTCCGGCATGTTCTGCGCCAGATCGTCGCTTTGCAGACCGTCGGCGACGATCATCAGGAGATTCAGCCCGGCGCCCTGGTCACTGTAGCTGAGCTCCCCCAAGGGGTATTCGATGGCGACCGCCTCTGGGTTACCGGTCCGAATCAGCCGCTCCTGATAGGCTTGGGCGTTCAACAGGCCGTGCTTCTCCAGGAAGCGTCGTGCCGTCATCGGATAGGAGAGTGGCAGATTCGCGCGCTGCATGGTGATCGGCCGGTAGAAGTTGGCATCCGCCCAAATATAGATCAGGTGTGAGGCGAGAAACGAGACAATAAACAATGCCGCCAACGGTTTACCGAAGGTCTGCCGGTTCAAGCTACGCAGCTTCTGCCAGCTCCAGGTACCGAAGAGCATCTCGATCAGGAACAGCACCGGGACGCAGATGAACATCAACTGCCAGTCGCGGGATAACTCGCCCTGGGACGGATTGACCACCAGCTCCCACACCAGGGGATTCAGGTGGAGATGGAAGCGTGTGAATACCTCGCTGTCGATCAGTAACAGCGTGAGCCCGGCGGTGGCGACCGCCGCCGAGAGAAAGCGCAGCAGACGCTGCGACATGACGACAAAGGTTAACGGAAACAGCGTCAGTAGGTAGACGGCAAAGCCGAGAAAGCTGAAGTGTCCTAGCCAACTCACAATGGCATAGACGCGTCCCGCGAGGGTAGCGGGCCAGTCGGCGATAAACAGGTAACGGCTGCCCAGCAGCAGCGCCAGCAGAATGTTGAACAGGGCGAACCAGTGCCCCCAGCTGATCATCTGGGAGACTTTTTCACGATAGCGCTGACGGTTGGTTACCATAAACTCTGTCTGTTTCCGTCGAATCCATACTCGGAGGATTTAGTGGGCGTTGTCTTCCCGAATGGAAGCCTGTAATGCCTCGGCAAAAGAGCGAGCGATCATGCGGCGTTGTGCGGGCGCAACGCTGCTGTTAATCAGGTTGGTTACCATGTTGCCCAGCACCATCAGTGACAGATCGGTGGGGGCATGTTGCGATTCTAGTACGTTGACCAGATCAGTGAGCAGTTGTTCAACGCGTTGATCGCTGTAACGGGATGATTGTGGCATATAAAGAGACCATCGATGACTGACAAAGTCACACATATTACCCGATGGGCGGCGGATTTTCTGCAGTTTTCTGCATACGCCGCATCGATGAGCGGAGCGCCCCTTGCGAGGGCCGGGCAACGGTGTTTGAATACGCGCCTATATCAGGCTGAGGATAACAGGAGTAAACAATGAGTCTGGATCTGGAGAACATCGCGCTGCATCAACTGGTGAAACGCGATGAACAGCAGTTGGAGGTCGTGTTGCGCGACTCGTTGTTGGCGCCGAGTGCCGTCGTCGACGAGACCATGGCGGAGCTGCACCGGGTCTACAACGCCAAGAGCAAGGCCTATGGCACTTTTACTCCCGACAGCGAGTTGGCGCAGGCGCTGACCCACTATCGTAAAGGGGAGGACACCTTTCTGCAATTCAGCCGGGCGGCGACCGGGCGCTTGCGCGATGAGCTGGCCAAGTATCCGTTTGCCGATGGGGGGATCGTGCTGTTTTGCCAGTATCGTTATCTGGCGGTGGACTACCTGTTGGTCGCGGTGCTCAACAATTGCAACAGCATGCGTGTCAATGAGCAGCTGGATCTCAGCGCCACGCACTACCTGGATATCATGCACGCCGACATCGTCGCGCGTATCGATCTGACCGAGTGGGAGACCAATCCGGCCTCCCAGCGCTATCTCTCCTACCTAAAGGGACGGGTTGGTCGCAAGGTGGCCGACTTCTTTATGGATTTCCTCGGCGCGCAGGCGGGGTTAGACGCCAAGGTGCAGAATCGTGGCCTGCTTCAGGCGGTGAGCGATTATTGCAACGAAGGGCAACTGGACAAGAACGAGCGTCAGGCGTGCCGTCAGCAGGTGTATGACTATTGCAACGAACAGTTGCAGGCGGGTGAGGAGATTGCCCTGGAGGCGCTATCACGCGAGATCCCGACGGTTGGCGAGCAGAGTTTTCAGCAATTTACCGCCGAGCGGGGCTATGAGCTGGAGGAGCATTTCCCGGCGGATCGCAGCACCCTGCGTCAGTTGACCAAGTATGCCGGTAGCGGTGGCGGCCTGACCATCAACTTCGACGCCATGCTGTTGGGTGAGCGCATCTTCTGGGATGCCCAGACCGATACCCTAACGATTAAGGGAACACCGCCGAACCTGCGCGATCAGCTGCAACGTAACGGTAGCGGGCGCTGAGTCCGCAATGGGAGGCGGGTGGCCGCCTCCTGTGCACGACAGGCGAAAAAAAACGCCGCTAAAGCGGCGTCTTTTTTACTGATCTGAATCCGAACGGCGATTAGGCGCGAACGAAGTCGATGTGGCTCAGTTTCGGCTTGTACGGATGACGCTGTACCGCCTGAACTTTTACTTTGATTTCTTTGCCGTCGACAACCAGGGTCAGCACTTCGCCGTAGAAACCGTCTTTTTCAGACATGTTCATGGTAGAGTCGTGGTCCAGGGTGATGGTCAGCGCGTCTTCTTTACCACCATAAACGATTGCCGGGAATTTGCCGGCGCTGCGCAGGCGGCGGCTCGCACCCTTACCCTGCTCGTTACGTACTTCTGCATTGATAGTTAACATAGATCTATCTCGATAAAAAAATGAAGTCCGCCACAGGCGACCCAGCAGCAGACGGGATAGTGTGCCTTGCCTCGGCAAAGCGGGCGGCATTCTAGCCGATCTGCGTCGGGACGGCAAATAAATTAGCCGCGCAGTTGATACGCCTTGCGATAACGTCCTTGGTAATCAAACACCTTTTGCCGTATTTGCCAGAATTGCCCCTTGCGGCGCGCTACCACGAAGTCGGGGGCGCGTAGCGCGTCTTGCTGGGCGACGATGTCCGCCGCCTGGTGCCAAGCCAGCTCGCATCCCGGCGCCCGTTGGTGCGGGCGTAAGAACAGCTGGGCGAAGGCGGTACGCTGGGCCGGCGTCGTCAGACGGAAGCGCTCACTGACATCGGCACCGTCCTCGTCGTAATAGGTGATCTGGAGCCACTCACCTTTGGCGTCCTCGCCATGGCGTAGCTGCATGCCGGCGCAACGTAACACCAAGGCATCCTTCAGTTTCAGCGCCGCCTTGAGCATATCGTCGGCATCGACGAGGAGCGCCGCGCACTGATGGCAACGTCGGGCGGCGATATCGTTTTCTGCGTTGCACTGCGGGCAATGTTTAAAGCGGAAGCGGTAATCGCACTGCTCGCGCGCCCCCTCGTCATCCTCGAAGTAACCCTGACAGCGGCGTCCATAGTGCTCGATGATGCGCCCCTGGGCGTCGCATTTACCCCAGAAGGTGTTGGCGAAGCCACAGGCCGGGCAGAACACCTGTACCGGTTGGCTGTCGGCGTGCGGTTTGTGGCTGCCCACTTCGGGGCTATATAGGTCGTGTGGGTTCCCGGCGTAATCGAGGATCAGGCAATCCTGTTTCCCTTCGCACAGGCGCAGCCCACGGCCGACGATCTGCTGATACAGGCTGACGGACTCCGTCGGGCGCAGGATGGCGATCAGATCGACATGCGGGGCGTCGAAGCCGGTGGTCAGCACCGCCACGTTAACCAGGTAGTGTAAGCGCTGCGCCTTGAAGGCGTCGATGATCTCATCCCGCTCCTGATACGGCGTGGTGGCGCTGATCAGCGCCGCACTGCCGGTGGGTAACAGCCCCAGCACCTCTTGCGCATGCTCGATGGTGGCGGCGAAGATCATCACGCCCCGGCGGTTGGCGGCATACTCCTCGATCTGGCTGACGATGTGCGGGGTGATGCGTTGCTGGGCGCGTAACTCGCGATTGAGATCATCCTGGCTGAACAGCCCGCTCTCCGAGGGTTGCAGACGGCTAAAGTCATACTGTACCACCGGCATGTCCAAGCGCTCTGGCGGTACCAGGAAGCCGTGGCGGATCATGTAGCGCAACGGCAGCTCATAGATACAGGTCTGAAACAGACAGTCGGCGTCGCCCCGCACCATGCCATGGTAGTGATAACGGTAGATCCAGCCTTTACCGAGGCGGTAGGGGGTCGCGGTCAGGCCGAGCAGGCGTAAGCGAGGATTATGGCCGCGCAGGTGTTGCAGGATCTGCTGGTACTGACCCTCTTCGCCGTCACCGATACGGTGACACTCGTCGACGATCAGCAGCGAGAAGGCGTCGTCGAAGTCGGCCAGGTTACGGGCAACCGACTGCACGCTGCCGAACACCACCTTGGCCTGGCTGCCCTTCTGGTTTAGACCGGCGGCATAGATGTCGGCCTCCAGCCCCCAGGCCAGATATTTGGCGTGATTCTGCGCCACCAGCTCCTTGACGTGGGCCAGGACTAATACCCGCCCACGCGCCAGGCGGGCCAGTTCGGCGATCACCAGACTCTTGCCGGCACCGGTTGGCAAGACGATCAGGGCCGGTTCGTCATGTCGCCGGAAATAGGCCAGCGTGGCCTCGACGGCCTCACGCTGGTAGGGGCGAAGGGTAAAGGCCATCAGTGACGGCAGATCTTATTCGCCTGGGTGGTGAAGCCACCGTCGGCGGGGACGAACTTGCCGCGCGCCGCCAGCAGATCCACCAGCTCAGCGGCGCTGAGATCGGTCGCGGAGCAGGTGTGAAAACGGGCATCGGCGCCGAAACGCTGTGCGATGGCGGCGATCAGCGTTTCGCGAGTATAGGGCGTCGCGCTGGCAAGCATCATGTGCATGACTTCGTGGCCGTGGATAGATGTGCTCATAGGAGAACCTCGATAGTGACGAGAATAGGGGCCCGTTCGGGGCAGGGGATTCAGTTTACTCATGGCACGCGCGAGATCCAGTGGCATGACGGCGTGGGGGCGATGGCTGCCGGGGGGCGCTCTATGCTAGACTGGACGATCTGCGTTCGTCGCGATCTCCGCGGCCCCGCTTGATCTTCGCCGTCGGCTTATGCTTACGCCGGAATCGGTTTTTATTCGCCTAGTAATAACAGAGCAGATTTAATGAGACTGGATAAATTTATCTCCCAGCAGTTGGGGATCAGCCGCGCGCTGGTCGCACGGGAGCTGCGTGCTCGGTACGTCACCGTCGATGGTGTGGTGGCGCGCAGTGGCTCGCTACAGATCACGGCAGAGCAGGAGGTCGCCTATCAAGGTAATGTGTTGACCTTTATCACCGGGCCGCGCTACTTCATGCTGAACAAACCGGAAGGGTATGTCTGTTCGACGGACGATCCCGATCATGCCACCATTCTCTACTTTATCGACGAGCCAATGGCCGAGAAACTGCATGCCGCCGGGCGCCTGGATCTGGATACCACCGGTCTGGTGCTGTTGACGGACGACGGCCAGTGGTCACACCGTATCACCTCGCCGCGTCATCATTGCGAGAAGACCTATCTGGTGACCCTGGAGCAACCGTTGGATCCTCAGACGGCGGAGCAGTTCGCTCAGGGCGTGCAGTTGCATGGCGAGAAGGATCTGACCAAACCGGCGCGTCTGGAGGCGTTGGATGAGCATCAGGTGCGTCTGACCATCAGCGAGGGGCGTTATCATCAAGTGAAACGGATGTTCGCCGCCGTGGGTAACCGGGTGGTGGCCTTGCATCGTGAGCGTATCGGTGCCATCGCGCTGGATGCGGCGCTGGCACCGGGCGAGTACCGGGCATTGAGCGACGACGAAGTCGCCAGCGTCCTGGCGCCCGGAGCATAAGGATGGGCGAACGGAAGGGATCTCACCTGGGATTGATCTTGATCCTCGGGCTATTATCGATGTTGATGCCGTTGGCCATCGACATGTATCTGCCCAGCCTGCCGGTGATCGCCGCGCAGTTCGGTGTCTCCGGTGGCGAGGTGCAGATGACGTTGAGCGCCTACACCCTGGGTTTCGCCGGCGGTCAGCTGCTGTATGGGCCGTTGGCCGACAGTGTGGGGCGCAAGCCGGTGATCCTGTTTGGTACCCTGTCGTTCGCCTTGGCCGGTGCCGCCTGTGCCCTGGCGCAGAGTATCGATCAGCTGATCGTTCTGCGTCTGCTGCATGGCCTGTCTGCCGCCGCCGCCAGCGTGGTGATCAATGCCCTGATGCGCGATATGTTCAGTAAGGATGAGTTCTCGCGCATGATGTCCTTCGTGGTGCTGGTGATGACCGTCGCCCCGCTGCTGGCCCCATTGTTGGGTGGGGCGTTGATGCTGTGGTTTAGCTGGCACGCCATCTTCTGGGTGATGGCCGTGGCGGCATTATGCGCCACACTGCTGGTGGCGCGCTTTATCCGCGAGACCTTGCCGCGTGAGCGGCGTCAGCCCTTCCGCCTGTATACGACGCTGACCAATTTCGCCACGCTGTTTCGCCACCGGCGAGTGCTGAGTTATATGTTGGCCAGCGCCTTCTCCTTTTCCGGCATGTTCTCTTTCTTCAGCGCCGGCCCGTTTGTCTATATCGAGTTACACGGTGTTTCGCCGCAGCACTTCGGTTACTACTTCGCCTTGAACATCGTATTCCTGTTCCTGATGACCACCCTTAATGGCCGCCATGTGCGCCGTCAGGGCGCGCAATCGATGCTACGCATTGGTCTGGCGGTACAGTTCATGACGGGGCTATGGCTACTGGCCTGCGTCTCGCTCGATTGGGGGTTTTGGGCCTTGGTGCTCGGCGTGGCGGCCTATGTCGGTTGTATCGCCATGGTGTCATCGAATGCCATGGCGGTGATCCTGGACAGTTTCCCGCACATGGCGGGCACCGCCGCCTCACTGGCCGGCACCCTGCGTTTTGGCCTCAGTGCGCTGGTCGGCGCCTTGCTGGCACAGTTACCGATCACCTCGGCTTGGCCTCTGGTTGGGTCGATGGCGTTGTGCAGTACCTCGGCGATGGCGCTGTTTCTGTATGCGGCACGATCGGCGCTACCGGCAAGGTAGATCACCCGTTGCGACGTCGTGGAGGGGAGAGATGTCGCTTCTGTTAGGAGTATGTAATTAAGTTCGCTTGGGCACGGATAGAAAAATTGGAAATTTAATTGAATTTACGCGATTCAGCATTTACGTTGTGATTTTTTTGTGAAAAAATTGTGCCGTGTTTCCGAGCAAGGTATTAACGTGAACAATTTCCAGCTTTCGATCGTTCATCGGTTGCCGCGACCTTATCGCTGGGCATCGGGAGGTACCGGTGTCCAGGTGGAGCCGCTCTCCGAGCCGGAGTCGCAGAAGGCGGATGACCGGCTGATCGGGATTCAACTGCTCAGTCAGCGCGGTGAGGCGGCATGGCAGGTGATGCGTGACCTGGATCTCTCCCTGCAAGAGATGCAGGTTTCCAGCACTATCGTGGCGCTGGAAGGCGAACCCTGCCTGTTTGTCCATGCCGATGATGAGAGCACGGTGATGTGCCGGCTGAAGAATGCCGGTGTGGTCATCGCCGAACCCATGGCACAACCCATCTTTATTTGATCCCTGTGGTGTCCCGCTCGGCGGAGTGCCCCAGACAGGGGGACGGCGTCGGCGCTAGGCGTGCGGCGCGATTCACATCATACCACCAGTAATCCCATCCAAGATCATACGGCACCGGCTGTGACGGCATGGCGAAGCGATCCCAATAGGCGATACGTCGCTGTGGGGTATACCACAGCGGCAACATGAACGCATTCCAGGTTAATACCCGATCGAGCGCTCGTCCCAATGCTAACAGCGACGGAGGATCGTCTTGTCGGGCGACGATCGCCGCGAGGAGGGTATCTACCGCCGGATTGCGTACATTAGCGAGATTGGCGCCGTCATCGGCGTAGCGCGAGCCCCAGCGCGCCAGTAAGGCGGGCGAGGGGTAGGGCGTGGCGGGATAGATGACGGGGATCATGCCGAAGTCATGCCGCCGAGCCAGCGTGGCGAACTGAGCGCGCGGGGCATAGCGGATATGCATCACGATACCCAACGCGGCGAGACGATCGCCTAGGGCGGCGACATAGTGCAGCTGGCTGGCGTAGGGCAGCAAGAGGGTAAAGGCGAAGCGTTGTCCGCTATGCGTGTTGATCAGGCGCGCACCCTGGCGCCGCCAGCCCGCCTGAGCCAGCAGCACCTCGGCCTGGCGCAGGGCATCCTTGCCATGCCCTCCCGGCTGATAGATATGGTGGAAGAGGGCGGGCGGCAGTTGCCCCTGTAGCGGCGCCAGCCAGAGCAATTCGGCGGCGTCGGGGTAGCTGTGTGCCGCATAGGGGGTTTGCTGAAAGTAGCTGTTGGCGCGGCGGTAGGCCGCGTGATACCAGCGCCGATTGAGCGTCGGGAAGTCGAAGGCCAACGAAATAGCCTGGCGTACCCGTCGATCGTGAAACAGCGGGAGCTGCGTGTTGAAGGCGAGCCAGCGCGTCGCCTGGGCGGCATGGCTGTCGCGTACCTGGAGTATGATCTGTCCTTGGCGTACGGCGGGTCCCGTATATTGTTGTGCCCAAGCGGCGGGCGAGCGCTCCAGGCGGGCATCCAGCGCATCGTCGAGGAAGGCCGAGCGCGCCGCGGCGTCATTGGGATAATAGCGGTACGTCAGCGTGGTGAAGTTATCGCGTCCGCGGTTGACCGGCAGATCGCTAGCCCAGTAGTCGTCCAGGCGCTGGTAGGTCACCGAGTGGCCAAGCCGGTAGCAGGCGACGCGGTAAGGGCCGCTGCCGATGGGTGGCGTGTATCGCGGCCGATCCAGGCGCTGATGGCGCCAGGCATGCTGCGGCAAGATCGGCAGTTGGGTCAACAGCGCGAAGATGCGCGCCTTGTCGGGACCGGGCTGGTCGATGCGTACCGATAATGGGCTAAGCGGCCGTAGCGTGACGCCGCGAAAGCGCTGGCGAAACGTGGCCGGACCATGCTGCATCAACGCCTGAAAGCTGAAGACGACATCGGCGGCGCCGATCGGTGTGTGATCTTGAAAGCGGGCCTTTGGGTTAAGACGGATCTCGGCCCAGCGAAAGCGCCGATCGTAGCGGATCGCGGAGCCGATCAGGGGATAGGCACTGGCGGGTTCATCCGCCGATCGCGTGAACAGGGTATCGAACAGGCGGGCGCTGTGGATAGCCGGGGTGCCCTGTGCGGCATAGGGATTAAAGTTATCATAGCTGCCGAGGGCGGCGAGGCGTAAGGCGCCTCCCTTAGGGGCGGCCGGATTGGCATAGTCGAAGTGGTTGAAGCCCGCGGCGTAACGAGGCGGGCCGAGGAGGGAGAGGGCATAACGCTCGTCGATGTGATCGGCCTGGGCCGCCGCATAGGGCGAGCAGAACAGAAAGAGCGCCGCCAGCGGCCGCGCGATGGAGACAAACATGGCAAGCAGGCTCCAGAGAGTAAGCGTGGGGGCGCCAACGCGAGCGTGCCACACGGCGTGCGACCATAGGCCGCGGGATAGCGACCTCAGTATACGCTAGATGCGGCGGCATTGCCGAGCAACAGGGTAGGTCTGCGTCGGTGAAATGGGTATACTTGCCGCCCTGTATCCGTAATCCCCTCGAATCTGACGATGAAGAACAAGCCAGTTACACCGCCGGAGCGGCGGCAGAAAGCGCGCCTACACCCCCGTAACCGCCATCAGGGGCGCTACGATATGGCGGCGTTGTGTCAGGCCTCGCCGGCCTTGCGTCCGTTTCTACGCACCACCCCGCGCGGTGAGACGAGTATCGATTTCGCCGATCCCCTCGCGGTACGCGCCTTGAATCAGGCGTTGCTGGCGCAGGTGTACGGCATCGCCCAGTGGGATATCCCCGCTCAGTTTCTCTGCCCGCCGATCCCGGGACGTGCCGATTACCTGCACTATCTGGCCGATCTGCTGGCGAGCCAGTGCGCGGATGGTCAGATTCCGCGCGGCGCACAGACCTGTGTGCTGGACATCGGCACCGGTGCCAACTGTATCTACCCCCTGTTAGGGCAGGCTGAGTATGGCTGGCGTTTCACCGCCAGCGATATCTCGCCGCAGGCGCTGGCGGCGGCGGCGGCGATCATTCAGGCTAACCCGGGCATGGCGACGCGTATTCGCCTGCGGCGTCAGCGCCAGCCACAGGCGCTGTTTCACGGCATTATCAAGCCCGGCGAGCGTTACGCTGCGACGATGTGCAATCCGCCCTTTCACCGTGACGCCGCGGAGGCGGCGGCGGGCAGCCAGCGCAAGCGGACCAACCTCGGGCTGGCAACGACGGCGGCCGACTTGAACTTCGGCGGCCAGGCGGATGAGTTGTGGTGTCCCGGTGGTGAGCAGGGCTTCATTCTACGGATGATCGCCGAGAGCCGTGAGTTCGCCGAGCAGGTGGGCTGGTTCACCTCATTGGTGTCTCGGCGCGAGACGCTACCAGCCTTGCGTAAGGCGTTGCGGGCCGTTCAGGCGCGCGAGGTGCGCGAGGTCACGATGGCGCAGGGGCAGAAGGTCAGTCGCTTTATCGCCTGGCGCTTCTAGGCGCCAGATGTCACCCGGGGCGCCATCGCACGCCCCGGGTTTTATCCTCACCGCCAGTGGTATTACGCGACGTGTTGCAGGAATTCGCGCAGACGCTCGTTGGGCGGATTATGGATCAGCTGTTGCGGGCTACCATCGGCGCTGATACGGCCTTTATCGACGAAGATCAGCCGGGAGGCTACCTTTTCGGCGAAGCCGATCTCATGGGTCACGATCACCATGGTCATCCCCTCTTCGGCCAGATCTTTCATCACCGTCAGGACCTCATGGCGCAGTTCGGGATCCAGTGCCGATGTCGGCTCATCGAACAGCATCAGCTTGGGTTTCACCGCCAGGGCACGGGCGATGGCGACACGTTGTTGCTGCCCGCCGGACAGTTCGGAGGGGTAGTGGTGGGCGCGCTCCGACAGTCCCACCTTGGCGAGCAAGGTACGGGCGCGCTGCTCGGCGTCCGCCCGGCTCATGCCACGCACGCGGATCGGGCCGAACATGACGTTCTCCAGCGCGCTCAGGTGGGGGAACAGATAGAACTGCTGGAACACCATGCCCGCCTCCTGGCGGATCAGCCGCTCGTCCACCTTGGGATCGTTGACATCCATCCCATCGACCAACAGCTGGCCACGGCTGATCACCTCTAACTTATTGATGCAGCGTAATAGGGTGGATTTGCCCGAGCCGGATGGCCCGATGATCACCACCACCTCACCCGGCTGGATACGCAGGTTAATGTCGTGGAGGACGGCGGTCTGACCGAAGCTTTTATCGACGTTTTTAAATTCAATCATATAATTTTCAATCTTCTTTCCAGACGGCGTAAGACAAAGCTCAGGGCGAGCGTCATGATCAGGTAGATCACGGCGACGGCGCTCCAGATCTCCATGGCACGGAAGTTACCTGCGATGATCTCCTGCCCCTGGCGGGTCAGTTCGGCGACGCCGATGACGATAAACAGCGAGGTATCCTTGATGCTGACGATCCACTGGTTACCCAGCGGCGGCAGCATGCGGCGCAGTGCCAGTGGCATGATGACATAGCGCAGGGTATCGCGTCGTGACAGTCCCAATGCCAGCCCGGCCTCACGAAAGCCGCTGTGGATGGAGAGCACCGCACCGCGCGTGATCTCGGCGATATAGGCGCCGGAGTTGATCATGATGGTGACGACGGCGGCGGTAAAGGGATCGATACGCAGCGGCATCATCATCGGCAAGGCGAAGTAGATAAACATCACCTGTACCACGATGGGAGTACCACGGATCAGTTCGATGAACACTAGGGCGACGTGGTTACTCAGCCAGCCACCGAAGGCGCGGGCGAAGCCGGCGGCCAGACCGATGACCAGGCCGCCGAGTAGCCCTAGCACCGAGATCCAGAGGGTGAGTTTGGCGCCTTCCAGCAACAGCGGGATGGCATCCCAGATGGCGCTCCAATCAAACTGCATGTTGATTCTCCTGGTAAAACGAGGTTGTTACCGTGCAACGCCCAAGCGGGCAAAGGGGGCGCCCGGCGGGCGCCCAAAGCATGACGATTATTTCGGTTCGACGCCGAACCATTTTTTATAGATGGCGGCGTAGGTGCCGTTCTCTTTCAGGGTCTTCAAGGCACCATTAACTTGTTCACGCAACGCATCGCTGCCTTTCGGGAAGGCGATGCCATAAGCCTGGGCTTCCAGTGAGTCGCCCACCGCCTTGAACTGGCCGTTACCGGCGGTCTGGATAAAGTAGAGGATGTTCGGGGTATCATGCAGCACGGCGTCGGCACGGCCGGTCGCCAGCTCCAGATAGGCGTTATCGATGTTGGGGAATTGACGCAGATCCTTGCTCTTCACGTGCGCCTTCGCATAGTCCACCCCGGCGGTACCACTCTTGACGGCCACCACCTTGCCATCCAGATCCTTAATCCCTTTGATCTCGGCGTTATCGCTCTTGACCATCACCATCAGGCCGCTGTTGTAGTAGCCGTCGGAGAAGTCGATGGCTTTCTTCCGCTCTTCAGTGATGCTGATCCCGGCCAGCGCCAGATCGACGTTATGGGTTTGCAACGCCGGAATGATGCCGCTGAAGTCCATCGGCTTCAGGGTGTAGTTCAGGTGCAGTTGCTTGGCGATGGCCTCCCACAGATCGATATCGAAACCGACATACTTGTCACCTTTCTTGAACTCAAAGGGGACAAAGGCCGTGTCGGTGGCGACGATCAGCGGTTTTTCCGCGGCCTGAGCGCCGAGGGCGAAGGTCAGGGCCAGTGCGGCTACAGAGGCTTTCAACAGTGATTTCATTGTAATGGTTCCTTGTCGTGGCGATAACCCGCTGCGCGGTGTCCCGTGGTGCTGCGCGTCAGCGACGCGAATCAGGACACCGCCTCATCTATTCCTGAACAGTAATGAAAGAAACGTGCCAATAATTTATTTTTATTTGTAATCAATCTATTAAAAGTATTTTTGCCATTAATGCCTATCGGGCGAGCGCGTGAGCACCATAAACTTGCACCATTTTTGTGCATTGTGAGTTGTTTTGGTGCAGAGAAGGGGCGACGGTTGAGCGGGATTGGTGCAGTGCGGGAGATTGAGCGAAATAACGGCAGGTATCGTCTTCATTGTAGAGGAATTTTTATACAATCTTTCAGCGCTCCGCGACGGTGCGGGCGCACCATGGCGGAGCGTAGGCGCCTGGCTTAGCCGTGTGTCGCCCGATAGTGCTGTCGCGTCAGCCAGAGCGCGACGCCTTGGCGGCAGGCCTCGAAGCAGGGCTGTGGTAGCTGACGCGGATCGCACCACTGCCAGCCTTCACACTTATGCGGTTCGCAGCGTTGCGCCTCGCCCACGCTCGGGGCTGCCACCTGCATAATGATGGAGACGGTATGTACCCCCTCGTCGCGCCAGGTCTGTAGATTGTTGGTGACACCGACGAAGTGTGGTGTGGCTATCTGCAGCGCGCACTCTTCGGCCACTTCACGTATCGCCGCCTGCTCGAAGCTCTCGCCGGCCTCGACGTGGCCGCCGGGGATCGACCAATAGGGGGCGTGGCTGCCACAGCGTTTTCCCATGAGGATCTGGCCGTCCGCATTCACGATGATCACGCCGACCCCTACGTTTACTGCCATCTCTATTCCTCCATCAGCAAATTTCAGCTCTACCATTGTCGCACGTGAGATCGCGGGATGACAGCCTTCAGCAAAAATGTGCTGAAGGTCTAAAATTTAATCAGGCTTCGGGAGAAGTGCTTGCGTAACCCGGCGAGAAATACCACACTTCAAGAAACGATTCAGCGTCGTCATGGTGGCCCAGCAACGTAAAGATGGTCCATTTTTTACCTCATGAAGCTGAAACGATTCAATTCGCCGGCGGCGCTTGGTGCAGGCGCGACAACGAGGAGCATCCATCTATGTTTCATCTGACCCCACAGGATATTCACCTGGCTGCGGAAGCAGGAAATAAAGAAGAGGCCATCCGGCAGGTTGCGGCGGCCTTGGTTCAGGCCGGCTATGTCGGCGAGGGCTATGTACAGGGCATGTTACAACGTGAGAAGCAGACGCCGACCTACCTGGGCAATGGCATCGCCATTCCTCACGGCACCACCGACACGCGAGATCAGGTGCTGAAGACCGGCGTTCAGGTGTTTCAGTTCCCGCAGGGGGTAGATTGGGGCGAGGGGGAGCGCGCCTATGTGGCGATCGGGATTGCCGCCAAGTCCGACGAGCACCTGGCGCTGTTGCGTCAGCTGACGCATGTGCTGGGTGACGAGAGCGTCAGCCGCGAGTTAGCGCAAACGACCTCGGCAGAGACCCTGCGCAGCCTGTTGCTCGGCGAGCGTAGCATTGCCGAGTTTCGCTTCGATATCAGCATGATTACCCTGGATGTAGAGACGGATAACCTGATGACGCTGCAGGCGCTGAATGCCGGGCGTTTGCAGCAATGTGGTGCGGTGGGGGGAGAGTTTGTCAGCGATGTCATTCGTCGTCCGCCACTGTGCCTCGGCCAAGGGATCTGGCTGTGTGATAGCGCGCTGGGCGTCAGCGCCAGCGCGGCGGCCGTGGCGCGTCCGCGTCAGCCGTTTGAGGTCGATAGCGAGCAAGTGGCCTTGTTGCTGACGGTCGCCATGGCCGATGCCCAACCGGAAGGGATGCTGGATTATCTGAGTCGTTTGCTGCGACAGCAACAAGCTGAACGCCTGCTGACGGCTCAGAGCGCGGCGGAGGTGCTGGCCTTGCTGACCAGCGAGCTGACGGATCAGCAACTCAGCCTGAGTGCCGAGTTTACCATCCGCAATGAGCATGGATTGCATGCCCGTCCGGGCGCACAACTGGTGAGTACCATCAAGCAATTTGCAAGCCAGATAACCGTTGCCAACCTTAATGGCAGTGGGATTCCGGTCAATGGCCGCAGTCTGATGAAAGTCGTCGCACTGGGGGTTAAAAAAGGCCACCGCCTGCGTTTCACTGCCAGCGGCAGTGATGCGCAGCAGGCTTTAGACGTTATTGGTCAGGCCATCGCAGATGGCCTCGGCGAGGAAATATCATGAGTAGACGAGTAGCAACCATCACCTTAAACCCGGCTTACGATCTGGTGGGCTATTGTGCCGAGATCGAGCGAGGTGAAGTCAACCGGGTGCAGACCGCCGGGTTGCATGCCGCGGGTAAGGGGATCAACGTCGCCAAGGTGCTGAAGGATCTGGGCATCGATGTGACGGTAGGCGGTTTCCTGGGGAGAGATAACCAAGATGGCTTTCAGCAGCTGTTCAGCGAGCTGGGTATTGCCAATCGCTTCCAGGTGGTGCCAGGGCGTACGCGCATTAACGTGAAGCTGACGGAGAAGGATGGGGCGGTCACCGACTTTAACTTCTCCGGCTTCGATGTCAGCAAGAATGACTGGGATCGTTTCGTCAACGATTCGCTCAGTTGGCTGGGGCAGTTCGACATGGTGTGTGTCAGCGGCAGCCTGCCGGCTGGCGTGGCGGCAGACGACTTCACCGACTGGATGCGTCGTCTGCGTAGCCAGTGCCCCTGCATCATCTTCGACAGCAGCCGCGAGGCGTTGGTTGCCGGCCTGAAGGCGGCGCCCTGGTTGGTGAAGCCGAATCGTCGCGAGTTGGAGATCTGGGCGGGGCGTGCGCTGCCGACGCTGGCGGATGTGGTCAGCGCGGCGCATGCGCTACGTGACCAGGGCATCGCCCATGTGGTGATCTCCCTCGGCGCCGAAGGCGCGCTGTGGGTTAACGCCTCCGGCGCCTGGCTGGCGAAGCCGCCGGAAGTTGAGGTCATCAGCACCGTCGGTGCCGGTGACTCGATGGTCGGTGGGCTGATTTATGGTCTGATGATGCGTGAATCCAGTGAACATACCCTACGGCTGGCGACGGCGGTCTCCGCCTTGGCAGTCAGCCAGAGTAATGTGGGCATTACCGATCGGACTCAACTGGCGGCGATGATGGCACGCGTGGAGCTCGATCCTTTTAACTGATTGCGGAGGGCGTGATGAATACCCTACTGATTACCGAAGGTGCGCAGGGCGAAGCCCGTTGTTTCCTGGCTCGACGAATGTTGGAAGCGGCCGGTGAACAACGGCAGGTGAGCTGGGTGACCCACCCGCAAGAGGCGGAGTTGGTGCTGTTTATCGGCGACGACACGCCGCAGGATGCGGCGTTAGACGGTAAGCGTTTCTACCGTGCCACGGTGGCCGAGGCGATCCGCCAGCCGGAGGCGCTATTGGCGCGAGCACAGCGCGATGCCATGCCTTACCAGTATGTGGCGCCGCAAACAGCTGCGCCGGGCGCTCGGCCGTTGCGCCTGGTGGCGGTCACCGCCTGCCCGACCGGGGTGGCCCACACCTTTATGGCAGCCGAGGCGTTGGAGGCTGAGGCACGACGTCGCGGCTGGCAGGTCAAGGTAGAGACGCGGGGATCGGTAGGGGCGGGTAACGCCATTACGCCCGAAGAGGTGGCGCAGGCCGATCTGGTGGTGGTCGCCGCTGACATCGAGGTCGATCTGGCGAAGTTCGCCGGTAAGCCGATGTATCGGACCAGCACCGGCTTGGCGCTGAAGAAGAGTGCGCAGGAGTTGGATAAGGCGCAGCGGGAGGCGGTGATCTATCAACCGGCCTCTGCGGCGGGCGCCCCGGCGTCGGCGAGCGCTAAGAAGGAGGCGGGCGGCGCCTATCGCCATCTGCTGACCGGTGTCTCCTATATGCTGCCGATGGTGGTGGCGGGGGGGTTGTGTATCGCGCTCTCCTTCGTCTTCGGTATTCAGGCCTTTAAGGAGCCGGGTACGTTGGCGGCGGCGTTGATGCGGATCGGCGGAGACTCCGCCTTCGCATTGATGGTGCCAGTCTTGGCCGGCTATATCGCCTTCTCGATCGCCGACCGTCCCGGCCTGACGCCTGGGTTGATCGGCGGGATGTTGGCGGTCAGTCTCGGTTCCGGCTTTATCGGCGGCATCATCGCCGGTTTCCTTGCCGGCTATGTGGCGCGCGCCATCAGCAATGGCCTCAAGCTGCCCGCGAGTATGGAGGCGTTGAAGCCGATCCTGATCATTCCGCTGCTGTCGAGTCTGATCGTCGGTCTGGCGATGATCTATGTCATCGGTACGCCGGTGGCCAAGATCCTAGAGTGGCTGACCCACTGGCTGCAAACCATGGGCACCGCCAATGCGGTGATCCTGGGGGCCATCCTGGGGGCGATGATGTGTACCGACATGGGGGGGCCGGTAAACAAGGCGGCCTATGCCTTCGGGGTGGGGCTGCTCAGCACCCAGACCTATGGCCCGATGGCCGCCATCATGGCCGCCGGGATGGTGCCGCCGCTGGCGATGGGCTTAGCGACGTTCGTGGCGCGGCGTAAATTCGCGCAGAGCGAGCGAGAGGGCGGCAAGGCGGCGGTGATCCTCGGGCTGTGCTTTATCACCGAGGGGGCGATCCCCTTCGCCGCGCGCGACCCGATGCGTGTCCTGCCCTGCTGTATCCTGGGCGGCGCGTTGACCGGGGCGTTATCGATGCTGTTTGGCGCCAAGCTGATGGCACCGCACGGTGGGTTGTTTGTCCTGCTGATCCCTGGCGCGATCTCGCCGGTATTGCCTTACCTGTTGGCCATCGTGGCCGGGACGCTGTTGAGCGGGCTGTTGTATGCCCTGATCAAGCAGCCGGACGGCGCCATTCAGGCGGAGAAGGCGGCGGCACACTAAGCATGCCCTTTTATCTCGCCACGCTGAAGCGGGGGAGTCAGTTGACTCCCCCGCTTTTTTATATGATGCCATTCTCCTCGCGCTGGGGCGTGGTGGCGGGACGGTGGCGGGTGAAACGCCAGCCGATAGCCAGCGCGATAAACCACAGCGGGGTGACCATCAAGGCTTGGCGGGTATCGTTTTCGAGGGTGAGCAGGATCAGCACGCCGAACAGAAACGCCAGGCATAGCCAACTCATGACGATGCCCAACGGCATCTTGTACTGGGAGGCCGCATGGCGCTGTGGATAGCGCCGGCGATAGACCAGATAGCTGCACAGGATGATCGACCAGACGAACATAAATAGCACCGCCGAGACGGTGGTGATCAGGGTGAAGACGGTGATGACGTTAGGGATCAGATACAGCAATACCACACCGCCCAACAGGCACAGACACGAAAAGAACAACCCGGCGGCGGGAACGGAGCGCCGCGATAGCCGGGCGAAGCGCCGCGGGGCCAGACCGCTCTGCGCTAACCCATACAGCATACGGCTGGTGGAGAAGATGCCGCTATTGGCAGAGGAGGCGGCGGAGGTCAGCACCACGAAGTTGACGATCCCGGCGGCGGCGGGCAACCCTGCTAAGACGAACAGCTCGACGAACGGACTTTTGTTCGCGACGACCTGATGCCAAGGGGTGACGATCATGATGGTACAGAGCGCCAGGACGTAAAACATGATGATGCGTAGCGGTATGGCGTTGATCGCCTTGGGTAAGACCTGATGAGGGTTGCGCGTCTCCGCCGCGGTAGTGCCGACCAGTTCGATACCGACGAAGGCGAAGACGGCGATCTGAAATCCGGCAAAGAAGCCGCTGATACCATGGGGGAAGAATCCCTCGCGCCACAGATTGCTGAAGGCGGCCTGCTCGCCGGAGGGGGCGCGGAAGCCGGAGAGGGCCATGCCGAGGCCGATCAAGATCAAGGCGATGATGGCGACGATCTTAATCATCGCGAACCAGAACTCGGTCTCGCCGAACATCTTGACCGTGACCAGGTTAAGCGACAGTAACAACAGCACGCAGGAGAGCGAAATGATCCAGTCTGCCAGATGGGGAAACCAGAAGTGGGCATAGGCGGTGATGGCGACCACGTCGGCCATGCCGGTGACCACCCAGCAAAACCAATAGGTCCAACCGGTAAAGTAGCCGGCTCGCGGCCCGAGGAGATCGCTGGCGAAGTCGCTGAAGGACTTATAGTCCAGATTGGAGAGCAGTAGCTCGCCCATCGCCCGCATCACGAAGAACAGCATAAAGCCGATGATCATATAAACGAAGATGATCGAGGGACCCGCGAGGCTGATGGTTTTACCCGATCCCATAAACAGGCCGGTACCGATGGCGCCACCGATGGCGATGAGTTGAATATGGCGGTTGGTGAGGTGACGCTGTAGTCGCTCTCCCGGGGGCGGAGTGGGATGGGCTTCCGGTGGTGCGATGCGATTTCCCATGTCTGCTCTTCCTATCTGATTAGCCTGAGGAAAGGCGTCGGCTTGCGTCATAGCGCGCTATCGCCGCTGCCGCCATGTTGCTGCTAGGCGATATGAATAGTAGGGCCTATAGCGCATTTTGCCTACCGCGACGAGATTATTGTGTTAATAAAATGTATGTCTTTGTGTAAATCTTCGCGGCGGGGTGGGGGAGGAGCAACAAAAAACGCTGCCGAGGCAGCGTCTTATCGGGACAGGAAAACGGTAGGTATATTAACTGTGTGTATCGGCCTGGGCTAACTGGACACCCGGCAGGACGCGACGCGCCTCACGGTAGCGTTTCTTCCAGTAAGTCTCGTTCAGGTTAGAGATGGTTACGCCGCTGCTGGTGGAAGCATGCACGAACTGATCATTGCCCAGATAGATGCCGACGTGACGCCCGGTAGAGCCGGCGCGGAACAGCACCAGATCGCCGATACGCAGTTTGGAGCGTTTGATGGCGCGCCCGGTTCCCTCTTGCTGAGAGGTGGAACGCGGCAATTCCAAGCCGAATTGTTCACGGAAGGTTCGCTGCACAAAGGCGGAGCAGTCGATACCACGCTTGCTGTCGCCGCCTAAACGGTAGCGGACGCCTTTCCAGCTTGCGTATTGATCCATGATCTTGGACTTGATGTCCACATTGCGCACCATCTCTTCGAATTCATCCTGAGACGCTTGCAGTAAAAGGTTATCTTGATTGGTAACTGCATGCGTATCAGTCTGTGCGTAGCGATCGCGAGGTGCCGTGGTACAGGCTGAAAGTAACACTGCGGCGGCGATGGCGGGTGCCAAACGCAGAATGTATCTCAGAACTGGTTGAGACTTGACCATTATAAACCGTTTCCCTTGTTGTCCTTAACGACCTGTCATGTCGCTATCTAAAAATTACCCTTCAAGAGACTAATTTCCGCGTGACAGGCTGACAATCACACTAGGGTAGAATTGTGCAGCAGAACACACTTTTTGTCCTGTTTTATTCCCATCGCCGGCAAAAATTTGCGTCTGCAAAAGCAAAGTTATGGAATAAACGTCAGGTTACCGCTTGTCTCTCGGGGGATATTCAGTAGAAGCCACTAAGCTAATCATATGTAAAACCAGCTAAATATATGACTTATTCTCCTGATCTGTGCCGCTCTATTATATGGAGGAAAAAACGAAACGGGGAGAGATATCTTATCAATAAGTAAGCAATAGTTTAATTTGACACATTTAGTAATATATTCGCCTGTAATCTCTCCAGATTCTTCCTCTCCTCATGCCGTTTTGCCGTGCCTCGCCGAGCGTTTGGTCGCTGCTGATCCCTTGCGAACTCGACGAGGGCGTCGGGGATGCAGAATATTCATCGGCTATCGGGTTGCTTGCGTCGTGCTTACTCTGGTTGTGGGAGAGGGGATTGGCCGTCGAGGTGGGGGACTTTCTCCCCCTCCGTCTGCCAGCCTGCGGGTGATGAGCGCGAGGAGGACGGCATCGACACGCGACGGGAGCCTTTACCCTCTCACCGGCGTGGGCAGGCTGGGCGTCACGATTAAGAGCACTGCCCAGGGCCAAAATGGCAAACAAAATAGCCTACTGGAATAGGCTCTAAGCCCTGTCGTCGCAGTGACGGCGTGTGCGCAGCTTTAATAAGGCACTCTGTAGGCTGTTCCAATCGGCTTCGGCGTCGTGGATCACCTCGATGCGGCTATCCGGTGGCGCGACGGGGCTGGTTTCGATGTGGAAGTCGTCTCCCTGGCGGTTGACGCGTAGCGTCCCTTCGGCGACGCGTAAGACACCCTTAATGCGTAGCAGTGGGGTGAGGCGAACCCACTCCAGCAGCCCGACGGTATCGAAGAGGCTGTCATCGCTAAAGATCCAGCCGCAACTGTAGTACCCCTGGCCTTGATTGAGCGCGCGGCGCCAGCCTTGGCCCGGCTGTAGGCGTAAGGCGGCGATGCCGGAGGCGGGCGTCGGGGAGGCGTGATGATGCGCGGATGTGGGGAGTGGCGTAGTGGCGCGACGCGGGGTGTCGAGCCAGTGTGTATCGAGCTGGCCCTGCTGAGTCTCGATCAGCGTGCGTTCGGCTCCCTGTTCTTGCCACCAGCGCTGCAAATGCTCACGTGTTACGGCGTCATAGGTGTCGCATTTATTCGCCACAATAATGTCGGCCACGGCCAGTTGCGCATTGAAGCTCTCATCGTTGCGTAGACGCGCGCTGTCGAGCTGGCGCGCATCGAGCAGGCAGATGGTCGCCTGGATCGTCAGCCAAGCTTGATAGGTGTCGCTCGCGAGTTGTCGCAGGATCTGACTGGGGTGCCCCAATCCCGTGGGCTCGATCAGCAACCGATCGGGCTGCTCCTTCAGTAGTCGGTTTAAGCCGATTTGCATCGGCAGTCCATTAACGCAGCACAGGCATCCGCCGGGGATCTCCTTCAACAGGGCTCCGCTATCGGCTAAGAGTGCGCCGTCGATGCCGATTTCGCCAAATTCATTGACCAGTATCGCCCAGCGCTCTTGTGCCGGTTTGTGGGCCAGTAAGTGGCGCAGGGTGGTGGTTTTGCCACTGCCGAGAAAACCGGTGATCACATTTACACGGGTCATTGTCTCTTCCTTCTCTTTTTTTGCCGCTACGGCCGGGACGGGAGTTTTGTGAGCAAGAAAACATTCTTGAGAAAAATCGACCGGGAGACAACCCCACGCCTAGCGGGAGTTTGCGTAAACGCCATGTATTTAATTAGATTCGGCATTTTATTTATCATATTTAAGATTTTTATGCTGAATTAGCTAAGTGCTTTGGCGAGTAATTCTGTATTTATATCACCTGAAGAAATAACTGAAGTTTTGATCTGGATAGCCGTTATTAATCAATGAGTTCTGCTATGTTTCAAGGAGAGGGTTTACAAGGAATGTCTCTGTTTTTTCACCCATTATTGCCTAGGCAGGGTGAGAAAACGCAGTAACTTGACGACAGGAGTGATATATGAAGCGTGAGTATTTATCACTATTTAAGGTTGTCGCTGTGGGGATGCTATTGATGGCCGGATTGGCCGCAGGTCCCGCCCAAGCTCAATCCATGGGCGTGGTCCATTTTGGAGGTATGATTGAGGAGGATGGCTGTCAGTTCACTGTTATAAATAATCAGGTTCATTCCGCGTGTTATCGCGAGGGTAAGCTCCAGCAGGTTAAACGCGATATCGGCAGGCAGTATCATGCCGACTGGCGTCTACCGGCTCAGGTAGGCGAAGGGCGTCTGACCTGGGTGGACACGGCGCATACTCAGGCGCTGATTACCGTCGTGTATCGTTAATGCTCCTGTCCGGGACGTTCCGGCGTGAGCGGGAACGTCCCTCCTATCTCTTGCACCTTCATCATGAGGCGTGCCATTGTCGTGTTCTTATCTGCTTTTTCTGAACGAATCAACGCTGTGATACAATCAGACCAATCTAGACGCAACAGCGTATAATTATTGACAATTGGTCTGTCCAATTGCGGTTTTACTCTGCATCGGCGTACATCCAGAGGGGCAAGCCATGAGATTGTATCAGGAAGTCGGCAACACGCTGCGGGCCGCGATCGCACGCGGCGATTATCCTATCGGGGAGCGTCTGCCTCCGGAGCGTGATATCGCCGAGCAGTTCGATGTGAGTCGGAGTGTGGTGCGCGAGGCGTTGATCATGTTGGAATTAGAGCATTTGATCGACGTCCGTAAGGGGTCAGGGGTGTATGTGATGGCCCTTCCCCAGCAGGTCTCGGGGGTGCACGTACGCAACCTCGACGAGAATACCTTTGGGCCCTTTGAGCTGCTCCAGGCGCGCCAATTATTGGAGAGCGAGGTCGCCGCCTTCGCCGCGACGCAAGCCACCAAGTCCGATATTTTGCAGATGCGTGAGGCCATCGAGCAAGAGCGCCAGGCATTGAATGGCGGCTGTGCGGATGAGAGCGCGGATGAGCGCTTTCACTGTTTGTTGGCACAGTCGACGCAGAACAGTGTCTTGGCCGGTATGGTGCAGGAAGCTTGGCGGGCACGTCAGCATAATCCGCTGTGGGCGGGGCTGCATGGTCATACCCAGGACTTCAGCTACCGCTGGAATTGGCTGGAGGATCACCAGAAGATCTTACAAGCGGTGTTGCGCCGTGACGCGCTCGCCGCCAAACAGGCCATGTGGCAGCATTTGGAAAATGTGAAGGCTAAACTCTTGGAGATCTCTAATCCGGATGATCCAGGATTTGACGGTTATCTGTTTGACTCCACACCGGTACGACTAGACTGTAAGTAACGAACGATGCGCGTCGGGGTGGGTGGTCGGCGCAGGGAGCGGCGGGCCGTATGGCGCGTCGGGCAAAAGCGAGGCATAGCGGAATGACGCAACTGGGCACTGAGCGTTGGCGCGGTTATTTCCGCCCGCTGCTGTCTGCGGGTGCGGTAGGGATGGTGTTGCTATTGGCGGTGATCACCGTCTCCTGGCAGGCCTCGCGTGGCTTGAGTAATTCGGCGCATCAACGCATTACGCTGGCCTTGGGGCAGATCGAGGAGGCGCTGGGCAATGCCCGCCTGGCTTCCGATGCGGTGTTACGCTATGCCGGACAACCCTGTGATGCCACGGTACACGCCGCGTTGGCCTTCCAAGTGACCACGGTGCCCGACGTGCGCTCGGTCAACCTGGCGCGAGACAGCACCATCTACTGCTCGTCGTTGTATGGCGCCACCCAACGTAAACTTGGTCATGATCGCTACAGCGAGCATCGCTTGACCCTGATGCCGAATAATCAGCTGACGCCGAACCGCTCCCTGTTGGTGTTCAGTACACCGGGGCCGGAGAATAGCAGTGTATTAGTTGGGATCGATGGCTACTATCTGCGCAATATTTTGCGTTCGTTGAGTGAGCCGACCCCGCTGTATCTGCATATCGGCGATCGTTGGATGGATGCGCGCGGCCAGGTGATCGCGGCGCTGCCGCCGGTGGAGGGGCGGCGCATCGTGCAGCAGGCCCCCCATTATGCCGTCTCGGTGGTGACGACGATCCCGGTCAACAGCCACTGGGCCTATATTTTGGATTACTCGCGCGGCAGCCTGGTGCTGTTCTTGGGCTTAGCCATCGTGTTTGGTGTGGTGACCTACCGTCTGGCGGGGCAGGTGAATAGCCCGGTGGCCTACTTGCGTGAGGCGTTGCGTCGTCATCAGTTCATCCCCTACATCCAACCGGTCGTCAGTGGTCAGGATGAGCGTCTGGTCGGCTGTGAGATCCTGATGCGTTGGCAGCATCCCCAGTTGGGGCTGATCCCACCGAATAACTTCATTCCCTTGGCGGAGGATAGCGGGCTTATCGTCGCGATGACGCGTGACATGATGCAGCAGGTCAGTGACTATTTTGCCCCTCGCTGCAAAAGTTTACCGGCAGATTTTCACTTCGGTTTTAACATCAGCGCCAGCCATTTTAACGATCTCAGCCTGGTCGAGGAGTGTCGTCGTTTCCTCGCCGCCTTCCAAGAGAACCCGATTCAGCTGGTGTTGGAGCTGACGGAGCGTCAGCGGGTGCCCGATGGCGCGTTGACGGAGCGTATCTTCGATGAGTTACGCGCATTAGGGGTGCAGCTGGCGCTGGATGACTTCGGTACCGGGCACTCGAGTCTGGCTTATCTACAGCGTTACCCGTTTGATATCTTGAAGATCGATCAGAGCTTCGTGCGGATGATCGGGAGCGACGCGTTATCCGAGCATATTGTGGATACGGTGATCACCTTGGCGAAGCGTCTCAACATGGTGACGTTAGCGGAAGGGGTGGAGTCGGAGCCACAGCTACAGCATTTACGCGCTTACCATCTGGATTTCTTGCAGGGATATTGGTTCGGTCGTCCATCATCCCTCACGGATTTTACCCAGCATTGGTTAGCTAATGTGCCAACTCAGGCGATGAAATAACATAAAATGTTATTTCATTAGTTATTATCACCGAGCGGTCTATTTCTACAGCCATTATTTGGCTGTATGCATTGTAGACATATTTTATATTTTCAAAAAAACTGATAAAGAAAGTGATGCGCGTGCCGATAACGCTTACTTAATAAATAATCGGCGACAGGAAAATCCGTTCTTATGTTTTCTAAGGTAAAAATAGCAACATTAATTCCGATAATAATCGTTGCGATTTTTTCAATTCAGGCGATCTCATTCTGTATTTTTTATAATGTAATTAATAACGATGATGATCACATACAGGAAAATTATCAGTCACGGCGTAATGTCATGTTCTTCAGCGAGGCCTGGATCAATTTAATTCAGGCGCGCTCGAGTCTACGCGAGGCGTTAAATCAGGTTACGGCAGCAAAGTTTGATCAGGAGAAGGTGCAAGGCCTCTCAGACCGAGCGGAACGGCGGATCGTTGAAGCTCGCCGCAACTACCTGGCATATAAAGATATTCCTGATGTTGATGGTTTATCGGCCGATGTGGTTAATCGGGTAAATAATAATTTCAGTCAGTATCTCACCATTGTTTCTCAAATCTATTCATTATTAAAGCAAAATGATATCCAGCAGGCGATGGCGCTGAATGAGAAACTGGTCGATCTGAATATTGCGACACAGCATGCCTATAATGCCTGGCAGGAGCAACATGATCGACTCATGCATCAGGGCGTCAGTAAGAGTCAACATGATTGCCTGGTGATGAAGTGGGTATTATCGCTGGTCGGTATGTTATCCCTGCTTTGCCTGTTGATATGTTGGCTCTCGGTGAAAAAAGCGATGCTACTGCCGTTGCAGATCGTCATTCGCCATATTCAATACATTGCCCGCGGGGATTTGACGCAGCGTATCGCCTGTCAGGGTAAAAGTGAAATGCAGGTTTTGTCCAGCCATCTGGCCGAGATGCAGCGGGCGTTACGGGATATTGTTATCTCTGTGAGAGGCAGCGCCGAGGTGATTTATTCGGGGGCTGGCGAGATTTCCTCCGGTGGGAGCAATCTTGCGTCGAGAACCGAACAACAGGCGGCGGCGTTAGAGGAGACGGCCGCCAGCATGGAGCAAATTACCTCTATCGTGAATCAGAATAGCGATAACTCACGCAACGCGGCGCAGCTGGCCAATGAGGCGGCGAAGACAGTGGTATCGGGCGGCCATGCGATTACGGATGTCGTTAAGACCATGGAGGCGATTTCCGCTAACTCCCAACATATCTCGTCGATCACCAGTGTCATTGACAGCATTGCGTTTCAGACCAATATCCTGGCGCTGAATGCGGCGGTTGAGGCCGCTCGCGCGGGGGATCAGGGGCGGGGCTTCTCCGTGGTAGCCAGCGAAGTTCGCAATCTGGCCCAGCGCAGCGCTCAGGCGGCGAAGGAGATTAATAGCCTGATTTCCGCCTCGGTGGAGAAGGTGAACCAAGGCAGCGCCAGCGTCTCGGCGGCCGGTTCTACGATGGAGAATATCATTAATTCGATCACCCATCTCTCTGCGGTCTTGGGGGAGATCTCGGACAGTGCAGAGGAGCAAAGTCGGGGGATTGTCCAGATAAACCAGGCCATCAACCAGATGGATACCGTGACGCAACAGAATGCGACGCTGGTGGAGGAGTCCACCGCCGCCTCCCATGTCCTGGAGGATCAGGCCAAGGTACTGACTGAAATGGTCGCGACATTTACCGTTAGCGAGGGGAGCAAAACGTTGCTGGCCGTGTAAGCGGCGAAACGCAGGCCCCGGAGGGGGCCTGCGAGGAGAACGCGAGGCCGTCCAAAGACGGCCTTTTTTTATGCTTGAGCGGCCAGCTCGGCACAGCTCTGCGCCGCGCCCTGCTGCATCAGTGACAGGTAGGCGGCGGTCACCGCCTCGACAAAGCGGGGCTCCTGCGGCAGCGCGTCACCGAAGACCGCGCTGACGCCCAGCAGCGCCTGGACACGCTCTGCGCCGTCGGCGCTGTTGGCTACGCATTGCTTCAGGGTTTCCGCCATCGGGTCGCGCACGTCGATCGGCTGCCCGGCATCATCGATAGCTCCGACGTAACGCATCCAACCGGCCACGCCCAGCGCCAGGCAAGGGAAGGCGCTATCGTGCGCCAGATGCCAGCGGATGGAGTCCAGCATGCGTTGCGGTAGCTTCTGGGTGCCGTCCATGGCGATCTGCCAGGTACGGTGCTTCAGAGAGGGGTTGCTGTAACGGTCGATCAGCAACGCGGCGTAGCGTGCCAGATCGACGCCGCTGACGCTCAGGGTTGGCGCCTGCTCTTGCAGCATCAGACGATGGGCATCTTGACGGTAGGCGCCATCCTCCATGCAGTCATTGATGTGTTGATAGCCTGCCAGATACCCCAGGTAGGCGAGGAACGAGTGGCTACCGTTAAGCATGCGTAGCTTCATCTCCTCGTAGGGCAGCACATCGCTGACCAACTCGGCGCCGGCGATCTCCCACTCGGGGCGACCGGCGACGAAATTATCCTCGACCACCCACTGAATAAAGGGTTCACAGGCGATGCCACACGGGTCGTCGACGCCCAGTGCCGTATGGATCTCCGCCAGCGTCTCGGCGGTGGCCGCCGGTACGATACGATCGACCATGGTGCTGGGGAAGGTGACATTGGCGTCGATCCAGGCGGCCAGTTGCGGGTCACGCGCCTGGGCCAGATCCAATACCGCATTCTTCACCACATGGCCGTTTTCCGGGATGTTGTCGCAGGAGAGTACGGTAAAGGGGGCGAGGCCGCGCTCACGACGTAGGCGCAGCGCTTCAACGATGGCGCCAGGGGCGGAGGCGGGTTGGTGCGGCGTGGCCAGATCGGCCTGGATCAACGGGTTGTTCAGGTCCAAGCGTCCGCTACCCGGCTCGATGCAGTACCCTTTTTCGGTGACCGTCAGAGAGACGATGGCGACCTGCGGCTCGGCCATCTTCTCGACCACCGCCTCGATGCCATCGAGGGTGGCGTGCAGCGACTCATGCACCGCGCCGACCACGATCGCCTGATTGTGGCTAGCGCCCTTCTCCAGCACGCTATAGAGATGATCCTGCTGGCGCAATTGCTCGATCAAGGCCTCCCCGCCGATCAGGTTCACCTCACAGTATCCCCAGTCACCGCCTTGCTTATTCAAGACGCGATCGGTCAATAAGGCTTGATGCGCACGGTGAAAGGCGCCAAAGCCTAGGTGTACGATACGGGACTTCAGGGCGCTGCGATCGTAGCTGGGACGCTGCACATCGGCCGGTAATGTATGGTTGGCGAGGTTTTTCATTCGGAGCTCCATCTAATGGATGAGTGAAGCAGCGCCGCATGGGCGGCCTGTTTCATAGCAATACGCAAAGGTGTTAGACCACTTTATCGAGAGCCGTCACCTGAATTGCGCTAAGCCCACACGCATTCACAGGGTGGTCAGACAGCATCACATGGGCTTGCAGTCTAAATTGATATGACAGAAAATCAAATTGGTTAGTCCAAAATTCCCCGATAATCGTGAGGCGGATCAACCAATGAGACTTTCGCTTTTGACAGGCGCATCGGGATGCGTCAGGGTAAAGCTGAGTGATATCTGTGACGATTTGGTATGACAGATTGTGCCGGCGATGGCCGTGAATCGTGAAATCTGTCTGACCCGTCAGAGCAGTACCCGTTAACACACCGCAGAAGGTAACAGTAGATGGAACAAACTTGGCGTTGGTATGGCCCGAACGATCCGGTTTCCCTTGATGATGTCCGCCAGGCTGGCGCGACCGGCGTCGTGACGGCGTTGCACCATATTCCGAACGGCGAAGTGTGGAGTGTCGAGGAGATCGAGCAGCGTAAGGCGATGCTGGCTGAAAAGGGATTGACCTGGTCGGTGGTAGAGAGTGTTCCGGTTCACGAAGAGATCAAGACGCAGACGGGTGACTATCAGCGTCATATCGACAATTACAAACAGAGCCTGCGTAATCTGGCGGCCTGTGGCATCGATACCGTCTGCTATAACTTCATGCCGGTATTGGACTGGACGCGTACCGATCTGGAGTTTCTGATGCCGGATGGCTCCAAGGCCCTGCGTTTCGACCAGATCGCCTTCGCCGCCTTCGAACTGCATATCTTGCAGCGTCCGGGTGCCGAACAGGATTACAGCGCGGAAGAGCAGCGCCAGGCCAAGGCCTACTTCGACGCGATGAGTGAGGCCGAGGTGGCCAAGCTGACGGGCAACATCATCGCCGGACTGCCGGGGGCGGAAGAGGGTTATACCCTGGATCAGTTCCGTGCCCGCCTGGCCGAATATGATGGCATCGACAAGGCGCAGCTGCGTGAGCATATGGCTCACTTCCTGCGTGAGATTGTCCCGGTGGCCGAGGCCTGTGGTCTACGCCTGGCGGTACATCCGGATGATCCGCCGCGTCCGATCCTCGGCTTGCCGCGTATCGTCTCGACAATCGAAGACATGCAGTGGCTGAAAGAGACGGTCGATAGCATCTACAACGGGTTCACCATGTGCACCGGTTCCTACGGCGTGCGGGCCGATAACGATCTGGTGGAGATGATCGAACGCTTCGGCGATCGTATTCACTTCACCCATCTGCGCGCCACCTGCCGCGAAGATAACCCGAAGAGCTTCCATGAAGGGGCGCATCTTCAGGGGGATGTCGACATGTTCGCCGTGGTCAAGGCGATCCTGACGGAAGAGCAGCGTCGTCAGCAGGCGGGCGATCTGCGTCCGATTCCGATGCGTCCGGACCATGGTCACCAGATGCTGGACGATCTGAAGAAGAAGACCAACCCGGGCTACTCCGCCATCGGGCGCCTAAAGGGGTTGGCCGAGGTTCGCGGTGTCGAGCTGGCGATTAAACGTGTCTACTTCCCGCAGATGAAGTGATGCGCTCGGCGCCTTGGCGCATGAGATAACCAACAGGGGGGGACGCGATGCGTCCCCCCCTGTTGCGTACCGAGCGGCGTCACCTGCCGCATGGGCGGCGACTTAGTCGGCGCGGCCCATAAAGCGACGCTCTTCGACGTGAATACGGATCTTTTCGCCGTTGCTCAGATACTCCGGTACCTGGACGACCAGCCCGGTCGGCAGGGTAGCCGGCTTGGTACGCGCACTGGCGGAGGCACCCTTGATGCTCGGGGTGGTCTCGACGATTTCCATGTCGACGGTCTGCGGCAGTTCGAGTGCCAGCACCTGGCCTTCCATGGTCAGCACCTGCATCCCCGGGATGCCGCCTTCCGGGATAAACAGCAGCTCTTCTTCGATCTGCTCTTTCTTGAAGGTGTACGGGGTGTAGTCTTCGTCATCCATAAACACATACTCGTCGCCGTCGATGTAAGAGAAGGTGACGGGACGACGGCTCAGGGTGATGGTCTCCAGCAGATCGTCGCCTTTAAAGCGCTCTTCCACTTTCAGCCCGGTACGCACGTCGGAGAAACGCATTTTGTACAGGGTCGCCGCGCCGCGTGCGCTGGGGGACTGGATATCAATATCGCGGACCAACAGCAGCTTACCGTTGTAGTTTACCGCCATACCGCGTTTGATTTCGTTAGCTCTGGCCATGATTGCAATACCTTAAAAAAACAGCGGGGTTATTCGGCCGCGCTCCCATCCGTTACGGATACCACTGGCGATACGGCGGGAGGCAGTCAGGTGGCGACACACTACCCGTACACCGCGTTTCAGGCAAGGGGAGGCGGCGGAAAAAGTGGCCTCGACGGGAAAAGAGGCGCCCCGGAGAACGGGGCGCGAGTCGTTTAGCGGTAGATTGGTAACAGATTGAACAGAGACAGAATATGGGCGATGGCGTTGAGCAGGCCAAAGCCGATCACCAAGACGATGACCGCGATGCCGCCCGGCACGCGATAGTGCGCTTGCGGGAAGCGGCGGCGGCTGGCGTGCGCCATTAGCGCCGGGACGATCACCGCCCAGATGGTGGCCGCCAGGCCAGCGAAGCCGATGGCATACAGGAAGCCATTGGGGAACAGCAGCGCGCCGATGGTCGGCGGCACGAAGGTGATCAGCGCGCTCTTGGCCCGCCCACTCGGTGTATCGGTAAACTTCAGCATGTCGGCGATGTAGTCGAACAGCCCCAGAGAGACGCCGAGGAAGGAGCTGGCCAGAGCCATATAGGAGAAGGCGTTCAGCAACTGCGTCACTAACGGGCTGCTGGCGACGCTGCCCATCTGCTTGAGCAGGCTGCCAATGTTACCACCCTCGGCGATGATCTGGCGGAAGGCCGCCCGGCTGATGTTGCCCTGGATCACATACTGCCAGAAGAGGTAGATCACCAAGGCGATCAGGGTGCCGTACAGCAGGCTACGCACCACCGCGCGACTATCCTTGTTGTAATACTTGACCAGCCCCGGCACGTTGCCATGGTAGCCAAACGAGGTCAGCAGGTAGGGCATCGCGGCCAATGCATAGGGCAGGTAACTGGCCTGTTCGTCGCCGCGATCGAACAAGATGGCGGGGTCGACATGGGTAAACATATCACCGGTCGACAGCAGGAAGGTGATCACCATCCCGCCGATGAGCACGGTGCTCAGGCGATCCACCGCCCGCGTCGACAGCCAGACGATGAACCCGACTAACAGGGCGAAGACCCCACCGGCCAACGGCTGGCCAACCTCGGCCAACGGTGCCAGCGTATGGGTGATGATCGAACCGCCGGCGGAGATATAGGCATAAGTCAGGATATACAGCACGAAGGCGATGGACAGCCCGTTGAGACTATTCCAACCCTTGCCCAACAGATCGCCCACCATGGTATGGAAGCTGGCTCCCGCCGGGTAGTGCAGGTTGCTCTCCAGGATCATCAGACCGGATAGGTACATGCAGGCCCAGGTGATGAGTAACAGGATGGCGGAGAGGCTGAACCACACCCCGGCGGTGACGACGGGAATGGAAAACATACCGGCGCCAACGGCGGTTCCGGCGATGATCATCGCTCCGCCCAAGATTGAGGGGCGCTGCAACGAGGTGGTCAAGGTCTGCTCCATGGTCATCGGTGACTCCTGTGGATTCTTATGTACTAGCGCAATGGTACGATGCGGCGCATAGAAAGTAAACCGGAGAATCGACGCGTAGAGAAAGAAAACCCGATGGGGTAGAGGAGGAGTCGCGACCGGGCCGCTGAAAAGGCGGCCATGACGTTTTTTTCACCGGCGGGGCTAGCCGACGCGGCGCGGCTTTGTTAGGGTAAGCGCCCCGCCGAGCCGAGCGCCGATTTTTTCTGCGCCGCATCGGTCCTGGCCGCCCATCGGGTGTGCGCCCCTAGCATCGACCGCCCGAGGCGGAGAGGAGAAGTCATCAATGATGGAGTGCCGCGCCGCGTGTGCCGCCTGTTGTATCGCCCCGTCGATATCCAGCCCGATCCCGGGGTTGCCGCAGGGCAAGCCAGCGGCGATGCCGTGTCCACAGTTGGATGAGGCGTTGCGTTGTCGGCTATTTCACTCCGCACAGCGCCCGGCGGTGTGTGGCCAGCTTAAGCCCTGCGCCGAGATGTGCGGCGCGGATCGTGAGGCGGCGTTGGCTTATCTGGGCGCCTTGGAGCGCGCCACCACACCCTGAGTCGGCGCCACCGCGCGGGCGAGTCCATCGCCACGTGTTCCCCGATAGGCGCCCGGTTTAGGGCGCCGATGTCGAATTGTCCGTGAGTTGACGATCGCTCTTCATCTTCAGCATGCAAGCGCTGGCGGCGAAGAGCATCAGCAGCGACACCGGGAATACCGCCGAGTAGTTCCACCATTCGGCCAGGGCCCCGGCGATCGAACCGGCGATGATCCAGCCGATACGTCCGCTGGTGGTGAACAGCGTGGTGGCCGAGCCCGCCTGTCCCGGCATCAGATCCTGGAAGTACAGCATGCCGATCCCCGCCAAGATACCGATAAACACCGCATTCAGCAGTTGCAGAGCCAGCAGGGCCCAGGGATGGGTGATCCAGCATAATCCCGCGTAGAACAGCACCCCGGCCGCCAGCGCCAGCAGCATCAGGCGCCGTTTCCCCAGTCGTTTGGCATAGACGCCGGCGATCAGCATCGTCGGGATCTCTAGCCCGGCGGCGCTGCCCATCATCAAGCCGGCCAGCCGCTCCGGGAGTTGCAGCTGATGGCTGATATAGAGCGGCATATTGATTAGATACATGCTATTGCAGGTCCACATTAAGGTGGCGCAGATCAGCAGCAGCAGCGTCTGATGGCGATTACGGCGTGGAGCCTGGGCGCCGCCGCGCGGGGTTTCCGCCGCTCGCGGCATCGTCGGCAGCCAGCGCCACACGATGGCGGCGCATAATAGAAAGGTGAGGGTCGCGGCCAGATACATCAAGGTGAAGCCCCAGCCCAAGGCCATGGCGAAAGCCAGCGGTGGGCCAATCACCCAGGCCAGGGAGATCTGGGCGCGCAGGATGGAGCTGAACATCACCGCCTCCTTGCCGCTGCGATCGGCATACTCGCGCGCCAGGGCGAACATCTGCGGGTTGGCGGTGGAGCCGAAACTGGTTAGGCATACCCCGACCACCAATAACAGGGTGTAGTTGCGGTTGTAGGCGAACAGGAGGCAGCCGAGGGCTCCCAAGAGGCAGCATCCCAGGATTAATCGCTTACGATCGCCGCGCCGATCCGAGAGGCTGGCGAGCCCTTGACTGACGATGATGCCGATCACGGCGCTGCCAGTATAAAACAGGCCGACCAGCAGCGGACTCTGCGTGACCTCGCTGGAGAGGAACAGGCTGAGCGTCGGGGTTTGAAGCGCCCCGGCGATCCCGGTGAGAAACGCGACGATCAAGAAGGCGCTGCCGGTACGATCGGGGAGTCGTCGAGTGAGGGCGCGGGCAAGAGTGAGCATGGATCAACCGCTAATAAGCTGAGAAAGTAAGGGGGTATTTGGCGCGCATGTTACGCACCTTCTAGATAAATGAAAAGGGATTTCAATATTCGACGGCGCCCGTTGCAGGCGCCGTCAGACGGTGGGATTAACGCGTCGTGCCGGCGTTAGGCGCCGCGCGGCACGTCATGTGCGGTATTGGCCGGTGGGGTGCCCTGGAACTTCTCGATCTCCAGCTGCGCCATATGGCCACAGTTACCCTGGGCCAGGCGAGAGGAGCCGATATCGAAGGTCAGGCAGTTGACGTTGCCGTTTCGACACAGCGAACCGGGCTTCGCCGGATCGGCCGGATCGAACCAGGCCCCTTCGCTGATACGCACGACCCCGGGGCGGATATCCTGGGTGACGATGGCGCCGACCAGGATCTGACCACGATCGTTCCAGGCGCGTACCAGATCGCCGTCGGCGATGCCACGTGCCTTGGCATCCTGCGGATGGATCAGGATCGCCTCACGATTGGCGACGGCATACTTCTCACGCAGCGGGGTGTTGTCCAGCTGGGAGTGCAGACGGTTGACGGCGTGCGCGGTACTCAGCGAGAGCGGGAAGCGTTGAGCCACCTCGCTTTGATACCACTCATAGGGTGGCATCCAGCTAGGTAATCCCTTGCAGTCGGGGTAGTTCATCGCGGCGATGGTATCCGAGTAGATCTCGATCTTGCCGGACGGTGTCCCGAGTGGGTTGAGCAGCGGGTTGGCGCGGAAATCGGCGTAGCGCACCCACTCCTTGTTGGCCGGCGGGATCGGGAAGCGGATGTAGTTGTTGGACGCCCAGAACATATCGAATGGCGGCAGGGCGACGCGCGCGTTGCGTGCCTGCGCCGCCATGCCATCGTACATTCCTTTCAGCCATTGCTGTTCATCCTTACCCTCGGTGAAGGCCTCCAGGGCCCCAAGCTTCTCTGCCAGCCCCGCGAAGATGGCGAAGTCGTTACGTGCCTCGTGTTGCGGTGGAACGCATTGATGCATCGGGAATACATACAGCTGGGAGTAGTCACCGCCCATCTCCAGATCGTTACGTTCATAGCTGGTGGTGGCGGGCAACACGATGTCGGCGTACTTGGCGGTGGCGGTCCAGTAAGGTTCGTTGACCACGATGGTCTCCGGCCGACGCCAGGCTTCGATCAGGTTGTTGGTATTTTGATGGTGGCCGAAGGGGTTGCCCCCGGCGACATACACCATCTTCACATCGGGATAGGTAACCTTGCCGCCGTTAAAGTCGATGGTCTTGCCCGGGTTGGCCAGGCAATCGGCGATGCGTGCCACCGGAATAGGCGTCGGACTGTTCTTCGGCGCATTCCCCGCCGAGATCCCCGACAAGATACCGCCGCGCGCCGTGGGGCTACCGCCGGAGGAGTAGTGATAGCTAAAGCCGAAGCCACCGCCAGGCAGGCCGATTTGGCCAAGCATGGCGGCCACGGTGACCAGCAGCCAGTGAGGCTGTTCGCCGTGATGCTGGCGCTGGATCCCCCAGCCCGCCATGATCATGGTGCGCTGACGAGCCATGTCTCGTGCCAACTGGCGCAGGGTTTCGGCCTCGACGCCACTGATGGCCGACGCCCAGGCGGCATCCTTGACGACGCCATCATCCTTACCATTCAGGTAGTCGGCGAAACGATCGAAGCCGACGGTATAGGTGGCGAGGAAGTCGCGATCGTGCAGTTTCTCGCTCATCAGGGTGTGGGCGATACCGAGTAGCATCGCCGCGTCGGTGTAGGGGTGCGGGGCGATCCACTCGGCATTGAGCTGGGTGGTGCTGGCGCTGCGTACCGGATCGATACTGATGATACGCGTGCCCTTCTTCTTCAACGCCTCGAAGCCGGTCTGGCCGACATGGTCGGGCATATTCCAGCTGTTTTCCAGGGTGATCATGGGGTTACAGCCCCAGAGCACCACCAGCTCGCTGTGCTCGATCACGTTGGGCCAGGCGGTTTGCTGCTCGTAGACCTCCATCGAGCCGACCACGTGGGTCATGATGACCTGCGCCGCGCCGGTCGAGTAGTCACCGGCGTAGCCGAGGAAGCCGCCGCTGAGGTTCATCAGGCGTTGCAACAGGGTACGGCTATTATGCAACATGCCGACGCTCTTCCAGCCATAGGAGCCGGCGTGGATGGATTGCGGGCCATACTGGCGTTGCAGGCGAGTGATCTGGTCGCTGACCAAGGTGAGCGCCTGATCCCAGCTGACGCGAACCCACTCGTCGCAGCCACGTAGCTCGGGATGGCCATTCTGCGGCCCCCCCTCCAGGTAATGCTTACGCACCATCGGGTACTTGATGCGGTTGGCGGCATGGACCTGATAGGGGGCCATGGTGATCAGCTCATTGGGGTAGGGATCGTCGCTGACCGCTCGTACGCCGACCATCCGATCGTCGCTTACGATGGCCTCGAAGGCCCCCCAGTGGGCGCCGGTCAACGGCCCCTTTTGGGCCGGCTGCAGGGCGGTAAACTGCGGCAACGCCAGGCTGATGGCCTGCGCCAGCGCCGACTTGGGCCACAGCCCGGCCAGTAGCGGTGCGCCGAGCAGGGCGGCGCCACCGGCGAGGAAATGACGGCGTGAGACGCACAGCGGCGCGGCGGTGGGGGCGGTTTTCTTATTCATCACTTCGTCTCCTCGGCACGATCGGCAGACATATCGCTGGCGTGTTTTTGGACATATTGGGTCAGTAGGCGCAGCTGTTCTTCATTCAACGAGGTGCGTGAGGCCATGCCCTTGACCACCCCGATCCATTGGTTGGCGTTGAATCGATCCAACGCGGTGAGGCCGTGACAGCCGGTGCAGTTGTCGGACATCATCGTGGCGGCATAGCGCCAGATGGGTTGCTCACTGCCGATCAGTTTGGCCTTCGGCAGCCAGACGGCGAGGCTGACGCGATGCCAGATCAATCCCGTCGCCGCATCGGTCTCGCTCGACAGGACTTTCACCTGCTTACGCGCGGCCTCACCCAGCAATGCCGCCAGAATGCGTTTGCCTTGGGCATCGTAGATCACCTGGTTGACGCCATCCTGCTGCCAGCCATTGAGTTCGCCTTGGATCATCTCGCCCTGGCGTTGCAGGACGCGGATGGCGGTTGACGGCATCAGGCTACCATCGTCGTGCGCGCCGCTGTTCGGGCTCAGGAAGAACGGTTGGGTGGTGATGGCGTACAGGGTGTGGGCGCTGACCGGTGTCTGGGCGGCGGCGGCGGCCAGTTCGTTGGCGCCGGCGGCCGTCAAGGCGCTCATATCCGGCAGAATATGAGCGACCCCCTTATGGCAATCGATACAGGTTTCACCCTGCTTGATCGCCACCGGGTGCTGCTGGCGTGCTTCCGGACTCTGATCGATGATATCCATCGCCTGGTAGCTGTGGCAGGAGCGGCAGGTCGCCGAATCGTTGGCCTTCATGGTGTTCCAGACGCTTTGCGCCATGGCCAGCTTGTGGGCCTGGTACTTCTCGGGGGTGTCGATCTTCCCGGTGAGTTCACCATAGACATCCTTCAGCGCCAACACCTTGGTTTTCAGGAAGTCGAGAGGTTGTTGCGGGACGTGGCAGTCGGCGCAGTCGGCGCGGATGCCGGGTTTATTCTGGAAGTGGACACTGCCCTGATATTCGGCCAGCGGTTGTTGCATGGTGTGACAGGAGACGCA